>CALGLR010000054.1 GCA_937959395.1 uncultured Flavobacteriaceae bacterium | reverse complement strand
GAAATGGTTAATGAGTACTTGGAGCATCATCGAAGACCAGACGATGGTAATGCTACAAATTTCATAATTGAAAAATAACCATGGGGTGACTTTAAGTCACGAACCCGAACCTATGGACTTTAAGTCCATAGTGGTTCAGTTGCTCTTAAAGTTACTGGATCTTTAGTTGAATAAAAGATCGTTTTATTATCATTTGCCCATACTGCACTACCAGTAGTATTTGTAAGTACATCATCAATCGCTTTATTTGTAGATAAATCTTTAAAATAGATAGCATATCTACGTCTAGAAATGGTATCTATAGAAAAGGCCATAAGATTATTATTAGAACTGACGGATTGACGCCCAACACCATAATAAGAATGTCCTTTTGCTAGCTTAGGAGTATTTAATAGTATCTCCTCTTTACTGTTGCTTTCTATTTTTTTTCTACAATACAAAGGATAATCATCTCCTTCAACATAACGCGTGTAATAAGAATAACCTCTATCACTAACAGGCACAGATTGGTCATCCTTTTTAATACGACCAACAATTTCATCATACAATTTAGTTTGCAAACCCTCTGTATGACTCATAGCTTTATCTATATACTCATTTTCAGCACCTAAATAATCTAGTACATCTTGCGTTTGTGCATCTGGGGTCTCTGCATTTTTTTGATCATCACTTAAACGCATCCAGAAGTAATCATCTGTTCTGGTGTCGCCATGAATAGTCATTTTTTTTGCCGTCTTTTTTGCTACTGGAGCTTCTATTGCTTTATAGGTTGCTTCTTTTTTTTCAGTTTTACAACTAGTTAAAAAAAATGCGAGTACCAGTGATGAATAAATAATTATTTTCATTGATTATGTTTTTTGATTGTGTTCTAATAATTTAATAGAAATTTATAGCGTTTTTAATAGGATAATAATGCGAGTAATTCACCTTCAAATTTATCTCTTGATAAGTATTGATCTTCTAATTGATCTATAAAAGGAATTGGTGTATCCATACTTGCTACTCGCTTTACAGCAGCATCTAAATACTCAAAGCAATTTTCCATAATAAGAGCAGAGATATCACTTGCAATACCACCAAATAAGGAATCTTCTTGTAATATAATAACAAGTCCTGTCTTTTTTGCTGAAGCATATATAGCCTCTGTATCTAATGGTTGTAGCGAACGAAGATCTATAACATCTGCATTTATAGAATTATGATTGTTTAAAGTATTCAAAGCCCAGTGTACTGCAGCTCCATATGCGATTATTGTAATATCATCTCCTTCTCTTAATAGCGAAGCTTTACCAATAGGTAACGTATAATAATCAGTAGGTACTTCTTGTCTTATACTTCTATAAAGTGCTTTGTGCTCAAAAAACAATACTGGATTAGGATCGTTTATTGCTGTTGCTAACAACCCTTTTGCATCATAAGGAAATGCAGGGTAAACCACTTTTAATCCTGGTGTTTTTGTAAACCAAGCTTCATTAGTTTGCGAATGAAAAGGGCCAGCTGCTACTCCTGCCCCACAAGGCATTCTCAATACGATATCTGCGTTTTGATTCCATCTATAATGTGATTTCGCCAAATAATTAACGACAGGATTAAATCCAGAAGTTACAAAATCGCTAAACTGTAATTCTACCACACTTTTTATTCCTGCAATAGAAAGTCCCATTCCTGCTTCAATTATTGCAGATTCACAAATTGGAGTATTACGAACGCGATCCTTGCCAAAAACTTCTACAAACCCATCAGTAATCTTAAAAACACCTCCGTATTCAGCGACATCTTGACCCATTATTACGAGATCTTCATGGCGTTCCATAGACTGTTTTAAGCCTTCAGAAATCGCATCTACAAGACGTATCTCCTTTGTTTCTTCGTTGTGCGTAACATTCTGATATATAAAATCTTGATAGATATCATTTAACTCATTAGTTTCAGATGAAACGATTGGGCTTTCAGCTCCAGAATCTGCTAATGCTTTATCAATTTCAGCCTTTATTTCTAAAGTTAGTTTTTCGTTTTTAGATTCAGTAAGAATACCTTGTTCTATTAAGAAGTTTTTATAGTTTTCAACCGGGTCTTTTTTAGCCCAAGTATCCATTAGTTTTTTTGGCACATATTTAGTTCCGCTAGCTTCTTCATGGCCTCTCATTCTAAACGTTTTAAACTCTATTAAAACTGGGCGCGGTTTTTTACGCATGGATGCTGCAATTTTAGAAATAGACCGATAGACTTCTATGACATTATTGCCATCTATAATATGAGATTCCATACCGTACCCCAATGCCCTATCTGCTAAATCTTTACAATTGTATTGTTCGCTTGTAGGCGTTGATAATCCGTATCCATTATTTTCAATACAAAAAAGCACAGGCAATTGCCAAACAGAAGCCACATTTAGTGCCTCATGAAAATCACCTTCACTGGTTCCGCCTTCTCCTGTAAATACTGCGGTAACCTGTTTTTTATTTTTTAATTTACTTGCTAAAGCGATACCGTCTGCAACACCCAACTGTGGGCCTAAATGTGATATCATTCCTACAATATTATATTCTTGAGTACCAAAATGAAAACTACGATCTCTTCCTTTTGTAAAACCTGAGGCTTTACCTTGCCATTGGCAAAATAAACGAAATAAAGGAATTTGTCTAGTAGTAAAAACACCTAAGTTTCTATGCATTGGTAAAATATACTCTTCTGGCTTCATGGCCATAGTAACACCAATAGATATGGCTTCTTGACCAATACCAGAAAACCATTTACTAATTTTACCTTGGCGTAAAAGTATTAGCATTTTTTCTTCAACCAATCTAGGTTTCAATAAATTAGCATACAACTCTAGTAGTGTTTGCTTTTTTATTCCTTTGACATCGTATTTAAAAATAGGTTTTAATTTCGTAGTACTCATTAAAAAAGTGTTTATCAAATATAGTATAATTGCTTA
This sequence comes from uncultured Flavobacteriaceae bacterium, assembly GCA_937959395.1. Classification (GTDB taxonomy): domain Bacteria; phylum Bacteroidota; class Bacteroidia; order Flavobacteriales; family Flavobacteriaceae; genus JAHDGB01. Next base: position 26,418 of record CALGLR010000054.1, on the reverse strand, counting down.
AATTAGTTATTTAATATTAAAAAAACTCAATACTAAAAATCAACGTATTTTTGTTACATTTGTCGTTAGAATAATTTAAACAAATAGTTATTATGACTAGTATACCAAGTGTTAACTTAAAAGATTTCTTATCTAATGATGTAAAACGCAAACAACAATTTATTAATAATATTGGTAAAGCTTACGAGGAAATCGGTTTTGTGGCTTTAAAAGGTCATTTTTTAGAAGAGAATCTTGTAGATAACTTATATGAAGAGATAAAGAATTTTTTTGAATTACCTGTTGAAACTAAGCGCAGTTATGAAATTCCTGGAATTGGAGGACAACGTGGTTATGTTTCTTTTGGAAAAGAAAGTGCTAAGGGTAAAAAAGAAGGGGATTTAAAAGAATTTTGGCATTTTGGACAGTATGTAGAGGATGATTCTAAACTCAAAAATGAATATCCCGATAATGTTGACGTAAACGAATTACCAGAATTTAATGCTGTAGGAAAAGAAACCTATCGCATGCTTGAAAAAACAGCAAAGTATGTTTTACGTGCTTTAGCTTTATACTTAAAGTTAGAAGAAACTTATTTTGATGCTTACATTTATAATGGGAATTCTATTTTAAGGCCTATTCACTACCCCCCTATTTTAAAAGAACCTGAGAATGCTGTTAGAGCAGCTGCACATGGAGATATTAACTTAATCACTCTATTAATGGGAGCTCAAGGTCGTGGTTTACAAGTTCAAAATAATGATGGTGAATGGATCGATGCCATTGCTGAACCTGATGAATTAATGATTAATGTTGGTGATATGCTTTCAAGACACACGAATAATAAGTTAAAATCGACCATACATAGGGTTATTAATCCGCCACGTGAATTATGGGGTACTTCTCGTTATTCTATTCCTTTTTTTATGCACCCAATTAGTGAAATGAAATTAGATGTTTTAGAAAACTGTATTGATAAAGACAATCCTAAACAATTTGAAGACATTACTGCAGGAGATTTTTTACATGAACGTTTAGTCGAACTTGGATTGGTAAAAGCATAAAACATTATATCTGCAGCAAATTATGGATTTAAAAGATCAATTAAAGAATCTCTTTCCAGATCATACGCCTCAAGAGCCTAAAGACAAAGAAGACTCTAAAAATGATATCTGGCTTCAGGATGATCCTATTATATGTAAATATGAAAAGAGAAAAGGAAAACCAATCACTATTTTAGAAGGTTATACAGGAGCAACAGAAGATTTTAAAGCTTTAGCTAAAGACATAAAAAAGGCTTTGAGTGTTGGAGGGAGTTTTAAAGATGATAAAATAATAATTCAAGGCGATTATCGCGATAAAATAATGGAAATGCTTAAAAGTAAAGGCTTTAATGTAAAACGAGTTGGTGGTTAATTATGAGCCTTCGCACTTTACATATAACAAATGGATCTAGCTTAACTGATTATCTACAAGAATTAAATTTTGATGGTAATATATTAACTTGGCATGAAATGTTGTGCGAAGGCCCTACATTAAAAAATATTGATTCGCCAGAATTTATAGCCCTTAGAAAAGAGTTTTTAGAAAACACTTACGATGTAGAGTATAAAGAAAAAGAATTTGTTGCTGTTTTAAACACGCTGAATAAATTAGAAGATTATGATGAGATTATTCTCTGGTTTGAGTACGATTTATTTTGCCATATTAATCTTATAGCAGTAATAAGTTTATTAAAACAGAACCTAGTAAAAATACCGCTTTATTTAGTTTGTAGCGGGCGTATAAAAGGAGAAAAGGATTTAAAAGGCCTGCCGCAATTAACACCAGAACAACTCAAACAGCATTACGAAACTAGAATAAAATTAACTGTAGACGATATTGCTTTAGCTCAAAAAGCTTGGCGCATCTATTGTGAAAATGATCATAATCTATTGAAAGAGTTAATTATAAGACCATCAAATTTTATATATATGGGAGCCTGTTTAAAAGCGCACATTAAGCGCTTTCCAGATTCGCGAAGTGGACTAAGTAGCCTCGAGTACAATATTCTAAATTTAGTTAAAGAACATGATGTAAAATCCAAACATCATTTATTGGGTTATGCATTACACTATCAAGGTTATTATGGCTTTGGAGATATACAATTAGAAAAAATAATAAACAGACTTACTCCTTTCTTTAAAATTAACAAAGAGTCTCTTACTTTAAAAGAAGAAGGGATACAAGTTTTAAATAACGAATATAATTTTAGCCTAAAAATAGACACTAACCTTACCTATGGTGGTGTTAATAGAAATGATTTTCAGTTTAATGAAATTGAAAATAAACTTATAGCTTTAAACTAAATGCCTTTAAAAGAATCAGAATTAATACTTAATCTAGATGGTAGTGTTTATCATCTTAATTTACGTCCTGAGCATATTGCCAATACAATAATAACGGTTGGAGATCCTGATCGTGTAGAAACGATAACCAAGCATTTCGATTCTATAGAGTTTCAAACTAAAAAACGTGAATTTCACACGCAAACAGGTATTTATAAAGGAAAACGACTTACCGTAATTTCTACCGGAATTGGAACAGATAATATAGACATTGTATTTAATGAATTAGATGCACTGGTTAATATCGATTTAGAAACTAGGGAAATTAAAAAAAACTTAACCACTTTAGAGTTTATTAGAATTGGTACTTCTGGTTCAATTCAAGAGAGTATTCCTTTAAATTCATTCTTAATTAGTGAATATGCGGTAGGATTTGATAGTTTACTTCATTTTTATAATAGTGAGGCTATTCAACATATTGAAATATCTAACGAAATAAAAAAACAAACTAATTGGAGTGAGTCAAAATCTCACCCGTATGTTGTGAGCGCTAATAAAGATTTACTAGATCATTTTTCTTCAAAAGAAACAGTAATAGGGTTTACAGCGACTAATGTTGGTTTTTATGGCCCTCAAGGTAGAATATTAAGATTACCACTTCAGGATAATGATTTAAATAATAAATTAGCGAACTTTAATTATAAAGGTAAAACCATTACTAATTTAGAAATGGAAACAGCAGGTATATATGGTATTTCAAAATTGTTAGGACATAAAGCAATATCAATGAATGCTATAATTGCAAATAGAGCTACTGGTGGATTTTCAGAAAACCCAAGTAAAACAATAGAAGAACTCATTTTATATACTTTAAATAAATTGGTGAATAAATAATAATTAAAAAAAGGGTACTTAGTGTATCTAAAAAAATAAGAGATTTCCGTCTTCGCGGGAATTAAAAATAAGTTTTTCATGAAACAAATTAATATTGGTGGTGTACCAGAGCATTTTAACTTAGCCTGGTATTTAGGTTTAAAAAATGGTGAATATAAAGCTGAAAACATAAACCTGCGTTGGCATGATTATTACGGCGGTACTGGAGCAATGTGCAAAGGATTAAGAGATGGAGATATAGATATTGCTGTTATTTTAACTGAAGGTATTATTAAAGATATTATTGCAGGTAATAAAACTAAAATTGTCCAAACATTTGTACAATCCCCTTTAATCTGGGGCATACATGTTGCCGAAAAATCAAGTTATAAAAACTTAAACGAGCTCAAAGGCTCCAAAGCCGCTATAAGTAGATATGGTTCTGGATCTCACTTAATGGCCTACATAAATGCACAAAACAACAATTGGGATTTAGAAAAAGATCTAAATTTTGAAGTGATTAAAAATTTAGACGGTGCCGTAGAAGGATTAACTCAAGAAAAAGCTGATTACTTTATGTGGGAAAAATTTACGACAAAACCTCTTGTAGATGATGGTATTTTTCGTCGTATTGGAAACTGCCCGTCTCCATGGCCCTGTTTTGTTATTGCCGTTCGTGAAGATTTTTTAAAAACAAATAAAGAAGATGTAAAAACCATTTTAGACATTGTAAATAATACCACTTCAGATTTTAAAGACATTCCAAGTATAGATCGTATGATTGCCAATCGTTATGAACAAGAAATAGAAGACGTTCAAGAATGGCTTAGCTTAACCGAATGGTCTCAAGAACTTATTGATAAAGAAACTATTGAGAATGTTCAAAATCAATTATTATCATTAAATATTATTCCTGAAAAATGGAAATATGAGGATCTAGTTTATAATTTGTAATTTATACACGCAACCATTTCTTGTGTTTATCATCTTATAATTAAAACCCCATTATGAAAATTTTTAGATTTATTACCTTTTTTATTGTTATTACTTTGTGTTTAACAAATACGCAATGCGATGAAGATGATGATACTGTTTTCGTTGTTTATGATGTTGTTAACAATGAAATTATTCAAATTGAAGATCAAATAACGACTTTAAATTTAGGTGAATCTATTTATATAGAAACCACTATAAATAACATACAAAATACGACTAATAATGTTGAAGTAAATTTATTAGATTTCGTAGAAAATGAAAAAATATATAATAGTTTAGTTTTATATCGATTGAATAACAACACAATAGAACGCGTTCCTTTTGATGATTTAAATATTAATTCTATTGAGGGAGACGTTGAAATTCATGCTAACAATAGCGATAACATTTTTCCTTCTTTTAGTATAACAAGTACTTATAACGGAACCGATTTCAAAAATAAATTTGGAATTACTCCTGTAGAACCAGGAACTTACTTTATAGGGCCAAATGATTCTTTAAATGAGGAAGGTGAAGTTAATTATACAATTAGTAACACTCCAGAAACAACTATATACATAACTAGTACTATTATAAACTCTAATAATGAAGGATTATATGAATTTGTGGTTAATTAGTATCTTCCCTTTTTAAAATACCTGTTTTTCATAATTTTCTCCTTATAAAAAATCAAGGCTTCATTTTTTTGCTTTATCGTAATTATTGTCTGTTTCATCGAATATATAATATTCAGAATTACTTAGTGAGTAAATTCAACGTAAATAACACATTTACAGATTAATTACAAATATTCAAACTTTAAAAAAAATGAAAAAACTTAACAATTTAATAGTCTTGATGGCTTTTGCTTTCATTTCTATCACTGCTCAAGAAAAAAATTATGTGAGCAATGAAATTCTTATTCAATTAGAAAAAAATTATTCAGTAGATCGATTAATTGAAGATACTAAATCATCTCATTTCCAATTAAATCAACCCCTTATAATATCCAAGCATTCTAATATTTGGAAATTAGGATTTACACCAAGTTCTAGTTCAGTTTCTGAAATTCAAGTTATTAAGGATTTATACACGAACGAAAAAGTTCTTATTGCTCAAAAAAATCACATATTAACAAATCGAGCGACGACTCCTAATGATACAAGAATAGACGAACAATGGCAATATTTTCAGGATAATGATAAAGACATCGATGCCCTAGAAGCATGGGATATCACTACTGGAGGAATGACTGCTAATGGCCATGAAATTGTTGTTGCTGTTATAGATGATGGTATAAATCTTCAACACCCTGATATCGTAGATAATTTATGGGTCAATACCAATGAAATACCTAATAACAATATAGATGATGATGGTAATGGCTATATAGATGATGTTAGAGGTTGGGATGCAGACGCAGGTGATGATAATGTTACTGGAGGTGGTCATGGAACACCAGTAGCGGGAATAGTTGGTGCTAAAGGAAACAATAACACAGGAGTTGCTGGTGTTAATTGGGATGTAAAATTAATGATCATTGCTGGTGGCGGCAATGAAGCTCAAGCATTAAGAGCTTATTCTTATGTTTATGAAAATAGAAAACTATATAATGATACAGATGGTGCAAAAGGTGCTTTTGTTGTAGCCACTAATGCATCATGGGGTATAGATAGTGGTCAGCCAGCAGATGCGCCACTTTGGTGTAACTTTTATGACACATTAGGTGAAATAGGAGTATTAAACGCAGGCGCAACCGCTAATAGAGATTTTAATATCGATGTTATTGGAGATCTTCCAACGGCTTGCCCTAGTAATTACCTAATAGCAGTAACCAATACAAACCAAACTGATGTTAAGGTTACTCAAGCTGGTTATGGTAAAGAAACGATTGATTTAGGGGCTCCAGGGCAAGGAACTTTCACAACAGCTAGGAATGGTTATGGTGGTTTTGGAGGAACTTCTGGTGCGACACCACATGTAACGGGGGCCATTGCTTTATTATATTCGGCGCCAAGCATGGCTTTTGCAGAATTAGCAATAAGTAATCCAGAAGAAGCTGCCTTAAAGGTTAGGCAGTATATTTTAAGTAGTGTAGATCCTAACCCTAGTTTAGATGGGATAACAGTTACTGGTGGTCGTTTAAATGTTAACGAAAGTCTTTTAGCATTAGTAAACGATCAAACATTATCTATAGATGATGTTAACAGCGATTTTAGTGAAGATTTAATAATTTTTCCTAATCCAGTAGCAGATATGATTAATTTTAAGCTTAAATCAGATAAAAAAGTACAATCTATTTCTTTATACTCTATAAATGGACAATTAATTCTTTCGCAAAAGGGGGATATTAAAAACATAGATGCTTCTAGCTTATCAAAAGGATCATACATTTTAAGATTCCTATTAGAAGGTAATAAGAAAATGAATCATACTATTTTATTGAAAAAATAATCACTTTAAATACTTAATAAAACTAAAAAACCTGATTATTTTATTAATCAGGTTTTTTAGTTTTTAAAATATGTTTTCTACATTATCTTAAAGTAAATTCATGGCCAGCGATACGCTCGTTTGTATTGAATATATTTACTTTATAACTTCCTTTTTCAAAATCTTCTTTTCCAGTTCTTCCAATAAACTTACAGATATTTAAGTTTTTATTTTCGTAATTAAACTTACTAATTAAACTATAGTTTAAAGTTTCTTCTCCAAATTGAAGTTGTTCATTTGCTCCAAGAATATTATTCTTAGGATCTATTATTTGAACATATAATTCTTGATCACCAGATTGTACTAATTTATTTTTAGCTACAGTGAAGCAAATCTTAATTTTATCAGCACGGCCAGCTCTTTCTGTTGGGATTTGTTTTCCAGATCCACGTTCAATAACCGCAAAACCTTTTAGATTTGTTGTTGTTAAAACCGCTGCATCCTCTACAACCTCAGATAAAGCTACATTTTGAAACATTAAAGAGTCTGTAAAAACCTCTCTTTCTGCTAACTCAACTCTTGTACTATCTAATGAAGTAGCAAGTAATCCATTTTGTACTTTAAGTTGATCGTTTTCTATTAGCAATTTATCCATTTCTTTCTGTAGTGCCTGATACTTGCTTTTATATCTCCATAAACTTTTCATGTTTGTTTCAGATATTTCTAGCGAATCAATAAGCGTTTGAATACGTAATTTGGCATCAACCAAATTTTGATTTGAAACTTCATTCTCACTAATTGCAAGATCATATTGAGAAGCCATAGCATTAAGATCTTTCATTACTAATGCTTTTTCTTCAGTAAGTTGGTTTTCTGTCTCTATTTTACTTTTGTATAAAGACGAAGTATATATCCCTGTGCCTATTAATAAAGCAAGAGCTATTCCTAATCCAACTTTTAATCCAATACTTGTTTTGTTTTCTGACATAATTTTTATTCTTTAGAGAAACTGTTAATTCTGATATATTTGGTTGATTTTTTTGAACTTTAGATTAAATAAAGCTTTATTTTTAGCTTTTAAAAATACTAATTAAATGTCTAAACTTCGTTTATATAACGCTACAAACGTAAAAAAATTTTTTAATAAACGACCGAATGAAACGAAATTTGGTGAACATATAAATCTATTATCCAATAACACAGATATATACGAAAATGTTAAAAATTTAGATGTCCAGTATGTTTTAATAGGGATACCTGAAGACGTTGGAGTGTTTTCAAACAATGGTAAATCAGGGGCTTACACTACTTGGGATGCCGTAATTAAAGTTTTATTAAATACCCAAAACAACTCTTTTAATGTTGCAAAATCGGCTGCTGTTCTTGGTTATTTAGATTGTTCGAAAGAATTAAAAAAAATTTCAAAATTCGATCAAAATAACGAAAAAGACGTTCAAAAAGCGAGGGAAATAGTATCAGAAATAGATAAAGAGGTTGTAAATATCGTTTCATCTATAGTGAAAGCAGGAAAAACACCTATAATTATTGGAGGAGGACACAACAATGCTTACGGTAATATAAAAGGAACTGCTTTAGCTTTGAAAAAAGCTATTAATTGTATAAATTTTGATGCACATACCGATTTTAGAGCTTTAGAAGGTAGACATAGCGGTAATGGTTTTAGTTATGCTTATGCTGAAGGGTTTCTTGATAAATATTTTGTTTTCGGAGTGCATGAAAATTACACGCCATCTTATATTTTTGATCGTTTTGAATCTGAAAAACGATTAGATTATAATACTTATGAAGAATTAAAGGTGAGAAACAGTCGTGATTTTAATAATGAATTGCAACGTGCCTCAAAACATATTAGTAAAAAACCATATGGAATAGAATTAGATTGCGATGCCATTATAAATATTAAAAGTAGCGCCCAAACGCCTAGTGGGTTTTCTGTTGAAAAAGCGAGACAGTTTATTCACTATTTTGGTCAACATAAAAATGCTACTTACTTACACATCTGTGAAGCCATTGCTACTAAGAAAAATGAAGAACAAATAGGAAAACTCATTTCTTATTTTATAACCGATTTTATTAGAGCAAATTCTAGATAAATTATATTTTTACAACTAGAAAAACAAAATAGCATGTCTTTAGAAATTATTCCTTTCGATAAAAAGTATTCTAATCGATTTTACGATTTAAATATAGAATGGCTTAAAACCTATTTTTATGTTGAACCGTTTGATGAGGAAGTCTTGAGCAAACCAGAAAATTATATTATAAATAAAGGGGGGTATATTTTTTTTGCAAAATTAGAAAATGAAATTGTTGGAACAGTAGCTTTAATGCCTCTTAAAAATGAAGAAGGATTTGAGCTTACTAAAATGGCAGTCTCTCCAAATCATCGCGGACATAAAATTGGGCAACAATTAATGCAATACTGTATAGAATTTGCTAAAACCGAAAAGTTTAAACGACTACTACTCTACTCCAATACTATTTTAGAAAATGCCATTTATATTTATAGAAAATTTGGTTTTATAGAGATTCCTGTAGAAGAAAATTCTCCTTATAAACGAAGTAATATTAAGATGGAATATCCAATAAATGATGATTAGTAACTATCACTGTTTTAGATAAAAATCCAATTCTTTGCAATAATTTATATCTTTAGAACATAATATACTTATTGTTTCGATAATTACTGATTGTAATTCTTCATCTTCTGGATCTATTTTATAAGCTAATTTGAACTCATAATAAGCTTCATCATAATAACCAGCCATTAGCCTTTCTTTTCCTGAATTCATTAAAAAACTAAAGGCATTTGAATCTTTATAAAATTCACTTTTAGTTAATGCATTATATTTTTTACTGTAGTTTAAAAAATTTCTTCCCATCATAGAAATTGCAAATCAAACCAACTATCAATATTGTTTTTAATCCAGTTAACTTTTTATTTTCATTTTTACTTAGTTGTAATTTAAATGATCTAGAGTAATGTTGCAATCCTATAAAAGAAGAAATCTTACTTTTAGAAAACGGTTTTCTAGGTTTTCTTTTATATGCGTAACTATTCATTCCAAATCCCATATATCCCATAATAAATACTTTACTTATAAGTATCTAATTTTAGGAATACGTTACATGTTTTTATAGTTATATTTCACTTGAAATCAATCACTTTTTGGCACTCTACGCTCAAAATCTGTATCTAAAACGTCTTTAAGTTTATAAGCAAAATTGCGGTACAAAACGTTTTCTCTTCTTAATTCGAAATGCTTGTTTTTTATTGCACTATGTTGCATGTTAATTCTTGGAATATATATTCTATCAAAATCAACTTTATAATCCTTATAAACTCCTAATAGTTTCTTTGTTTCTTTAATATTTAACCAGTCTAATTTTTTAGAATAGCGTTTAAGGATTTCAGTAATAAATTTTTTTTGAGGCCTATTATGTTCATCAGTACTTAAATATGAATTTAAAACTTCTTTAACTATTTTTTTCAAATCTCTATCATTACCATATTCTTTTTCAACACGATCTATCTTTGTTACAATAATTTTTGATAACATATCATCTTTGACAATCGGTTTAATTGTCTTCAAATAATAACCTTTAAATTTCCTTTTATACAAACCTGAAGCATAAAACTCTTGATCCTCAAATTCATAAATGGTAATAACTTTGTCAATCACTAAACTTAGCACTGCAAAAACTATAGTTTCATAAGCAATTTTAGACCAATCGCGAGTTTCAAAGATTTTTACAAAATTAAATTCTAAATCAGGATTTTCTCCAATAACATACAAACCGATATCATCGCAATGTATATTTGAACTAATAAAAGATATTTCCTTTTCTTCACAGCGAATTCTTTTATAGAGATTAAGACCTAAAATGCTATTGCTTTTAATAATCATTAAAGTTTAAATACTTTTAATTCACTAATTATTAAGGCTTTTCAAAGAATCTAACTCTTGCTTTAATCGTTCTAACTCGGTTTCTTTTCTTGCTTTTTTTATGGAGTCTATTTTTTTCTGAACAGATTCTACTGTAACCTCTTCTGCGCCTTCTGGTTTAATGGCTATAGTTGTAGGTTCTTTTCCAGAAACATCAATAACCTTTGTATCTTCAACAAAATACTCTCCAATACCTTCACTAGAGCGCCAAGCTTCACTTAATTGATCATAGATTTCTTTTTCCCAGCCGCTAGGATGTTTTACATCTATCCATACGACATCACGATACTCGCTATCTATTAAAGCTAAATCTGGCGTTGCAGCACCATCAAATTGACCTTGTTCATTCTTGGCTGCTACAGTGCCTAAAAAGAATAAACGCTTTTTTCCTGCGATGTTTTTAATATAAGGTCTAAACTCTACAGCTTTATTTACATTCCAATCGTATTCTTTTTTCGATTCCTGAACTTTTAAAGGCATTGCAGAAACACCTGCATAACCTTGTTTTTTAGAAGCATGATCATAGTAATACAATTTATCTGTCCCATCTGCAGGAACGAATATACTGTATGTTAAACTTGTGCGTTCATCACCAACTGGTTCAAGACCAAACCAATGGTATAATCCGCTATATGCATCAATTTGAGTGTCTTCAAAATTAAAATCGGTTACAAATGGTTGCTCATTTTGATCATCAGCTAAATCCGGGATTTTTACAGCCGTTTTCATATTCCAAGGTAATGGGTCGCTAAAGCCTCCCATAAATTTTATAGATTCTGCTTGTAAACGTGATACTTTTTCAGACAAGGTATTTTGTTTGGTTAAGAAAGGATAGTTTTTCATTTCATCTGGCGCTATGAATTGACCTTTTCCAATAACTATGCGTTCCATATAATCTTTCATGTCATGTTCGCCATTTTCAATAATCATAACACCTCCAAAAGTTGGGTAAGGAAAGAAAAAACCTTTCCATTTTATTAAACTCACTACTTCTACCCATTGGCCAGTATCGTTTTTCATATAAAACGTATCACTTGGCTCATAATTTAGTAACATCCAAGGGTTGAAACGCTGTACCACTGCATTGTATGTGTTTCTACTAAATTTTAAGGATTCTCCAATAGAGAACGTAACAGGGATTCTATTTTCATTAGAAAATCTTGGAAATGGTGTTGTACTAGATACTGCAAAGACTTCTTCTGTATTATCTTTCATTCCTTGCCAGTAATACTTTTCAGTTGGCTGGATGGCCATTGTCCATTTGTTTTCATTATCAACACGAACTAAATGCGGTAAAGAGACATCTTTAGTTTCTCCAACACTTTCATTAGCCATAGAATATATATTCCGTAAAGGTTGAATACGTTCGTTTTGCGTTAGCGGTAGTTCAGATATTTCTACTTTATTTAAATCATTAAAAACATTATAAGTTTTTACATAATCGTACAATTCCATTTTCCATCCTACGAAATACAATACGCCAAAAAACACGGCCATAATTCCTAAAATAAATAAACGCTTACCTGTAGAGGCTAAATTTCTAAAGGTTCTTAACCCAAAAAATAGAACAAACACGCTTAAAATAATTACGAATATAAATTTTCTAATAAATAATAATGCGGGTTGATAATCATCTCTTAAAAAGAATAATGCTATAATAAATATTAAGAGAAGAAAAATGACTATTCTCTTTTGTTTTCCTCCTTTATTCCAGTAGTTTTTAATCATGAAAAATTATATTTTTCATTTCCGTGAAAACGGAAATCTTATGTTTTATATTTAATTAATGTCATTAGGCTTCGACTTTAGCCTGTCTTGAGCGATAGTCGAAAGGCTCAGCTTGACAATTCAATTTTAATTTAGATTACATATACCCTTTATCCTTCAAACGTTCTCTAGCACTTTTTTTAGGAGCTATTTCAGGCTCTACCTTCGGCTCAGCTTTAGGTGTTTCAGTTATTGTTTTTTCTTTAGACTCTAAATCTTGAATAAATTCTTTACCTTTTTCAACAGTATCTTTTACGGCATCTACTAAAGAATCTCCTTTTTCATCTATAACTTCAGACGATTTAAATACAAAATTAGCCAAATAAGTCCCTAATAAGGTACCAAAAATACTAGAAGCAAATAGGGATAATGTAGCCAGGTCTATTGGGATTACAAATCTTACGACAACAATACCTACCAAAAATAGTACAGAGACATATACCAAGCGCATTAAAAATGATTGCTGATAAAGAAACCCCTTTTTACTGGTTGCTTTCATTTGCAACTCTTTGGAATAAAACACTCTATTAAAGAATTTATAAATGGTATTGCTTTTAGATTCTCTCCAGTATAAGACAATTCCAAAAAGTATTGAGGCTATAAATACTATTATTTCTAGTGACATCATGTTTTTAAAGTTTGAAGCGATAAGTTTGGAGTTTGAAGTCCTTACTTTTACTTGTTAGATTTAGTTTGAAGTGTGAAGTTAATTGTGACATATTAGAACTTGTAATTATTCTTTAATTTTATTTCTGAAAGCTATCATCATGTTCATTAAATTAAAACAATCATTATAGTACTCATTAAATTTATCTTTTGTTATGTAATTTCTTCTATTAGCTTTATGTAAACAAGTTACTACTTCTGCTAATGATCTAATAGAATAGCTTAAAAACTTCCGGTATTCTTTTCCAGATTGAAGTATTGAACCTTCTGATATATTTAACGCAATTGAATCTGCTGCTCGCTTTAATTGCGACGATAAATTAAAAAGCTCATCTTTTGGAAAATTCTTAGACAAACCATTCATATTTTCGCCTAAATCCATTCCTTTCTACCATATAATTAAATCTTCAAATTTAAACTTCATTCTATTATAACTATAACCTTTTCTATATTGACTAAATAAAACCTCTTACTTCTAGCTTCACACCTAATTAGTATCTTTTTTCTATATATTGTTACTAATTTCTTGAATAACCCAATCTTTTAATGAATCACTCCATAATACATAAGATTCATAAAACTGTGATTTATCATACCAGTATAAAAATAAGATATCTTTAGATGATATATTAATTAAAAGTTTCCAAATTAAATCTTGATGTTTAATATCTAATGAAGAATGTGGTTCATGTAATGCTTGAAATATACTTGTATCTACTATATCGGCTATTTTAAATTGATTGCTAATTTCTAATTTCTCTAAATAACGTTCTACACCCATTACACGCTTACGAGACTCGATGTCTATCTTATTTAAATAACTCTTAAATAGCACATTATCTTTTAGTATGTCTTGTATTGGGTGCTGCGTTTCTTTAAGAGCTAGCGCCAGTTCATACTTTTTAATACGCTGGTAACGTGGCGTTTTTACAACTTTATCTAAATCGTATTCTATAATCATATGATCTCTTAACTTATCCATTAACTGAGGTTGAGAGATATGATAAATTAGCACATCGTAAGTCGTATCCTTTATAGCTTCTTTATGCCATTTTTCGTCTTCAAAAACAATTATTGTAGATATAAAATCTCTTAAAACATATACGCCATTAAAAGCTCTGGTATAAAAAGAATCTGTAACAAACTCTATAGATTCTATGTTTAAATTACGATCTCTTAAATCGCCATAGGTTTTTGCAGATTCTAATAATTCTTTATGTAAATCTTCATTTATGAAATTATTTCCTTCTTTAAATTGTTCTATTAATTGAAGTTGCTTTTCTTGTACTCTATCTAAATTATCTATTAAATGAAAATGAATTATTACAGTATCATATTTTAAAACATCTAATGGCTCATAAAAAGTATCTATGTTCTGGTCGAAATCTAAACATATTGCTGAATCTCTGGTGATATCATTAATTCTATCTTCATAAGTATTAAATACTAATTTCATCATATCCCTATCAAAGGTGTGGAAAGGAATATAAACCGGTTTTCCTTTTTGTAAAGGAGATATTATAATACCATGAGGGTTAGCTTCTCCATTATTGAGATAATTTAAGTCTTTTTTTTCTTCAGCGACTTCCGGGCTCCACCCAATTCCATCTATAGAAAATGTTTTCAGTTTTGTTTCTGAAAACCCTAATTTTATTAAGCATTTATTATAACGCTCAATTAATTTTCCACTTATTGGAATAAGTTCACTTCTGAATAGATTTGCTTGTTTAAGTTTTTGCATGTTATTGCCGCTAAAGCGGTACTCTTGTTTTCTTTTTAGTTTTTCAATCCTTTTAATTGTTTAAAATGTACTTTTGAATCATTTACTGTTAGTAACCATTCATTATAATTTATCGCATTTATATTATTCTTAATCAATAATTTTGTTGTCATTTTAATCATTTCCAATAAAGTTTCATATTTAGGTATTCTGAAATTATAATTCTTTCTAATAATGACACTATTGGAATGCCAATTTACTGATTTATCAGATTGATCTTTTAACATCTCAAAAAGATATTGTGGAATATATTGGCTATTCATTTTTGGGTTAAATAAAATCTGAATTTCCACCCATTTTTGTCCATTAAAAATATTCTGATCTATAGAGACAATCGCACAATAATTATCAACTTTTCCAAAAAGCGCGTTATCATTTTCATAAAAACCAATTGATTTAAATTTTTGTAATTTTTCTTTTTTAATATTTTTTCTCTTAAAATGATTTTTTAACTTTTCTCCATAGAAAAAATTTAATGTTCCTAATAATAAAGTGATTAATAATATTATTATTAGTAGTACAATAATTAATTCCCAAAATTTATCCCTGTCATAATTAGTAAATGCTATTGGAA
The DNA here is from genome assembly GCA_937959395.1 of uncultured Flavobacteriaceae bacterium. Lineage (GTDB taxonomy): Bacteria > Bacteroidota > Bacteroidia > Flavobacteriales > Flavobacteriaceae > JAHDGB01. The sequence continues at coordinate 11,076 of CALGLR010000054.1, read as the reverse complement.
CAATTATTAACAAAGTTGAGTATAAGAAAGGAGTGTAATATTTTATAATAACTTTCTTCATTTTTATCACTATTACTTTCCAAACGTCTCTCTCGCCTTTAAATCAATATTCATTTGGTTTACTCTTGAGTCAACTTTGCGTTTAAAGTCGGTATCTGCAATTGTAGCTACATTATCTAAATAACGCACGACTTCTTGTCTTCTAATTTCAGAGAAATCTAAACCTTTCATATTCGCTTTCATTAATTCTTGAAGCATATTAAATTTAGTCTCGTAATTTTGTTTGAAATACACTTCTGGTTTGTCGAACCAGTCTTGTTCTAAATTAAAATCGGTTAATCGTAGAGATATTGCAGACTGAATATTACGCACATCTCGAGAAGAGAAAAACGGAAACAGTTTCTGAATTTCTAAATATAAACTTGAGAAAAACTGATGCTCATTCGTTTTATGTAATTTCTCTGCTTTATCATATGCTTCTAAAACTCTTGTTTCGGAAGGTTTTTCGACACTATTTAAAATGTCTCCCATGTTTTTAGCTAAGCCTTGATCTTGTAAAAAGGTATAATCTGAAGGCGATTTCATATTTACAAAGTCTGGCATGGTATCCTGTAATTTACGCCACCATATATGATCTTGATCTAAAAAATCGTGATCTGTTCTAGCGCCATCAATCTTAAAACGGCCTTGTACTCTAGAAATAACAGCCTTATCTAACATTTCTGGTAAGTTGGTGAACAATCCAATTGAACTGTTACCATAATTTACAGCATACGCCCCTTCTGTATATCTTAAAAACACACCAATAACTTCTTTCACACCTGCAGATACACCTTGAGCTGTACGTTCTTGCAAATTATTCTCGGCATCATCGATTGGTGCAAAAATTAATTTTGACGGATCTTGCATGGGTTTCATCCATTCTACCATTTTCTCGGCAGATCCACCTTGAAACGTACTTATTAAAGTATCTGGCATGGGATGGAATAAAAACGGAATGTCTAAATTATCACAATGCTCCTTTAAGCGCGTAGCTATAGCAGCAATAAGCATACTTTTCCCTGTCCCAGGAATTCCGTATCCCATAAAAACCGGCATAAAACCTCCTAATTCTTGAAACGGATTCTTCTTTGCCTCGAAATCGTAACTTAACATGCGCTCGGTTAAACGACGTGCAAAATGCTTAGCATCTCTGTTACCTACAATTTGTTCGAATTGGATTTTATTAAACTCTATGCTCTTAGCTGTTCCAGAAAACACATTACTCCATCCTGATATAGCAAATTCTGAATTTTCTAACTTATAGGTTCTATCTTCAATAGTTTCGACATACTCTAAGCTACTTTTACGTAACTGAATTTCGTCTATTAAAGCTTCAAAATACACAACGGTAAAGTCTACAACATCTTTATCTGATTTAATGATATCTGGGTGGCCTAAATATTTATCGAAATAAAATAAACTACAAGCAGTTCCTTTTAATGGCGACATAAAAGACACTTCAGGAATTCCAGCAAATTTTTGCTTCATCACGCTTAAATCATCTGAAGCATGTGGCTTTAAGTTATGTAAAATTGTATAAGCAGAAGCAAATAACATAAAAGCGGTAGCGGTTTGCATTTTACTTTCATATTCTCGTTTTCCATTAGTATCTAATGCCGATCTGCGCTCATGTAAACTCGATAAACCAGACGAATCATAATAACTGTCTTTAATCCATATGCCTAGTGCTAAACCTTCTTGAACAGCAAATAAAGTTTGATTTAATTGAATTGGAATCGCAATAGAGTCTGGTAGTAATCGCTTTTTTAAGGCTAAAATCGTTTTAGAAACCGAAGTTACTTCTACAGACCCGCTACCATTATTAGCTCTTGATAAATACAGTAAGATAGACTCGTTTTTAGTGTCTTTATCTTTGTTTTTAGCACGCTGTCCTTGCTCCCATTGGATACTTTTTAAATACCCACTTGCTTCATCGCGAAGGCTATCAAGTTCATTTTGTTTTATTGGAAAAGTTGAGTTGTGTTCCATTCTTTTTTTAGTATTCAGTTGGCAGTATGCAGTCTTCAGTATTTACTTACTCTACCTTTTTTTAGTCTTCAGTAAGCAGTAAACATTTTTCAGTATTTACTCAAACTTGCTCACTTTGTTTCTTTTTTAAACCGAATTTATCGGTATTGTTCATCATATAATTTAGAAGTTTTCCTACTTCTTCACTTTTTTCTTGCAATTCTATTCTTTTTTCTTCTGAAATATAATTACAGGAAATTGCAAAATCTAACCATAATTGTGTTTCTGAGTTTTCACTATCAGCATCAGATAATTTACTTTTAAAATGCTTTTCGTATTGTCTTTTTCTATAACCTTCAGCAATATTTGAACAAACAGCTCTACTTGACCGAATCATTTGCGAACTCAAAACAAAAACTTCTGACTTTGGAAACCCTTTGGTAAGATGAAAAATTTCCATCGCTAAATCGAATCCTTTTTGATAAGCTAATAATGTTTTGAAACTCATAGTTTATTTAGTATTCAATTGGCAGTAAGCAGTCTTCAGTATTTACTCGAATTTGCTTACTCAGTTTTAATTTTTAGTTGGTAGACTAATCTACTGTAATTACTCTATTTTTTTTAATATTTAAGTACGACATCCTAAACTATTAATTTTAATTTATCATTTCATCCGCTAACAATAGACTACTTTCTGAAGACTGCCTACTGCAGACTTATTCATTTCATCTTAAGATCAGAAACTTGTATAGGTGGTTTTGCTAAACTATTCATTATCTCTGGATTTTTATTGTATAATAATTGAATGACTCTATGCGAAGCAAAAACATAATTTTGTTGTACTGGTGCGCTCCATTTTTGAAGTACTTGCTTACTAAAATACCCTCCTTCACTAAACGTACTACCAGAAAACACTTCGTCAATTTTTAAAGACAAAGCATACGATTCTAAAGGCACTTCTTTTTTTGCTATACTCTCTAAAATGGTATGCGTTAATATATTTTCATCCTTAGCAAACACATTGTGAAAAGGTCCTAAATCTATTCGTTTAATCTGTTTTGGTTCTACATTTTTTAAACGCTTATCTATAGAGTATGCCATAGTATCTAATGACATTTCACGATCTGCAACGGTTTTTAAAACGTCGTATATCTCTTCTTTTTCTTTATTTGGATCTTTACCATCGTAATTAAAGTACATGAAACAAATAAAAGGCCTATTATGAGACACATCATAAAAACTCCAACTAATCATATAAGTACCTTGCCCGCGATCAGTTACTTCAATAATTTTACCTTGAACAAAGCGGTTAAAGATAAATTTTTGTTCTACTGAAGTATAGTAAACTATAGAAGCCGCTTGAAACAACTTGTCTTTTCTTACAGGTTCTTTTTTTCTTAATAATTGATCCAAAAACTCATCTTGTAATTCACTAACATCTTTTAGTTTATTTACATAGTTATCTCTAAGCGATAAATCATTAAATAAATACCGAAATTCTAAATAATTTGGAAATCCTGAATTGGTTAAATCTACCTTCATATTATCCTCTTCATCATACATATATTTTATACGCATGGCTTCTATAGAATAGAGTAACAAATTACAGTATTGTTTAAAGAAAGTCATTTCTTGGTCTGTACATAAACTATTTTCTTGTACAGCAACAATGAGCTCTTTTAAAGCAAAATCTACTTTTTTATGATAAAACACATATTGTTCTTTACTGTCTAAAACAGCAGAATCTAAAGGTGTTACTATGTGGTTTATTGACATTATTAATTTTCTATATTTACTGGGTTGCTTTTACTCTGTAGACCTAACTGGTCTTAGAATTAGATTGAGTCTTTTGAGTAAGCGCGTTAAGGATTGAACAATTGTTGGAGCTCCTCGCAGAGAGCGACTTGTGAAAGCCTGACCAGATTTTGCTATTAAAAGCAAAATCTGGTAACGCCATTATTGTTTTAACCTAATAAATCATCATCGCTAGAGTCTGGTTCTGGCTTACCAGCAGGTTCGCTTCCATCTCCAGAAGGCGCGTTAGCATCGGCAGCATAATAGTCTTCGAAAATCTCTTTCATATCTATACCATAACGTTCTGCAAAATTTTTCTGAATTGATTTATCTTTAGTTCTAATTTCTTGTAAAGCTTCTGCATAACTTCCATAAACGCCTTGCATCACTTTTTCATGTACAGGAATATTATCCATCATGTCTTGACGCGCTTTAGCACTTGCTGTATGCATTGAAGCTAATGTCTCACCAATATGCTCATCGGTTTTCACTCCTAAATGCTCTAATATTGCAGCAAATTCTTGATCTGTTCTTGCTTTTAAAGCCACAACATAACCATCGTAATATTTTAAACGCTCATCGGTATCACTTTTTAGTTTAGCGCGATGCGTTTGTAAGTTAGAACGTAAAGACGTTAATACTTTGATCGTTAAGTTATGTTTGTGTACGAAACTATCTTTAGAAGCTGCAAGTGTCGTATAAGCATTTTTAAGGCCTTCTAACTCTTCTACTTTTTGTTCTACTATTGTTACTTTAGATAACGCTTCAGAATATGCTGAAGATTGTTTATCTGAAACTTCTTCTAAGGCTTGACGTGCTTGTTTTAATAAAGCGTATTGTTGTTCCAGTTCTGTCTCAGTTTCTTTCTTTTTTTCTAAAGCTTTTGTGTGGTTTTTAGAAGCTTCAACAATAGCGTCTTTTAATTTTTCTTCGACTTCTTTTATTTCAACTTCACGGTTTTTTAACCGTGTTACCGCTGCTTGAGATTTATATGACAATTCACTTAACAAGGTTTGTACATCGGCACTTTCAATACGTTCTTGAAACATCGCTTTAGCTTTATTATCTGCTCCAGCACGAATTTTCTCTACATCTTTTAAAGCGGTTTCAGATTTAGCAATCTTACTTTTTCTTCCCCATAAGTTATTCCACCACGTATCTGGTTTTTTTTGAGCATCTTCTAATTCTATTTTAGCGCGCTCTAATGCTTTTTGGGCATCATCTATAACTTTCTGTTCTTTTTCATTAAGCGACGAAAATCGCTCAAACATAATTCCAACTTCATCTTGATAATCTGTCAAATCCTTTATAGCATCTAATAGAGTTGTTCTATCTTTTTCTGCCATATGGACAACATCATCTAATGTTGCGTTTAAAATTTTCTGACGACTCTCAGGATCATCCTCCTGAGCCAATTTAGACTTCATCGTGTCTATCGCTTTACCCCAATTAACATCTACTTTTTCAGTTTTCTCATTGGAATTAGTTTCTAATAAATCAAAATCATCAGACATATACTATAATTTTTTAGTTGATTAAATTTTTGGTTTAGCAATTTCGGCAAAAAAAACTAGTTGCCGAAATATTTACCTACACATTATGAGTATAAAAACTCTATGAAACGTTACATTTTTGCATTAAAAAAAAACACATTAATCAAATAAGCTATAAGTTCTTATAAAGTAAGACTATTACCCCTTCATTTTATGAATCTATAAATCCCTATTAATTACTTGTAATTTTAAAAACTTATAAGAAGAAAAAACAAATCTATAAATATTGTGAAATTAGAATAATTGCATATTCTATTTTTTTTTACTATATTGAAAATCAGTTTAATCCCAAATAAACTAACCTACATATGTTCGCAACACATCAATTTATATTGATAGCTTTAAACGGCCTATCAATAAATTCAGCTGTAGAATTATCGCAAAATTCTATAGATTCACTAAATCAATTAACAACAATTCTTGCTATTACATTTATACCTTTAACTATTGTTTTAGTTTATGGATCTTATATGTATTTCTCTTTGAAAAAGAATAAAGCGCACATCACTAAATAAAACAAAAAGTCGCTGTTAAACCCTAATAATGCATTAAAAAATCTATTTCAGCTTCAAACTACTGCAAACACTACCGCTTTGCTGCGTTTTTTAATTTCACCATAGCGATGCTATGCTAAAATTAAGAAAACACCAGTCTTTATTGTAGTTCAAAGCTTCATCACGAAGTTCCAATGCATAATTAGGGTTAAAAACTAGTGATTGTTTATTACTATTTTATTGTAAACTATTGTGTTTTATCTGATATATAAAACCGTTTCTTGTTGCTCTAAAGGCAACCTGTATATTTTGACCTGCAAATTGGACTTCCTAGTAATTTTGTGACTAATTTTCTTAGGCCGCTTTTTTGCTTATTTCGTTTAGTTTTATTTCCATTTCTAAAGGTTTGGAGTGTCTACCTTTATTGTGACGTTTTTTTAGAGTCCATAAATATTTATACATTAGATTATGGCAAAAAAATATGATAACGATTTCAAGGTAATGATAGTAGAACTATTGAAAAGTGGAATCAAACCAAAACAGCTCGGAGAAGAATATGGTTTAAACCCAGGTATGATTAATCGTTGGAAACGAGAGTTTACATCAAGATCTGGTGATTTTTCTAAAAAGAAAGTACTTTCTGTAGAATCACAAGAATTAAAAGCTTTGAGAAAAGAATTAAGAAATGTTACCATTGAACGTGACATCTTAAAAAAGGCAGTAAGCATCTTTTCCAAGAGCGACCTATAAGATATGAATTTATCTTAAAAAACAAAGATATTTATAGTGTTGAGAAGATGTGTAAATGTATGGTAATTAGTAAAAACTCTTATTATCACTGGCTTAAAAACAAAGACTCAATAGTTGTTGAGACTACAAAAAGTCATTTAAAAAAAAGGATTCAATTTCTTTTTGAAGATAGTAAAGAGATATATGGAAGCCATCGCATTCAAAAAAAACTAGAACGAGAAGGTCTTAAATATAGTAGATCTTACATAGGGTTACTAATGAAAGAAATGGGGTTAAAGAGTGTTTTAAAACGAAAATTTGTAGTGACAACAGATTCAAACCACGTTTTTCCAATAGCAAAAAACGTATTAAACAGAGACTTTAACAGCTTACAAATAGGAAAGAAATGGGTTTCTGATATTACTTACATCAGAGTTAATGACAACTGGAGCTACCTAACAACCATTATAGATCTAGCAGACAGAAAAGTAGTAAGTTGGACTTTAAGCGAAGATATGACATCCCAAAACACCATCATTAAAGCTTGGTATCTGGCTAGAAACAAAAGACAAATTAAGGATGATTTTATTTTTCACTCCGATAGAGGTGTACAATATGCTTCTAGTAAAATCACAACTCTTTTTTCTTTCAATAACAAAATAACACAATCTATGAGTAGAAAAGGGAATTGTTGGGATAACGCAGTAGCTGAGAGCTTTTTTAAAACTATTAAGCACGAATGGCTATACAGGTTCAAATTTAATTCTAATGAACTACCTCGAAGTCAATGTCATTAAGTTAAGGGTTTAATTATCTGATTCACAGTATTTTAAATTAGTTTAAGTGCAATTAATTTCGTATATTTATCTAGTAATCAGTTAGATATAAGATGAAAAAAAACATCCGTTTTTATTTTAAAAATGATCTGTAAAGAAATTTTTAGTAAGTCCCTTGAAAACTGTTTTAAAGTATCAGAAAGTGATTTTACAAGAACCAGAAAACAATCGTTTTCTACAACCTTGCTATTTATGATGAATTTCTTAACAAAAAGTCTATCTATAGAAATAGAAAACTTTGTAAGTATTCTAAAACGAGACTGTGGCCTTGCTGGTTTTAAATCATTTACAAAGAGTGCCTTTGTACAATATCGGAAGAAAATACATCCAGAAGTTTTTAAAAAACTGAGTGATATGCTCGTTGGTGAATTTTACACAGATAATGAGCCAGCAATAAAATTATGGAATGGATTTAGAGTTTTAGTAGTAGACGATTCGTCTGTTACGCTACCTTTTACAAAAGAATTAAAAAAGCGGTATGAACTTACAAAAAACCAAACTAAAACAGGAGTGGTTCAAGAAAGGGTCTCTGTACTTTACGATGTTTTAAATAAATATGTTTTGGATAGCCAATTATCACCCAAGTCAATAGGAGAAAGAGCATTGGGATTATTACATATAGAGAAGAGTAGAACTGGTGATTTAATTATTTATGACAGAGGGTATCCCTCCTATGACTTTATAAATACTCATTTGAATAAAAGTATGGATTACTTAATGCGAGTAAAAGTAAGTTTTAGCGGAGTTACTAAATCTTTTATAGCTAGTAATAAAAGATCTCAAATTGTAGAAATTTATCCCAGTAAAAATGTTGATATTTCTCACAAACAATATGACAAAAATACACCGATAAAAGTAAGATTACTTCGTGTAGATTTACCTAACGGAGAAACAGAGTTATTAATAACCTCATTATTAGACAGCAAGAAGTATTCTCATAAAATATTTAAGGATTTGTATTTTAAAAGATGGGGAGTAGAAACCTATTATGATGAATTGAAAAACAAATTAAAAGTGGAGTATTTCTCAGGGTATTCCAATCAGAGTATTTTACAAGACTTCAACGCGGCTATATTCATTAGTAATGTACAAACATTAATTGTCAGTGATTTAGAAGATGAAATAAAAGAGCAAACAAAAAATAGAAAACTAAGCTATAAAGTCAATACCAATCTATCTTATGGCTTTTTGAAAAATAAAATAATTACATTATTTTTCTCTAATACAGATATGGACGATATTGTTATGCAACTCAAAATACTGTTCAAACAAGAACTCGTTCCTATAAGACCCAATAGATCCAATAAAAGAAATATAGGGAAATATCGAAGAAGAGAAAAGATAGCGTTTGAAAATCTCTTAACTTAATGACATTGGGCTAGCCCCAGAAGGATTAAAAACAATAACTTTATAGAAATTTTAGAAAACTAAACAGTTCTAATTAAGGGAAGCCTACATTAGTGTTTAATTAAATTATCTATTTGTAAAGTTGCCAAATCTTTTGGGTTTGGTATTAAAAAATTAAAACAAAATACAATAGATTTAGTTTTTAACTAAAAAGATCATCTAGACTTAAGATCAATTATATCTGTTATTTTTTTATGGAGATGAATCAAGACCAGATTAAATAAAGAAAAAGTGAAAAAGGTAGAAAGGGAAGAAGATAGCTGGACTATTTGTCTAGAATGTCAAGGACGTGGCAAAAAAAACCGAAGGATTCGCAAGAAAGTGCGGCTTCAATACCAAATCGCATTAGATCTATTTCAAAAAACAAAGAGAGAAGGTATAGCTCCTGTTCTCCCTAAAGGCCAATTATATTCATGCATGAACTGTAGCGGATCTGGGTTGATTTATTCAGATAAACATCCTATAGCCGATAAAGAAAACTATCCACATATTGCAATTATTGGTGCTGGCATAGGTGGAGTCGCCCTGGCTGTTGCATGTTTACATCGTAAAATTCCTTTTACTCTTTATGAGCGCGATAGCGGATTCGATACTAGATCGCAGGGTTATGGACTCACTTTACAACAAGCTAGTAAAGCAATAAAAGGATTTGGTATTTCCTTATTAGAAGATGGAGTGACTTCAACAAGACATGTCGTTCATACTACAGAAGGAAAAATAATTGGAGAATGGGGAATGAGAAAGTGGATACAATCAGGCACGAATACCTCTCCTAGCCGTACAAATATACATATCGCAAGACAATCTTTGCGCTTAGCTCTGCTGAAACAACTAGGTGGATACGAAGCAGTGCAGTGGGGGCACCAATTAATAGATTTTAAAGAGTCTGAGGGTGATGGTATTGATCTCAGTTTTAAAGTAAATGGAGAAATAAAAATCGATAAGTCCGAACTTGTGGTTGGAGCTGATGGTATTCGTAGTTCGGTGCGACGGTTACTTATTAGTGAAGATATTACTCCTTTGCGCTATCTAGGTTGTATCGTGATATTAGGTATTTGTCCTTTGGAAAACCTCGAAAGCATTAATAGTCCTTTGTTAGACTCGGCCACGGTATTTCAAACCGTTAATGGCAATGAACGAATCTACATAATGCCATATTCATCAGATTCTGTGATGTGGCAACTTAGCTTTCCTATGTCAGAAAAAGAAGCTAAAATATTGAGTTCTCGAGGAGCTCAAGCTCTTAAAAAAGAAGCGTGCCTTAGAACTCAATGGCACGATCCCATTCCTCAGGTTTTAGCAGCGACACTTGAAGCTCAGGTTTCTGGTTATCCTGTCTATGATCGAGAATTACTAGAGTCAGAATTATTAGAAAAAGGGGAGCAAATAACTCTCATCGGAGATGCAGCTCACCCAATGAGTCCATTCAAAGGACAAGGGGCAAATCAAGCTCTTTTAGATGCGCTAGCGCTTGCTCGTGGTATCTCAATAGGATGTAGACCTTTATCTCGATGGAAAGAAATTGGAATAAGAAAAAGTGTATTAACTGAGTTTGAATTAGAAATGTTAAAGCGTAGCGCTTCTAAAGTTATAGGATCTGCTGAGGCAGTAGAATTACTACATTCTGAAATTGTGCTCCATGAAGGTAATAAGCCGAGAGGACGAAATTTAAAGGAAAAAGATACATAGAAGGATTATAATAAATCTGAATTAATAAAAAAATTCGGCTAAGTCTTTAATTGAAAACTCAGTACTTTAATTACCGTACTGATTATAGCCGAGACCTTAATTAGCAATAAAAACAAGCAAAATGAAAAACACCTTGAGTAAAATTTTAATAGTATTTATTTTTCTATTGCCTATTCATAATTATTCCCAGAATATTGTCACAACAGACGATTTAAAAATTCTCGTGGGAGAATGGGTTGGAACATTAACCTATATAGATTATAGTACTAATAACCCCTTTACAATGCCAGTTAATCTAAACGTAAAACAAGGAAAAAACAACTATCAACTTATATTGAATATCAATTACCCTAAAGAACCAAACGCAAATAGTAAGGATAAAATTAAAATATCTAAAGATGGGATCCAATTAAATAAACTTGAACTGAACCACTATGGACTTAAAGTCCATAGGTTCGGGTTCGTGACTTAAAGTCACCCCATGGTTATTTTTCAATTATGAAATTTGTAGCATTACCATTGTCTGGTCTTCGATGATGCTCCAAGTACTCATTAACCATTTCA
>CALGLR010000053.1 GCA_937959395.1 uncultured Flavobacteriaceae bacterium | reverse complement strand
TCACCTTGAAGACCAGTTTCACCTTGTATTCCTTGTTCACCTTGAGCACCAGCTTCACCATCTACACCGTCAGTACCATTAGAACCAGCGATACCTTGCTCACCTTGAAGACCAGTTTCACCTTGTATTCCTTGCTCACCTTGAGCACCAGCTTCACCATCTACACCGTCAGTACCATTAGTACCAGCGATACCTTGTTCACCTTGAAGACCAGTTTCACCTTGTGTTCCTTGCTCACCTTGTATTCCTTGTTCACCTTGTGCACCTGCTTCACCAGCAATTCCTTGCTCTCCTTGAAGACCTTGTTCACCTTGTAAACCTGTTTCACCTTGTATTCCTTGTTCTCCTTGAAGACCTGTTTCTCCTTGGATTCCTTGCTCACCTTGAAGACCTTGTTCTCCTTGTATTCCTTGCTCTCCTTGAAGACCTTGTTCTCCTTGAGCTCCAGCTTCTCCTTGTATTCCTTGTTCACCTTGTGCTCCAGCTTCCCCTTGGATTCCTTGCTCACCTTGTGCTCCAGCTTCCCCTTGGATTCCTTGCTCACCTTGTGCTCCAGCTTCACCTTGTATTCCTTGCTCGCCTTGTGCTCCAGTTTCACCTTGTATTCCTTGCTCACCTTGAGCACCAGCTTCACCATCTACACCGTCAGTACCAGCAATACCTTGTTCCCCTTGTATTCCTTGTTCACCTTGTGCTCCAGTTTCTCCTTGTATTCCTTGTTCGCCTTGCGCACCAGCTTCACCTTGTATTCCTTGTTCACCTTGTGCTCCAGCTTCACCTTGTATTCCTTGTTCTCCTTGTACTCCAGCTTCTCCTTGTTCACCTTGAAGACCTTGCTCACCTTGTACACCAGTTTCACCTTGTATTCCTTGCTCTCCTTGAAGACCTTGCTCACCTTGAAGACCTTGTTCTCCTTGTACTCCAGCTTCTCCTTGTATTCCTTGCTCACCTTGTGCTCCAGCTTCTCCTTGTATTCCTTGCTCGCCTTGCGCACCAGCTTCACCTTGTATTCCTTGCTCACCTTGTGCACCCGCTTCGCCAGCGATACCTTGCTCACCTTGAAGCCCCGTTTCACCTTGTATTCCTTGTTCACCTTGAGCACCAGCTTCACCAGCAATTCCTTGCTCACCTTGAAGACCAGTTTCACCTTGTATTCCTTGCTCACCTTGAAGACCTTGTTCACCTTGTGCTCCAGTTTCTCCTTGAAGACCTTGTTCTCCTTGGGCTCCAGCTTCTCCTTGTTCCCCTTGTATTCCTTGTTCACCTTGCGCACCAGTTTCCCCTTGGATTCCTTGCTCGCCTTGGGCTCCCTGTTCTCCTTGTATTCCTTGTTCACCTTGAGCTCCTTGCTCTCCTTGGATACCTTGCTCACCTTGTATTCCTTGAGGTCCGGTTGGACCCGTAGAACCTGTTGCTCCAGATGCAGCATACATTGCTATTGGTACTGCTCTTAATTGACTAGAGCCAACAGTTGTGTAGTTAGTTCCTCCTGATGTATCTATAGAGATTTCTAACCAATAATCGCCAGAACTCCAGTCTATACTATTAAAGCTTGTACTAGGATTGCTACCTCCACCTATGGCTAAATTGAAGATACCATAATCGTTAGTGTTAGTATTGTGTTCTTCTGTGTATACAATCGTACCAGTAGCACTATTGTGTAGTATAGAAGTTTTAATACCTAGATTTTGGTTAATTAGTAGATCACCTGCAGTGTCTCTAGCTACAGCTTGGTAATTAAATGTTTGAGCAAAAGCAGTTATACTAAATAGAATAAATGCAAACAAGAAAAGTATTTTTCTCATGGGAGTAGGTTAATTAGGGTTAAATTTGGTCTCGAATTATCGAGCGGTAATTTTGTTATATAATATTAGTTTTTGTCTTTTAAAAAAATAACTTATGATTCTTAATCTTTTAAGAATTCACCTATACTATTTTAGTTATTTACTAAGTAAAAATGAATTAAAATAGATTTAATCTTGGGAGGGAAGAGGTTAATTAACGAGTAAATATATAATTTAATTTCATTCTGAAAATAAATGTTAAATAAATTATTAAATACTTTAGATGAAATACATAAAAACACGATGAAATACATTTTGACTGACGAATAACATTTAATTATCGATGAAATACATACTGTTTTTGTTAAATTTTTAAATTTCAATAAAGTATTTTTTTGAAAAACTTTATTATTATTATTAAAAAACTAATAACTAATTGACTCAAACTATTTAGTAAAAATAGTTTTTTTTATAGTTTGTTGATATTCTCTTTTTTGAAACATAATTAATGTATATATTGGACTTCATAAATCATTAAAATTAATGGAAGAGAAAATAAAATATGAATTAGAATTTCCAATTCATGCATCCCCTCAATTACTATATCAATATATTTCGACACCTTCTGGACTTTCTGAATGGTTTGCAGATAATGTAAACTCTAGAGGAGAAATATATAAATTTATATGGGATGGTACAGAAGAGCAAGCAAAATTAGTAACTAAAAAAAGCGGAGAGCGTATTAAATTTAAATGGGCAATTGATGATGATAGTCCTTATTTTTTTGAAATTAGAATACAAGTAGATGAAATTACTAAAGATGTATCTATCATGATTACTGATTTTTCGGAAGAGGATGAGATAGATGAAGCTAAAATGTTGTGGGAAAATCAAATTTCTGATTTGAAACAAGTTTTAGGTTCAGCTTAAGATTTAGAAATAAATTAAAATATATTTGTTCTGAAGAAATTCAGAACTTTTTTATGTTAAATAATAATGGACACATAGAAGATAACCAAACTGTTATTTTATATAATAATAGAGGTTATGCATACGGGGATGCTTTATTTGAAACGATAAAAGTTTTAAATGGGAAGATCCTATTTTGGGAAGATCATTACTTTAGATTAATGGCATCTATGCGTATTTTGCGTATGGAAATTCCTATGAGCTTTACAATGGAGTATTTAGAAGCTGAGATTTTTAAACTCATAGAGTCTTGTGATTTATTAAATGTTCCTTCAAGAATTAAATTAATGGTGCATAGAGTAGAAGGGGGCTTGTACATACCAAATGATAACTCTATTAATTATATAATCTCAGCAAAAGAGATTGAAGATTATGTCTACAAAAATGAATTTGATGCATATGAAGTAGATTTATTTAAAGATTTTTATATAGCTCCAGGCATATTATCTACATTAAAAACGAATAATAAAATTCTAAATGTTGTAGGTAGTATTTATGCTAAAGAAAATGATTTACAGAACTGTTTTTTACTTAATACTAATAAAAGTGTTGCGGAAGCTTTAAATGGAAACTTGTTTTTAGTTAAAGGAAATATTATAAAAACACCGCCATTAGAAGATGGATGTTTAAAGGGAATAATGCGAAAGCAAATCATTGAACTTATTAAGAAATCTAATGATTATAATTTTAAAGAGGAATCTATTTCTCCATTTGAATTACAAAAGGCAGATGAGTTATTTATAACTAATGTAATTAGAGGAATACAGTCTGTTACTAAGTATAGAAAAAAAGTTTATGATAATTCTACAGCTATAGATCTCACAAATAAACTTAATTTGAAGATTAAAACTTAATTAATTATAGGTAGGGTTTTCTGGAGCATTAGACCATATACTATAATTGCCTCCAAGTTCAATCATTTTTTCTTTCCAGAAAAATTCATAATCCTTTTCGATAATTTCTTTCTCGTATATGTTTTTTGTAACGACCCATGATTGGGTTTTTAATTCACCTTCTAACTGATTGATATCCCAGCCTGAATAACCTAAGAAAAATTTAATGTCTTTTTCATCAATCTTTTTTTCTGCGATTAGCTTTGCTACTACAGTAAAATCTCCTCCCCAATATATACCTAAAGATATTTCTATACTATTAGGTATTAATTCAGGGATTTTATGAATAAAGTATAAGTTGTCTTGTTCAACGGGACCACCATTATAAACTTTAAAAGGCGCATCTATTTCAGGAATAAGATCCCTTATTGTATATTCTAGCGGTTTATTTAAAATAAAGCCAATGGAACCCTGTTTACAATGATCAGTTAATAAAACAATAGAACGATTAAAAGATAGATCTCCTATTATTGATGGTTCTGCTATTAATAAATCACCTTTTTTTGGTTTCGTTAGAGCCATTCTTTGTGCATTTATATAATTAAATGTAGTTTTTTTTTGCTAAAAAACAAACATTCTTACGTTATAATGCAAAAAAAGCCTTCATAAAAGAAGGCTTTTATTAAATTATATGAAGTAAATATTAGTTTACTGCACCTGCTAAATCAGAACCAGCTTTAAACTTTACTACGTTTTTAGCTTTTATCTTGATAGTTTTTCCAGTTTGAGGGTTTCTTCCATCTCTTGCAGCTCTTTTAGATACTGACCAAGATCCAAAACCAACTAAAGAAACTCTATTACCTTTTTGTAATGCT
Organism: uncultured Flavobacteriaceae bacterium; assembly: GCA_937959395.1. Taxonomy (GTDB): domain Bacteria; phylum Bacteroidota; class Bacteroidia; order Flavobacteriales; family Flavobacteriaceae; genus JAHDGB01. The sequence goes on along the minus strand of CALGLR010000053.1, from coordinate 24,056 downwards.
CCTTCAATTTCAACTAACGCACATTCTAAAGCTTTCTTAGAAGCTGCTTTAGTAATTCCTGCGTGTTCTGCCATGCGATCGATTAAATCTGTTTTGTTCATAATTTAAAATTTAATTATTAATGAATTGTGGTTAAACATAATTGTCTAATCCTCTTACAAATTTATACGGATTATGCTTCTATGCAAGTAATAGCAAGGGAAATCCCTAATATTGTTGATAACTTCAAGCATTTGTTAATAAAGGAAGCTATTTTTATGTAAATTTTAAGAATATGAGCAACGATAGGGCTTTAGAGCATTTTAGCATCATTTTCGAAATTATACCCATTTAAAAGAGACTTTATATCCATAGTTCGTTTTCCTGGAAGCTTAATATCTAATACTTTTATAAAGCCTTCTTTTACAACAACTTTCATTTCTTTTTTAGAAGCAATTACTTTTCCTATACTATAAGAATGTGATTCAATTATCTTTTCAGTATTATAAATTTTGATAGCGAGTTCTTCTTCATTGTTATATAATATAGACCAAGCTGCAGGATAAGGGTTTAGGCCACGAATTAAATTATGTATAGAATCTATGGATTTAGACCAATCAATTTTACAATTCTCCTTATTTAATTTATATGCTGTTTTTATTTTTGAATTTTCTAATTGCGGCGTTGTTTCTACTTTCCCTTTTTTTATAAGATCTACAGTGCGAATTACTAAATCACTACCTAGTATCATTAATTTGTCATGTAAACTACCAACGTTTTCATTCTTTCCAATTTCAATCTCTTCTTGTAAGATCATTTCTCCAGTATCAATTTTTTCATCAATAAAAAACGTAGATACCCCTGTTTTAGTTTCTCCATTTATTATGGCCCAATTAATTGGTGCAGCCCCTCTGTAATTTGGAAGTAAAGATGCATGGAGATTAAATGTACCGTACTCAGGCATTTGCCATACTATTTTTGGTAACATTCTAAAAGCAACTACTATTTGAAGATTAGCATTAAGTGATTTTAGTTCTTCATTAAACAGGCTATCTTTTAAATTAGTAGGTTGCATAATATTAAGGTTTTGAGAATTAGCATAAACTTTAACTGCAGATTCATTTAATTTTCTACCTCTTCCTGCTGGCTTATCGGGAGCAGTAATAACACCAACAATATTATATTCTTTATCAACTAATGTTTTCAATATGGTAACCGCAAAATCTGGAGTTCCCATAAATACAATTCTTAAATCTCTCATTTATATGTGTGCTAATTTGTAAGTGTTTTTTTTGGTAATATTTATAATGTCGTACTCTAATAGTTCTTGAAGCGCATTTAAGATATTCTCTTCAGAAAGTGCTAATGTTTCTATTAAAGCCCTAGAACTTTGTTCTCCTCCTTCTAAACATTTAATAATTTCTTTTTTTACTATAGTTATATTGATCGTGTTATTCTTTTTTGATGCAATACAAACAGAACAAATACCACAATCATTAGCTTTGTTATTACCAAAATAAGAGAGGAGCTGTTTACTTTTACAGGTTTCATTATTATTTATGTAATCTAAAACTGAAGCTATTTGTTTTTGTCTTAATTGAATTTGTTGTTCAATAATTCTTGCAACTCTATTAATTGTTTTGTCATCTTCACGTGGTTCAATAAATGTAATTTCAGCATCTGTTTTTGAATGAAAAAGGGTTATGATTTTTTCATCAGATAGTTTCACTAATGCTTTAATTAAGATTTCTTCAGTAATAGAAACTTTGTCTGCAATTAAAACCGTGTTAATTTTTGTTTCTTGTTCAAAGATACCTCCATAAGTTCTTAATATGGTTTTTACAATACTATTCAAATCACTATTATTCTCTAAGTATTTAAACATATTACTATTACTAACAATGAATTGTATTCTTGTTTTATTATTGAATTGTTTATTAAGATTAAGAATACCTGTTCTTTCTAATGCTTGTAAAGTATTATAAGTTAATATAGAATTGAATTTATAAGTTTTGCAAAAATCATTAAAGTTAAAAGCAAATGTTTGGTGTTCTCCTTCGCCATAAGGAATTTGAAAATAATTATTTAATCGTTTATAGACTGTTTTTATAAAATCAATAGTTGGTAGAACCTTTAAAAACTGATTTTTAACCAGTATTTCATCATTTTTGTTTTTCAGTATAACTGCAAAAGCCTTATCTCCATTTCTTCCGGCTCTGCCAGCTTCTTGGAAATAACTTTCAATACTATCTGGCAGATTAAGATGAATAACCGTTTTTACATCAGGTTTGTCTATGCCCATTCCAAAAGCATTAGTTGCTACCATAATTTGAAAATCATTATTTAGCCATGCTTCTAAACGACTTTCTTTTTCAGTATTTGATAAACCACCATGATAAAAAGTAGATTGAAATCCTTTATGGGTTAAAAGGTTGTCTATTTCGATAGTCGCTTTTCTGCTTCTAACATATATAATGGAAGGGGCTTTGTTTTTTTTAAGAATCGCTTCTAGTTTGTATAACTTATCTTCTTCATGAAAAGTCATGTAAGCTAAATTTTTTCTGTAAAAGGATTGGTTGAAAATCTTTGGTTTAATACAGTCCAGTTCTTTAACTATGTCATCAACAACTTCTGGAGTTGCTGAAGCTGTAAGTGCTACAATATTAGTTTGAGGGTGAAGTTGTCTTAGTGTTACAATATTTTTATAAGCAGGTCTAAAATCATTACCCCATTGAGAGATACAATGGGCCTCATCTACTGCAATTAAATTTACATTCATTTGTTTGATGCGCTGCTGAACAATATCTTGTTGCAAACGCTCAGGAGAAAGATAAAGAAATTTATAATTACCATAAATACAGTTATCTAATAATGTATCTAATTCATTATAAGAGATACCACTAGTTAATGCCATTGCTTTTATGCCTTTGTTTTGCAACACATTAACTTGGTTTCTCATTAATGCAACTAAAGGAGATATAACAATACAAATACCTTCTTTTACTAATGCGGGGATTTGAAAACACATCGATTTTCCGCCTCCAGTTGGGAGTAAAGCAAAAGTATCTTCGCCTTCTAGAACACTCTGTATAATTTCTTCTTGCAAAGGTCTAAAACTTGTAAAATTCCAATAACGTTCTAGTATGTTTATTGGATGCGCCATTAAATGGTTTTTATACTATTTATAATATGATCTGCTCTATCCTCAATACTTGCAAAAGGAACATCAAGAATATCATAATCGTATTTAGAATAGGTGTCTAATAATTTATGATGAATAGCAACGGCTTGCTCAAAAGATTCATAACGTTCATTATCTGTTTTATAAATTTCTTGCCAAGGTGCTAAAATAAAAACATGGTCATAGTTATTTTCTTTACAAGCTATTTCAAAATTGTCAGGATAGGTATCTCCAATATAGTCCATATAGGCAATAACATCAGGTATGCCACGATCTAAAAAAGTAAATTGAGTAGTACTGTTATTAGATTGAGTAAATTGAGAAATTCTCCCTTTCAATAGTAACTCACTAAATAGTAATGGGTTTGTTAAAAATAGCTGATCTATTCCTTCTTTACGAGCATTAAGAATGACTTCTCTAGAAATTTCTTCAAAACAAGTATAACCTCTATTTTTCAATTCATTAATTATAGAAGATTTACCAGTTCCTGGACCTCCAGTAATGACTATTTTTTTAGTGTTCAATGTATTTATGCTTTAAAAATAACAATTATAAGTTGTGATATTATTCGGCATTAAAATTAGGAATAAAAAATGCAAAGTAAAACCTATATTTGTAATCGATTAATAATAGTTATGAGTGATAAACAAAATCCAGAAGAGTTTTATTCAAAATTAAAGGCACAATTGCACGATACTTCTTCATGGCCATCAATATATTTATATAAATTTATAATTGTATCCAGTGCAAAAAAAATAAAGCAATTAGAAGCTATATTTGATAATATGGGTGCTGTAATAAAAACAAAAGAATCTAGTAATGGAAAATATACAAGCTTATCTATTAATGTTTCTATGAAAGACCCAGATTCTGTTATTGAAAAATATAAAGAAGTATCTGAAAATATTGAAGGAGTCATTAGTCTTTAATTTCTTTTTTTGTATTTTGCGCTAGCATAGAAACTTCGATGCATTTATTTATAATTCTACACACATTTTATTTTGATAGACGATATAGAGTACAATACCGAGCGTGAGCATTTAATTATCCCTGAATTAGGTAGGCATATGCAGAAAATGGTTAATTATGCAAAAACGCGAGAAACAAAAGAAGAGCGTAATAAATATGCTAATGCTATTATAACAGCAATAGGTAATTTGCAACCACATTTAAGAGATGTTCCAGATTTTAAACATAAGTTATGGGATCAGCTTTTTATAATATCTAAGTTTGAATTGGATGCAGATTCCCCATATGAGAAACCTTCTAAAGAAGTATTAGAAGAGCGTCCAGCACCTTTAGCTTACCCTCAAAATTTTCCAAAATATCGTTTTTATGGAAATAATATAAAAACAATGATTGATGTTGCTAATACATGGGAAGAAGGAGAGATGAAAGAAGCTCTAACCTTTACCATTGCAAATCACATGAAGAAGTGTTTTTTAAATTGGAATAAAGATACTGTTGAAGATGCTGTTATCTTTCAACATTTATTTGAATTGAGTGAAGGAAAGATTAATATGAAGAATACAGAAGAATCTTTAACAGATTCCGCTAGTCTTATGAAAAGTAATTCTAAGAAAAAATATTCTAACACTAATAGCAACTCAAAGAATAATAAAAAGAAACATAGTAACAATAATTCAAACCGTAATAGAAAACGTTATTAGTAAACCTATATGGGAACATTTAAAATAGAAGGAGGTCATAAACTCAAGGGAGAAATACAACCTCAAGGTGCAAAAAATGAAGCCTTACAAATTTTATGTGCAGTATTACTTTCTCCAGAAGAAATTACTATAAATAATATTCCAAATATTATAGATGTAAATAAACTTATTACACTTTTAAAGAATTTAGGGGTTAAGGTTAATAAAAAAAAAGGAGGAACTTATTCTTTTAAGGCAGATGAATTAGATTTAAATTATCTAGAATCTGCTAAATTTAAAGAAGAAGGACGTGGTTTAAGAGGTTCTATTATGATTGTTGGGCCACTTTTAGCTCGCTTTGGAAAAGGTTATATACCAAAACCTGGAGGAGATAAAATAGGACGTAGACGATTAGATACTCATTTCGAAGGTTTTATAAATTTAGGCGCTAAGTTTAGATATAATCGTGAAGATTATTTTTATGGTGTTGAAGCTAAAAAGTTAAAAGGAACAGATATGCTTTTAGATGAAGCATCTGTAACTGGAACCGCAAATATTGTTATGGCTGCTGTTTTAGCAGAAGGAACAACTACAATATATAATGCTGCTTGCGAACCTTATTTACAGCAATTATGTAAAATGCTGAATAGAATGGGGGCAAAAATCTCTGGTGTAGGTTCTAATTTATTAACCATTGAAGGTGTAGATGAATTAGTAGGAACAGAGCATACCATGCTTCCAGATATGATTGAGATTGGTAGCTGGATAGGTTTAGCCGCTATGACTAAGAGTGAGCTTACTATTAAAAATGTGAGTTGGGATGATTTAGGTCAAATTCCTGATGTTTTTAGAAAATTAGGAATCACCGTTGAGCGTAAAGGAGATGATATATATATCCCTGAGCATAAAGACGGATATGAAATACAGAATTATATAGACGGTTCTATTTTAACTATTGCAGATGCACCATGGCCTGGATTTACTCCAGATTTACTAAGTATAGTTCTTGTGGTAGCAACTCAAGCTAGAGGAGAGGTATTAGTTCATCAAAAAATGTTTGAAAGCCGCTTATTTTTCGTAGATAAATTAATTGATATGGGCGCGAAGATTATTCTTTGCGATCCACACCGTGCTACTGTAATGGGGCATGATTTTAACTCGCAATTAAAAGCGACAACAATGGTTTCTCCAGATATTAGAGCTGGGATCTCATTATTAATAGCTGCTTTATCTGCTAAAGGAACGTCTACAATTCATAATATAGAACAAATAGATCGTGGTTATCAGCATATAGTTGAACGTTTGCAACGTATTGGAGCTAAAATTACTAGAGAATAATAGGTGAGATTTTAAATTAAATAGAAAAAGCTTTAGTGAAAACTAAAGTTTTTTCTATTTAATACCAATTATGATTTAAAATAATTCAAATTCCTTTTACAGTAAATTCATTGTATGGTTATAAGTAACATTAAAACCTTATCGTTTAACAATTTTGTGAATTAAACGTTTTTTATCAGTTTCTATATGAATAAAATAAATGCCACTATTTAGTTTAGAAAGATCTATATTAATATTAGAGTCTTTTTTACTAAAATTAACTTCCATTTGCTTTCCTAAAACATCGTAAAGTTTGGTCGACTTTAAATTAACCGTTTCATTGAATATAATATGGATTGAATTAGATGTAGGATTCGGATAAATTTTAAAACTATTTTTATCGAATTCGTTAGTACTTAAAGTCGAGTTTTCAATAATTAAAATAGAAGTATTTATACTTGGGTTTATAACTTCATCAACATTACCAGAAGGCCAGTTTACTGTAATTTTTGAAATTTCACTATTTGCACCCAATCCAAAATGAGTCATTAAAGAATTCATAGTGCCATAACTTTCCCCAGCTCTAACTTCTCTAGTTTGTTTTCCCCATGCGCCTTCAATTTCTATTCTAGCACCAATGCCATTAATGTTACTCACATCACCTTGTAGTCTTATTTCACTCCAATTATTACTGTTACCATCATTTAAGAAAAGGATATCTGGATTACTACTTGAAGGGCTATTAAAACTTTCAGCAAAACCAGCGAGAACATCTATAAAACCATCATTGTTTAAATCACCTATTGCTGCACTTTGTATTGTTAAACTTCCAGTAGGGAATGGAGTAACTACTTCTGTAAATGTTTTATCTCCATTATTTATAAAAAGAACATGTTCACCATTAATTGCCGTTAAGAAAATGTCTACAAATGTATCATTATTAAAGTCTTCCATAATGACTTGTATTCCATAACCAAAAGAGCTCAATTTACTTTCTATAGTGGTCATTGAAGTAATATCTGTGAAAGTTCCATCTCCATTATTCTCATAAATAACACTTGGGATATCATGATTAATGATCACGGCATCAAAATCTCCATCATTATCTACATCTTCAAAACCAGTAGCCCACGATTGTCCCATAGGTAATAATCCTGCAGCTTCGGCTACATCCATGAAGTTACCATTACCATCGTTTTGAAATAAGAGGTTAAGGCGTCTTCCGTCCATAGGATCGGTGATCCCTCCTCTACATTTTGAAATGTATAAATCTTGATCTCCATCGTTATCATAATCTGTCCATATACTACCATAGTTACCAGAATTATCTGAAGGAACAGTAGACTTAGTATTTATTAAAGAGGAATCATAATTAAGTACACCATCTAAATCATTTTTATATGGAGAAGAAACAGCATCATCATGGCAGGCAAAGATATCAATACCTCCATCGTTATTAATATCTGCAAAATTCATATTCTGAACGAAAATATCGTCACCGTCCAAGGTTGTATTAGAATATGTACCATCTGCATTAGAGGTTAATAATTTTATTTTATCATAACGACCTCCAGTAATTATATCGTTAAAGCCGTTTTTATCTATATCTGCAATACAGAGCGCCCATGCATCTCCATTTAGAGTTTCTATAATTGAACGTGTAAAGTCACCTGAGGGTGTTTGGTATTCTATTTCCAAACCTATAGCATTAGAAAGTCGAATAATATCATCTAAACCATCATTATCCATATCGGAAATACCTATAGCGACTCCACTGGTTAACGATTGGTTTACTAATGAAGAATTAGAATTTGTAAAACTCACTTGAGATATTACAAAAAAAGGAATAAGGGCTGCTATTAGGATTAATTTATTTTTAAACATAACAAAATCTTTAAATTATTTGTAAAATTATAGTGTTGAGGGAGAGATTTGTTATTAATTATCTTTTTATGTCTTCAGTAAAGAAATAAAAAAGAAGTTTATACTATGATTTATTCCATATCGTAGAAAAATTGTTCGTTAGTTATTTTACCATTTTTAACTTCAAATACAGCAACTTCTTCTATTTGTTGTCTGCCACGATCCTTAAAAGTAACATCAAAATTCATTTTGCTTGTAAAATGATTACCAGCGATAACTGGTTCTCCTATTTCTCCAGAATGGAATTCAGAAACATTATCTAACCATTCTTTGCCTTTATTCCAAACGTTTTGTTTGCCTTGGGTGATTTCTCCTGGAAAGCCAGGCATTTCTTTACTGGTAACATTTTCGTCATATAATGCTTCAATACATTCTATGTTTTTACCTTCTCGACACATTTGAGCCCATTGTTGGGCAACTTCTTTTGTACTCATATATTTTAAATTTAAGTTTGATTCTTAAATTTAGTGAAAAATGAGTAGCGATTAGATATAAAATATTACTTATTAGATAATTGCGAGTTTTTTATTACCTAGTTAATGGCTTCTTTATAAACTTTCAAACAACGTTCCCTAGCTATTTTATGATCTACAATAGGAGATGGATACGTTAATTCTTGATAATCTGGAACCCATTTATTTAAATATTCGTGTTGCTTATCAAATTTCTCAATTTGTGTTGTAGGGTTAAAAATTCTAAAATATGGTGCAGCATCTACACCACAACCAGCTACCCATTGCCAGTTTCCTATATTGCTAGATAAATCATAATCATGAAGCTTTATAGCGAAATAAGCCTCACCCCAACGCCAATCAATTAAAAGGTGTTTACATAAAAAGCTACCAACAAGCATGCGTACACGATTATGCATAAAGCCTGTTGCATTTAATTGTCGCATACCAGCATCAACTAAAGGATAACCGGTTTCTCCTTTACACCATTTTTCGAATTCTTGTTTATTATTACGCCATTCTATTTTATCATATTTAGATTTAAAACTGTCTTTACAGGTATTCGGGAAATGCCATAAAATTTGCATAAAAAACTCACGCCATATTAATTCTTTAAGAAAGGTGATATTCTTTTGCTTATTTGCAATAGAAACTATTTCTCTTACGCTAACAGTACCAAAACGTAAATGTGGACCTAATTTAGATGTGGTATCTTGAGCGGGGAAATTTCGCGTCTCTTCGTATTGATCTATTAAATGCGTATTTAGGATAAAATCTTTTATTTCAACTTTTGTTTTAGTAAAACCTATTTCTTCTAAAGTTAAATCTGGATAATGATTAAAGGTAATAGTGTTTTGTAATAACTCTTCAGATTTATAATGCATTAATCCTTCCGTTTTAAAGCGTTCTATCCATTTTTTAGAATAGGGAGTGTATACTTTGTATGGTAATCCATCCTTTTTAACGATTTCATTTCTTTCAAAAATAACTTGGTCCTTGTATGTTTTAAAAGCAATATTCTTAGAGGTTAAAAAACTTGAAATAGTATTATCTCTTAAAAGCGCATAAGGTTCATAATCATGGTTTGTATAAACCTCACTAATTGTATGTTTCTCAATTAGTATTTTAAAAACGTCAATAGGCTTAGAATGAAACAAAGTAATATTAGAACTATGCTCTATCTTAAGTCTGTTTTGCATTATTTTAAGTTGCTCATGGATGAAAGTAACTCTAGCATCATCTTTAGGTAAACCTTCTAATATTTCTTCATCAAAAATAAATATGGGCAATACCTTTTTTCCAGATTTTAATGCTTTAAAAAAACCATGATTATCATTTAATCGTAAATCGCGTCTAAACCAAAATATATTTATAGGTTCTTTCATTTAATAGTAAGTGTGATAGGTGTTAATTAGAATATTTACCGAAGAGTTCTTCTAATTTTTTAGTTCTATAATTAAATATTTCTTCCAATTTAGGTTTTACAAGAATTGGGTGCATCATTTGACCTAAAATTCCCATAGGGATTTTATAATCTATAATATCTTCCATTTCTACACCGCCTTCAATTTTTTTTATAAAATGTTTGTGGTGCCATAATGAGTATGGGCCAAAACGTTGTTCGTCAACAAAATAATGTTTGTCTTCAACATGTGTGATTTCAGTAACCCATTTCGTTTTTATTCCCATTACAGGAGTAACTATGTATTGAATAATTTGACCGGCATACATTGGTTTTTCTGCTCCCGATAGGATATTAAAACTCATATAATCTGGAGTAATTGTTTTTAAATTCTTAGGGCTAGATAAAAAGTCCCATGCTTGATCAATAGTTATAGGTAAATTCTGTTTTTTATGGAGTCTGTATATTTTCATAGAAAATTTTAATTGCTAAATAGAATGTAGGCGTTTAAAGACGTTGCAATAAGTAACCATATCATATATGGCAGTAATAGTAATTTTACTTTTTTTGGATTTGTTTTAAAGCTGAAAAATAAATAGAAAAGAACGATGCTTAATAATGAAATACAAATTAAACCGAGTGTTATTAAATGCTGATTAAAAAAAATATAATTCCACATTATATTTAAGATCACTTGAAGGGTAAACACTGTTTTTATTCTATTAGAAGGCGTATTGGTAAATAAATGAGCGAGATAAATAGAAAAACAAATCATTATTAATGTCCATGCTGCTCCAAAAACCCATCCAGGAGGTGTCCATGGTGCTTTATTTAGATTTATATACCATGCCGTCATTGGTCCATTATTCATTAACCAACTTCCTATTGCTAGGGAGCCAAAATTAATAATGAGAAAGGTTGCCAACCACTTTATGTAATTCATTTTAAGTATTTCGTTATTTTAGAGCTTGAAGGACTTGTTGTAGAAAAATAATAATCTATTAGTTTTCCTTCAGGGCTAATAAGGTATTTTTGAAAATTCCATTTTACACTAGAGTTACTTACTCCGTTTTTATGTTTTTTAGTTAGCCACTGGTATAAAGGGTGAGCGCTTTTACCTTTCACTTCAATTTTTTCAGTAATTAAAAAGGAAACACCATAGTTTACTTTACAAAATTCTTGAATGTTATTTGCATCTCCAGGTTCTTGTTTTCCAAATTGATTACAGGGCACGCCAATAACTTGTATTTTATCTTTATAGCTTTCATGCAGTTTTTGTAACCCTTTATATTGCGGAGTAAACCCACATTTAGAAGCAACATTTACAAATAAAATATGCTTTCCTTTATAGTTTGATAAGTCTATGGATTTGCCAGCAAGCGTATTAATATTTATATCATAGATACTAGAAGGGGTATTTAAATTTCCTGAAGATTTAGAAAACAGTGTGCCAACAAAAGCTTTAATAGGATTCATAAATTATATTTTAAAGCTAACAATACCACAATCCATTTCAAATATTTGTCCAGAAATTGAGGCTGCTTTTGGAGAAATTAAAAATTGAGCCATACCTGCGACTTCATTAGGATTTAAAAACTTTTTAAGAGGATGTCGCTCAGTAATGTTTTCAATCATTTTTTCATTGCGAAGTAACTTAGAAGCTAATTCAGTATCGGTTATTGTTGGTGCAATAGCGTTAACACGAATAGTGGGTGCTAGTTCTGCTCCCAGAGACTTGGTAAGTCCTTCAACTCCTGATTTTGCAGCTGCGATGCTGGCATGAAAAGGCATGCCTAATTTTGAAGCAACAGTACTAAAGAGTAGGATAGAAGGTGCATTTCCTTTTTTTAACGCTCCAATGTATTTTTGAATAACTTTAACAGCCCCAATAACATTAATCTCATAGTCTTCTCTAAAATCGTCTAATTTTAAACGTGAGATTGGTTTGAGATTAATGCTACCAGGGCAGTAAATAATTGTGTCTAATTGTTCTAAATCTGGTAGTTCATCATTTAAAACATCACAAGAATAATGTTTTAAATTTTGGTGGATTAACTCTGGTTTAGTTCGACTAATATTTATGACACTGTTATCATTTACTAATGTCTTAACAATTGCATTTCCAATACCTTTGCTTCCTCCTATAACTACGATTTTTCTCATTTATGCTGCGGAAGGCCGTCCTTTTAGGCGCTTCTCTATTTTTTGTTTTATTACTGTTAGACGCTTCATTATATCCATAATTTCAGGGTCTTTATTTTCTTTATATATCTCGTTTAAGCCTAAAATAAAAGCTTTAGTCTTTCTTGAAGCAACGATTCTTTCATTAGTTGTTTTGAATGTTGTTTTCTCCTTTTCAAATTCTAATGCTTCTTTAATCAAATCCATAATCTTAATCCTTTAAATATTCTATAATTTTTTACAATTATTAGAAAAACACATTCTTAAATGTTTCTAATAAACCATTTCATTTGTAAATATCAATAGTAATTTATTGATACCTAATTTCCAAATAACGTAACTTTTGGTTTATTTTTTATGTTTAATGAATAAAAAATTTCTTTAACATCTATATTTCGTCATACTTTTTAAACCTATTTCGAAATATTAAATAAAACAAAATTGATTTTTAGTGACTTGATTTATTCTAAAAATAATACTATTATTCTGTTTGTGAAACTTTGTAAAATGCCGTTTTTAAATGATTTGTTATTGATTTCGACTAATTATATTTTAAGTTTATAAATTAAAAAGGTTGCTGTCTTTATTAATTATTTTCTTTTTTAATTAACGTGTTTAACATAAAATTGTGTTAAATAGTGTTTGGTTTATCGTTTTGATATTCTATTCTGTGTAATTTGTTTTTGTTTAGAACATTTAAAACGCTCTTCTTTAAAATTCTTTTTTTTGAATGTTTCATTTTTTGACCTTGAACACGTTCATATTATCTAATTCATGAATTATAAATTCTTTTAACATCATACTGGCCTGAAGTTATATTGCTTATCAAAATTTACTTTCTCGTTTAATAATTTATCAAAAAATGCTTTGTTCTCTTTAAACGTTTTATTATTTCTGAAATGAATAAATCTTCCTTGAGCATGAATACTAGATCCATTTATCTTATATATTACTAATTGATAGAAAGGAATTGCCCATGTAAAGTTTTTCAATCCTTTGTTCATGTAAATTAATATCCCTTTTGAACGCAGTTCTATATTCGCGTAATTCACATCTGAGATTTGATTTAAATACTTGGACAAATTTGGACTTACTTCATCTATAATCATTCGTTTGCAGCCAATGCCTCTCATTTTAATTGATTGTAAAAATGAATAAGGTTTACCAACAATATCATTTATTAGTTCTCTAGTTTCTTTTTTTAAAACATATGTAGAATCTACAATCATAATTTACATTTTAAATAAAATTGATACTAATACAATTTACAAAATGTTTAGCTTTTTTTAATAAATATTAAACAAAAATTAACATAATGTGTTTTTGTATAATTAGGCTTTCGCTAATTTATTTATCATTCCATTAAAAATAAAACCATGAAAGGGTAGTACAAGATACCAATAGAGTCTACCTGCAAGACCGCGAGGCCTAAAAACGGCACGTTGAAACACACGTCCTTTAGCGACTCTAAACTCTAACCAAGCTTCTCCGGGTAGTTTCATTTCAGCAAATAGCAAAAGCCTTTTATTTTCTTCATCAGCTAATAATACGCGCCAAAAATCTAGAGCATCTCCAGTTTTTACAGTATCCTTATTTGTTCTGCCTCTTCGCAAACCAATACCACCAGCTAGTTTGTCAATGTATCCTCTAATTTTCCATAAAAAATTTCCGTAATACCAACCATTTTCACCTCCAATTGCACAAATTTTTTCAAAAGTTCTATTTTCATCTAAAACTTTTCGTTCTTTTACATCTTTAAAACAACCGTAGTTTGGTACATTTATATATTTTGTTCTTACTCTATTTCTAGCTCTACTACTTACAAAGGAGTCTTTCCAGCTAGAAACGATACTATTTTGTTCAATTTTAACGAAAGCAAAATCTACGGCTTGTTTGTAAGTCATGGGAGTTACATTTAGTAAATTGTTTACATTACTTGGATTGCCTATAATTTCAATTCCCATACTATTAACTAAAGTTCGAGCTAGATTATATGATGTTGAAGTCACGAAGTAAAGCCAGTAACTAGATAGTTTAGGTGTCATTATGGGGATAGTAACAATATAGCGTTTCAGTTTTCTAATTTTTGCAAATTGAAGTAACATCTCTTTGTAATCAAGGATTTCTGGACCAAATATGTCGTAGGATGAATTATAAACATTTTTACTACCAAGCGCATTTGTTAAAAATGAAAGAACATCTCTTATCGCTATGGGTTGCGTTTTAGTATTTAACCATTTAGGAGTAACCATTACGGGGAGTTTTTCAACTAAATCTCTAATGATTTCAAATGAAGAGCTACCAGAGCCCACTATTATTCCTGCTTTAAAAACAGTTAGTGCATATATTGAAGATTCTAAAGTATGCTCTACATTTTTACGTGATAGTAAATGCTTAGATAGTTTGGTATCGTTAGTAATACCACTTAAATAAATAACTTGCTTACAGTTTGTGCTTTCTATTCTATTTTTAAAATTCTTAGCACATTGTTCTTCCATTTCTTGGAATTTACTAACAGAATTTGTCATAGAATGAATTAAATAATAAGCAGCATCTATATCATTAGGAATATTTTTTAAAGTTTCAGGCATTAGAAAATCGACTTCTACACCATTAACTTTTTCCTCTTCGTTATATCTATCTTCTATTCTTAATTTACCACGTACAGCACAAATAACAGTATGTCCCTGTTCTATTAGTAAGGGAATTAATCTCTTACCAATATAACCAGTTGCTCCTGTTACTAAAACTCGCATAATTATTTTATTTTAAAGTTTAGGTCTTTGGTAGTCTAATTGTATTTTTAGTTTAGGAATTGCATAAGTGTCCAACCCATTAATTGTAGCAACATTTGCTTTGCTTAAGTTTATAAGGCCATTATCTTCTAATAAATCTTCTTTAATATACAACTTTTGAATTTCTCCAATTACTAATATGGTATCATTTGCTTTTATATAATATTCTTCAACAAATTGCATTTGCATTTGTACAGGAGCATCTTTTACGTAGGGAGCTAAACAATCTCGTTTATATTCAGGAGTTAGGCCTGTTTTATCAAATTCTGAAATATGTTCGTCATATTTTGCTGAAGTATGATGTGCTTCTTCTATAATGCTTTCATGAACATGGTTTATAGTATAAGTACCAGTTTCTTTAATATTGTCATATGTATTTCTTGCAACTGTTGTTGGCCTACAGAAAAAGCCTAGTAATGGTGGATTAGAACCAATGTGAGTTACCGAACTAAAAATAGCAACGTTTTCATAACCAGATTTAGATTTTGTACCTATTAAGTTGGCTGACTTAAAACCTGAAGCGCTATTAATCAAGTTTATTCGATACAAATGATCTAAATCTGATATAATTTCTTTATTAAAATAGGGCATTAAAGTGTTTTAAAATTATTAATAATAACACCTTTAGCCTTAAGGTCAAACATTAAATTATAGAGACCAAAAAAGGTTCTATTAATGTATATAAAGTGTTTAGATCCACGATTTCCATTCATTTTTCTAAGCTCTGTGTTCTTACTATATTTTTCTCCCAACTCTGTTATACTTGCAAAAAAGGAGGGGTCTGAAAAATCAAATTCATCGACATGAAAAGGTCTCGTAAATAAACTTAACATTTCATGAAACATTTCATAAAAGAAATCGAGCTCTTCTTTTGTATCGTCTTCGCGAAGTATTTCTAGCTCAAATAATTTTTCGGTGAATAGCTCTTTATTATTAATGCTTTCTTTTTTTGCCAATTCAAAGTATGGAACATAAAATTCTTCAGGTACAACTTTCATACAACCAAAATCTAAAGCAATAAGCTCTCCTTTTTTAGAAATTAAAAAATTCCCCGGATGCGGGTCTGCATGTACTTTTTTTAATTTATGCATTTGAAACATATAAAAGTCCCAAAGTGCTTGACCTAAATTGTTTGCTTTTTGTTGATTTGTATTATGGCTTGTAAATTCAGATAAATGTTCTCCATCCATCCAATCCATGGTAATAATACGTTCAGAGGATAATTCGTCGTAGTAATTTGGAAATTTTAAATTAGGTATGTGTTTGCAAGCTTTTACTATTTCTTTACTCTGCTTAATTTCTAATAAATAATTAGTTTCTTCAACCAATTTATCTTCAACTTCTTTAAAATATTTATCTTTATCCTTTCCTTTAATATTAAACATTTTAATTGCGATGGGCTTTACCAAAGCCAAATCTGAAGCAATGCTATCAGCAACTCCTGGGTATTGGATTTTCACAGCTAATTTCTTCCCATTCTTTTCTGCTATATGTACTTGGCCAATACTGGCTGCGTTAACAGAGGTTAGATTAAAGGAGTCGTATATCTGGCTTGGTAATTTCCCAAAGTATTTTTTAAAAGTTTTAGAAACTAAAGGAGGCGATAATGGCGGAACTGAAAATTGAGCAAGTGAAAATTTTTCAACATAAGCTTTTGGTAAAATACTTTTTTCCATGCTTAGCATTTGCGCAACTTTAAGAGCACTTCCTTTTAATGTTTTTAGTCCATCATATATATCTTCAGCATTATTTTCGTTAAGGCGGTTTTTCGCTTCGCTCTCTGTTTTAGTGAGTTTGTCTCCGTAATATTTAAGATAATTCACACCAACTTTAGCGCCAGTTTGCACTAGCTTTGTTGCGCGTTGTATTTTGGATGTAGGTATACTATCTATAGTTTTCAATATATTTGGGTTTTAACTTCTATGAATTTTTTCTTTGTAAATGAATTTTCCGAAATCAATCAAGCTTTTCAATGGTATTATATTTAAAACATCGAAACTTGTGTTTACAGATTTTTCTATAAAAATGTCTGTTTTTTCAAAACTTGCAGACTCATCATCTATCCAAAATTTTATGGTTAATAATAATTGTAACCAAGCCGTTTCTTTTAGTCCTCTATTTTGAATTTTATCTAGATTTTCCTGTTTAACATCAATTAAATCAATATTTAACTCTTGTATATAATGTGTGAAACTCGTTTTTAAATCTGATAAATAGGTGTAAGTTTTTAAGCTTTTTTTATGTTTATCTAAAGCATAAATAACATAGCTTCTATTAGCCGTAAGATTTTCGAAGAATGTGAAGTAATAACTTAAAAGTTTATTGCGTTGATCATAAGTGCTATAATCGGTACTCTTATGTAGAGTTTTTAAGGTATTATCGTGAAAGGCTTTAAAAACCCCTTTTTCTATTGCTTTAAAAGAATTAAAGTGCTTATAAAAAAGAGATTCTTCAAAGTTATTGTGTTTAGCGAACGCATAAATAGACTTTGGTTGCTCATTATTTTCTAAGACATAATCCATATATAAAGAGATAATATCTCCAGAGGAAATTGTTTTCTTTTTAGCCATCATTTACAAAATTATAGCCTAAAGGTACGAAATGTTTAATTATTTTTTGTTTTTGTTAAACAAAATTTAACAAGTAGTACGTAAAATTGAGTAATTTAGATTTAAAATGAGTGTATTACAACGAATAAAGATTAACAATTTTCATCATCGCAACAGGCTTCATCTTTTACTAACTTACAGCTACTAACAGCAGTAATAGCTCCAAGAATAGGTGCCGTAATGTAAAGCCATAAATATTGGAAATTCCCTGTAAATAAGGCAGGTGAAATAGAACGAATAGGGTTCATAGACGCTTTAGTGATAGGTCCTGCGAACATGGCTTCTAACAAAATAACACTGCCTACAGCTACAGCAGCCATGGTTCCAATTTCTTTACTTCCAGTAGATACGTTAATAATAACCAGCATAAGAAAAAAGGTAAGTAAAAACTCTAAAATAGCTGCTTTATATGGAGGGAAACCATCAATAGGCGTTGTTTCTCCTAAAAATTTACTTTCAGGGAATAAAAAAAATAAAATAGCACTTGCAAGAATTGCTCCTATTAATTGAGCAAAAGCATATTTAGGCACTTCTTTCCATGAAAATTTTTTGGCAAATGCAAAACCTATAGAAACCGCAGGGTTAAAATGTGCTCCAGAAACGTCTCCAAAGGCATAAATCATTGCCATTACTATTAAGCCCCATACTGCTGCAACGCCAACGTGAGAAATACTTCCATTGGTTATTTCATTAATTGTCATTGCTCCAGTACCACAAAAGATCATGGCAAATGTTCCAATTGCTTCTGCATAATATTTTTTCATTGTTCTGGTTTTCTGCAAATATACAATACCTTAATTTAAGTTTTTATTAACAATACCGCTTCATCTTAGTGCGTAAATTTACGAGCGATAATAACAAATACTATCTATCTATTATGAAAAAACTATTTCTTGTTGCATTAATAATATCTGCTTCTTTTGCAGTAAATGCACAAATCGAAACCCCAGCACCGAGTCCGTTCCAAAAAATAGAACAAAAAGTTGGACTTACAGATGTTACATTAGAATACTCGAGACCTGGAGTAAAAGACCGTAAAATTTTTGGAGGGCTAGTTCCTTATGGAGAATTATGGAGAACAGGAGCAAATAAAAACTCTATAATTACTTTTAGTGAAGAAGTTGTAATTGCTGGAAATAAAGTAAAAGCAGGATCCTATGCTATTTTTGTAACGCCTAACGAATCATCTTGGGAAGTTAACTTTTATTCAGATACTGAAAACTGGGGAACACCTAAGAAATGGGATTCTGGTAAAGTTGCTGCAAAGGTAAATGCTAAATCTGAAAGTATTCCAATGAAAATTGAAAGTTTTACGATGTCTTTTGATGATTTAACTAACGGTTCTGTAATGTTAGGAATCATGTGGGAAAATGTATATGTTGGTGTAAAAATCGATGTACCTACAACTGAAACGGTAACAAAAAACATTACTAGAGTTATGAATGGTCCTGGATCTAATGACTATTATGCATCAGCTAGATTTTATTTAGAAGAAGGGAAAGACATTAATCAAGCTGTAACTTGGATTGATAAAGCCATTGAAATGACAAAAGATGATCCAAAATTTTGGATGCTACGTCAACAATCTTTAATTCATGCAAAAGCTGGTAAGACTAAAACAGCTATTAAAGCTGCTAAAGCTTCTTTAGCTGCAGCACAAAAAGCGGGTAATAATGATTACGTTAAGTTGAACAGAGACTCTTTAAAAGAGTGGGGAGCAATGTAATTTAATTTATATATTTTAATTAAAACCTCGTAAGTTATTAGCTTACGAGGTTTTTTTTATGTGTTGCATTTATTGATAAAATGGTATTAATATATGTTTATAGAGAAGTTGTCTACAAAAACTTCAAGCGATTCTGCAGTTGGATTTGCTGTAGCTCCTATTTGAACTCTTTCATAAAATACAGGTTCTTGTAATGTGAAATCAATTCCGTTTTGTTGAAATACATCAGCAAAAATTTCTGCATTCGGCATATTCATTGCATTAATAGATATAACTTCATTACCATTAATAGTTAATTTGTTATATCCATTATTTGTTTGAGATAACTCAAGTAACCATTCTACAGTTACCTATTCATTTCTAGGAAAAGGAAAGGAAGATTGTTGTAATGTATTGCCTGATATTTTTCCTCTTTCAATAGAAAGAAAATCATTTCCTCCAGACATTTTTAAACGTAATCCTGGGCATTGGTTATCGCCTTCGGATGATTGGTCAGCATCTACAGATGGATCCCAGCAAGAACAAACACAATCTATGAGTAGAAAAGGGAATTGTTGGGATAACGCAGTAGCTGAGAGCTTTTTTAAAACTATTAAGCACGAATGGCTATACAGATTCAAATTTAATTCTAATGAACAATTATATGAGTCTATTCAAGAATATATAGATTGGTACAATACAAAAAGATTACACTCCTCTTTAGGATATTTAACACCTTTAGAAATGGAAATAAAACTAAACGAAATAAGCAAAAAAGCGGCCTAAGAAAATTAGTCACAAAATTACTAGGAAGTCCAGAGAGGCAGTGAATGGTTTCATGTGCAACTTGAAATACCGCTCTATCCATATCGTTTAAACAGTTTTCTGTGATTTGAATAACAATATTTTTAGATTTACCGTAATTAGGAAACCATATTTGTGGATTCTTTTTTGAAGTAACAATGCTATAAATTATTAATAAGAGCATAAATTAGTTGTTATTTATGCTCTTATTTAATTAATACCTAAATTAATAGAATCTGTCAATTTATTTCTTGCAAAAAATGCCCCTCAATCAATTACCCACAAATTAAGTGATAGGGCATTATTGCAAGTTTTTAATTAATTCTTATCTACAACCTGTTTAATTGAATATGGATTTTTATTCTACAACTATCTTCTTAGAAATGGTAGTACCTTCATTTGAAATATTTACTATATATATTCCACTAGTTAATTCTGAAATATTAAGTACGGTACTGTCTTTGAATTCTGTACTCATAATTTTTGCCCCAGATAAGTTGTAAATAGAAACACTGTGGTCTCCTTTAGCTTCAATATTTAATTCATCTTTTGCAGGAATTGGATATGCACTTATATCATCTAAATTAGGTCCTAAATGAAGATCAAAAAAATCACCAGATGTTGTATTTTCTTCTTCATTTGTCGTGTTTTCTTCTTGCTTAGGATTCAAATTTGTGTTTAAGTCACTTGATGCTAAATTATTTGTTTTAGCTCGGGTTCCTTGCCAAGTTCTAACATAATCAACCAACATTGTAGAAGGGAATCCATTTGGATTTTTGGGAGTTGCAATAGCTGATCTTTTTCCATTGTTTGGGTTAGTTTTATAAAATGGTTCACGCAAACCTAAAGATAAAACTAAACGCATAGGTAGTTTTTGATATTTATTGAAATGTGTTTTTCCAACTTTTTTTCCATCAATATAGAATTCTATTTTACTAGGAGTCCATAGGCATCCATAAATATGATAACGTGCTCTAGGGTCGAAATTTGGTTCAGTAATTCCATCACCAGTCGATTGTCTAACAGATACTCTATTACCTCCATTTCTTCCATTATTATCTGAAGATCTAATTACATTCCAATCCATTACATTTACATTATTAACTCTTTGTGTAAGTTCTGGAAAATCAATTTCATTATAACCAATTCTTTTACCATTTATAGTAATTGGGGTTTCATCTATTGAATGAGACCAGAAAGCAGATGATACTCCGGGATGCTTAGGAGCTGCTTTAATTTTTGCTTCAAAATAACCATAAGTAATTTCAGCTCTACTTCTTATCATTCCAGAAGTAAAGTGAAGTCGTTTCCCTGCTCGAGTGTGATTTTTATGACGTATTTTTAATCTTAATTTTCCCTTATTCACATTAACATTATTCGGTTCCCATGACCATGGACCAAAATCTGCAGGATCATGATCCCATTTATTTGTGTCTATTTTACTTCCTCTAAATTCATCAGTTAGGTCATTATTTAATGTCCAATTTCCAGGAACACCAACAGGTCTTTGAGCAAAAATTGATTGCGCCGAGATAACTAAAATAAATAGTAGTAAATAAGATTTACAAAATGCTTGTTTTTTCATAATTGTTTTGATTTAAATTTTATTAATATTTGTTAATTATTCTCTAAAATTATTATTTTCCACCATTTTTTAATGGTAATTGCATATAATTCTATTATCATTTTTATACTAATTAATATCATTTTAATATCATATAATGAAGTTTAAGACGCTGATTAATAATTATTTATTTTTGTTTCTGTTTTTTTTTATATTATTCTTTTCTGAAGCATTTTCTCAGAGGAAATCGGAGATAAAACACCTTAAAAGTAGATTAGAAAAGAGCAAGACAAATAGAGAAAGTGTGTCTATTTTACTTTCTCTTTCCGAAGAGTTTTTTAAACAAGAGGAATTTGATAGTGTTATTTCCATTTCTGAAAATATTTCAAAATTTGATCTTAAAATAAGTGAGAACGTTTCGGCTAACGTACTTTTAGGGATTGCAAAAATTAATGTAGGCGTTTATCGTTCTGGAATAGAAATATTAGAGAAAGTATTACCCTATTTAGAAAAGAAAAAGGATGCAAGACGTGCTAGAGTGTATTCATTTATAGGACGTGCCTATGTCGGTTTAAATGAGTTAGAAACTGCTCTTGCATATCTTAAAAATGCAGAAAAAATAGCTAAGGGTGAAGATGAATTATTCGTTTTTATTTATTTGTCAATAATTTATTCTAAATCTTATAATGATGAAAAATCACTCTATTATTTAAATAAAGCAATTAATTTATCATTTAAAGATGGAGACAAAGGGCAGTTAGCTAATATTTATTCTCGTTATGCAAATTTAAGTTCATCTCGTGAAGAGTATAAGGAAGCTCTAACGTATTATAATCTTGCTAAAGAAATCTATAATTCGACCAATGCTAACTTTAATCTTGCCGTAACTGAAAATAATATAGCCGAAATTTATGTTTCTATTGATAGTATTGACTTAGCAAAATATCATTATAATAAAGCCTTAGAATATAGTGTAAAAAATAACTATTCATACTTGAGTGTTATTATTCAAAGTAATATTATTAAACAAGAAATAAAACAAGGATTTAATCTTGAAAAAAGTATTGATAGCCTTGTTAAAATAAACAATACATATTTAAATAAGAATATGAAAGAATTGATATGTGAAAATGAGAATAGTATTGCTCAAGCTTACTTAAAAAAAGAAGATACTTTAAAGGCTATAAAACATCTAAAAAGGAGTATCCTTATTGCAAAAGAGAAAGAGTTTTATCATTTGAACGAGGATAATGTAAAATTACTTGCGTTAATTAATTATAATAGACAAAAGTATAAGGAGGCTTACCTGAATATAGAAGAAGTAATTCAATTAAGAAGAAAGGTATTAGATGTAGATAAAAATAGAGAAGTAGAACGTTTGAAAATCAAATTTAAAGTCAATCAAAAAGAAAATGAATTTAAAATTAAGGAGCAAGAGTTGAACTTAATAAAAGAAAAAAAGAAAAAGAAAGTATATTTATATTTTGTTATTGGTTTGCTTTTATTGTCTGCTATTGTTATACTGATTAAGCAAAATCATTTTGTAAAAGAAAAGAAGAAACTTTTGTTTACAGAAAATTCCATTCTTAGTTTAAAAAAAGAACTACTAAAGAAAGAGGTGGAAACAAAGAATATGCAGTTAACGTATCTTGCTATAGACATTGAAGAGAAGGATACCCTTTTTAAAACATTAAAAAATAAAATAAAAAAAATTAGGAGACAAGTAACAGACGAATCAGTGAGTAAAGAGTTACAGACCCTTTTTATTGTTTTAAATAATTATAGTCAAAGAAATCGTGATAGAATTCAAATTATACTTGAAGCGGATATAAAGGATACAGAATTTTATAATTGTCTAAAATTAAAACATTCAGATTTAACAGATAGAGAGATTAGAATTATTGGTTATTTAAGATTAAATATTTGTTCTAAACAAATAGCAAATGCACTTAGTATCAGTGAATTAAGTGTAAATAATATAAGGTCTAAAATTAGAAAAAAATTAAAAATAGACAGGAATGAAGATTTTTCCTCATTTTTTAAAAACTATTATTGATTAATACTGAGGTCATTTAAACTTTTTGGATTATAGAGAAAATTAGGAATTTTGAGACAGTTTAGAGTCTTTTTTGAGTTGCATAGCTTTGCTACGGAAGGAAAAAAGATTATAAAATGGCTAAAAAGGGCAATTTTTTAGCTAATTGAAAAAGTTTAAATGACTTCACCGTTAAGTGGATTAATAGAAACTTATACTACGGTGTCATTAGTTTCAATTGAATATTTTTCACATGAAGCTAATATTAGCAGGAGAATAAAAATGTTTTTTTCATAATGTAAAACAAGAGCTTTTTTATGAACCTATCATATAACTAACTAAGCCACATTATTATAATTAGCAAGTAATATTTCTGTTTTTTCTTTTAATTTTTCAAGTTGTATTAATCTATTCCTTAAATATTCTTCTTTGTTTTTGGTAATATATTCAGGGTTAAAAT
>CALGLR010000052.1 GCA_937959395.1 uncultured Flavobacteriaceae bacterium | reverse complement strand
GGCATATAATATTTTTAAGAAAAAAGATGAAGTTCAAGGCAAAAAACACAAGCATAGCTTGGTTACGCTGAGTATTTTTAACGAAGAAATTTGGCTTTTTACTCAAAAGATTAATGTTATTTTATGTTGATTTAGCTATATTACATCGTATCGGTATTTAATAAATAGTTATTGCAGTATTTTTAATTAAGAAATGATATTAGTCTCAAAGTCTTAGGAGGTTTTGTGGGAGTGTATTATGTAACGTATACGATTTCATTGGGAATGCAGAAGTGGTAATAAAGCTAATTTTTATTGGTTTGAAAATGTGAATTTAGAGGAGTAACTATCATTCTTTTTCTAGGGTAAATTTATAAATACACATAGATTTATATTCTTCATTAACCTCTAAAATAGTGGAAGGAAAATTAGATTGATTTGGACTATTGGGAGCATGTTGCGTTTCTAAACAGAAAGCAGCTCTCTTGGAATATGAAGCATTATTCTTTCCTGAATTTTCAACATTTATAAAATTTCCGCTATAAAATTGCAGGCCTGGTTCATTAGTGATTACTTCCATTGCAATTCCAGAATGTGAAGCTTTAATAATCGCTGCTGTTTTTAGCTGGTTTCCATCTAGTACAAAATTATGGTCATAACCACTACCTAATATGAGTTGCTCGTTTTCTTCATTTATATGTTTTCCTATTGGTTTTGGAGCTCGAAAATCGAAGGGCGTATTTTCTACTTTAGTAATTTTACCTGTAGGTATTAGTTCATTATTAACTGGAGTGTAATGCTTGGCATTTATTTGAAGAATGTGGTCATTAATTTGACGAGGTTTTTTAACCCCATTCAAGTTAAAATAGGAATGATGGGTTAAATTGACATGAGTTTTTTTATCTGTAGTGGCAGAATATTCTATTTTTAACTCATTATTATTTGTAAGAGAATAAAGCACTGTTACCTTTAAATTACCTGGATAACCTTCTTCTTTGTCTTTGGAAAGATAACTTAACTTTAATGTCGTATTAGAAAGTTGTTCGGCATCCCAAATTGCATTGTGAAACCCTTTATCTCCACCATGTAATTGATTTTCTCCTTCGTTATTATTTAGTTTGTATTCATTGTTGCCAATATTAAATTGTCCTTTAGCTATTCGGTTGCCATAGCGTCCAATAATAGCACCAAAATATGCTTCAGTAGCATTTAAATAATCATCTATAGTATCGTATCCTAAAACAATATCTAAATAATTTTGATGAATATCTTTAATCCAGAAGTTTACGATCCTACCTCCGTAATTAGTGATTTGTGTAACACTGCCGTTATTGTTTTTTAAAGTGAATAAATCTATTGTTTTTTCGTTTATTGTTTTTTTGAAACGTTCACGAGGTATTAATTTCATCTTTAAATTATTTTTTACAATTTAAGTATTTATTAAAAGATTTTAAAGTAGAATATTAAAATATAAAAGGTGCTTCAATATAATATTGAAACACCTTTTAAGGTTAGTTACTAATTAGTAGTTTATTTATTTAACAATTAATTTTTTCACTACATCTTTATTTCCTTCAGATTGAATTTTCACAACATATATTCCAGAACTCAAAGATAGATTACTAGCAGAGAAATTATTTACACCAGGGCTTAATCTAGCTTCATGTTTTTTCTGACCTAGTATCGTGTAAATACTAACCATTATTTCATTAGTACTCTTAGAGCTTACATTAAGTGAGAATTGATCACTTGTAGGATTAGGAGTCATTTTAATAGCTCCAATACCTTCATCTTCATTACCAAGTAAAGACTCTTTATTATCTAATTGAGCAATAACTTCTTCAGCCGATAAAGATCCGTTACAAGACCCTTCATAAATTCTAACATTAGAGAATAAAGAATTGTTTCCAGATCCACCATCATTATCATTAATGAATACTAATCTATCTGTATCACCAGAGTAGAAGTTTCCAACAGGAATTGTGTACGTTCTAGTCGCACTTCCAGAGTAGTTATCAAAATTAGTTAAACCATAGTTTTGTGTACCATGTACTTTAAAATAGAAATCGGCAGATAATGTGTTATCATCTTCGAAACCTACACCATGAATTTCACCTTGTGACGTACTTCTAAAATCGAATTGCAAAATAGTGTTTGCAGTAATTACATAATTCATTGGAATTTGTTTCCAAGTATTATTTCTTAGAATTAAACCAGTTCCACCGCCAGTAACTTCGAAAGTGCCATCAGAATCTTGGTTAGAGAATGACGTAATTTGAGTACTACTAAAATCAATTTGACCACAATCATCACCTGGAGGATTATCAGAACTACCAGTAATGCTAAGTGCATCTATAGCAATATCTCCTTGCCAGCTATTTCCAGAAACAGCATTTATTCTTAACTGAACACTAGATTGTCCTGCGTAAGCAGAAAGCGCAACATCAGCTTGATTCCAATTGGTGCCTTGTGCTCCAGTTCTACTAAAGATAGAAGTCCAGTTACCAGTATTATTGATTCTAGCTTCTACTTTTAGGTTTCCAACAGCATTACCAATCATATGGTAGCTAAATTTAAGTCTAGGAGAAGTTACTCCTCTTAAGTTAATACAAGGTGAATTTAAAATTCCTCTTTTATCAGGGAAGCCTTGTCCATTACCAGAAACCTCTAAATATACATAGGAGTTGCCATCTACAGCAGTAGAAGGACCAGTACCATTAGAAGGTGTTCCGTTAGCATCAATAGTCCAGTTTAAATCGTCAGAATTAGATTGTTTCCATGCTCCTAAATTACCTTCAAAACTTTCATTGTATGGGAATCGTGATATATTTCCGCTACAAATTTCATCTGTTGGAGGTGGAGTATCATCTGTATTAGAATCGTCTACACCACATCTTGGTAAATCAGAACCAAGCCAAGAGATTAATCTTCTATTTCCACCTGATGCGCCGTTAGGACATCCTCCAGTATTGTGAATTCCTAATACCAAATTAGTGTTGAAATCTAAAACTGGTGATCCAGAGCTTCCAGGTTCTGTATCGGTATTATATTCTAAATCTCTACTCCCGTTTAAACGTAGAATTTTTGCTAAACCACTACCTTCTTTTACTGCTATTTCTTTTTGTCTTCCACCAGGATGTTGAGGGATGTAAATACGTTCTCCGGCTCTTGCAGCAGTAGATCGTAAACTTAAATAACCGTATTGGTTGGTCGGGTTAGATGGTAATTTTACAATAGTCGCATCTACACTATTGTTAGTTTTAATAAATGTAGAAGAGCTCGCTACAACATTTTGCGTGGCATTAGCAGAACCGCTACAAGAAGATTTTTGTAAATTGAAAATGAAATCTGTATTTCTAGCTGTAGATGCATTGCCAATACAATGGTTGTTTGTCATAATATTGCCTTCGCAACCTAGTAACCATCCGGTACAAGATCCAGATCCGTTAAGAATTAGCTTGCATACAGCTTTAGCTTTGTTAAACATCTCTGTGCCGGTGTAACAGGCAATACGTTCTTTATCATCATTACTACAGATTGCTCTTCTTTGTAGTTCTTGTATTTGTACAATGCGCTCTGGAGAAAAACCATAAGCAACAGTTTCTAAATCGAAACCATAACCTTTAGAGGCTTGTACGGTATGTAATTTTACAATGACTTTATCTGAAAAAATAACTTGAGACCAGAAATCACTAATAGTAGTAGCTCCATTATCTACAATTTTTCCTTTACCAGCATATATAATGCTTTCTTTTGTTTTTGGACTATAGATTTCAACATAATCTCCAGGTGCTAAATCAAAATTTCTAAAGTACAGTTTGATATATGTAGAATTTTTTGAATAAAATTCTTTTTCAAAAACAGGCCCTGCTTTAAGAGATTGGTAGGGGTGAGAAGTTCTTAATTTTACAGTGATTTCATCACCAATTTTTATTGGTTTTTGTTTTGAAATGAAATCATTATCAGTTTGAGCTTGGACATTAAATAGCCCAAAAGTCATTGCTATTATTAAGCAATAAAACAATTTTTGTTTCATAATAATTGGATTAATTATTTTTATTGAATTGATAAGAATGAAGACTTATTTTAGAAAAAAAAGAGGCTGTCATAAACAGCCCCTTTAAAATGTAATTAGTTATTATTTAATAATTAATTTTTTCACTACATCTTTGTCTCCTTCAGATTGAATTTTTACAACATATATTCCAGAACTTAAAGATAAATTATTAGCAGAGAAATTATTTACACCAGAGTTTAATCTAGCTTCATGTTTTTTCTGACCTAGTATCGTGTAAATGCTAACCATTATTTCATTAGTACTCTTAGAGTTTACATTAAGTGAGAATTGGTCACTTGTAGGATTAGGAGTCATTTTAATAGCTCCAATACCTTCATCTTCGTTCCCAAGTAAAGACTCTTTATTATCTAATTGAGCAATAACTTCTTCAGCCGATAAAGATCCGTTACAAGACCCTTCATAAATTCTCACATTAGAGAATAAAGAATTGTTTCCAGATCCAGCATCATTATCATTAATGAATACTAATCTATCAGTATCACCAGAGTAGAAGTTTCCAACGGGAATTGTGTACGTTCTAGTCGCACTTCCAGAGTAGTTATCAAAATTAGTTAAGCCATAGTCTTGTGTACCATGTACTTTAAAATAGAAATCTGGAGATAATGTGTTATCATCTTCGAAACCTACACCATGAATTTCACCTTGTGATGTGCTTCTAAAATCGAATTGCAAAATAGTGTTTGCAGTAATTACATAATTCATTGGAATTTGTTTCCAAGTATTATTTCTTAGAATTAAACCAGTTCCGCCACCAGCAACTTCGAAAGTACCATCAGAATCTTGGTTAGAGAATGACGTAATTTGAGTACTACTAAAATCAATTTGACCACAATCATCACCTGGAGGATTATCAGAACTACCAGTAATGCTAAGCGCATCTATAGCAATATCTCCTTGCCAGCTATTTCCAGAAACAGCATTTATTCTTAACTGTACACTAGATTGTCCTGCGTAAGCAGAAAGTGCAACATCGGCTTGATTCCAATCTGTACCTTGTGCTCCAGTTTTAGTAAAGATAGAAGTCCAGTTT
Source organism: uncultured Flavobacteriaceae bacterium (assembly GCA_937959395.1). Classification (GTDB taxonomy): domain Bacteria; phylum Bacteroidota; class Bacteroidia; order Flavobacteriales; family Flavobacteriaceae; genus JAHDGB01. The sequence continues at coordinate 9,595 of CALGLR010000052.1, read as the reverse complement.
CCAGTATTATTGATTCTAGCTTCTACTTTTAGATTTCCGACAGCATTACCAATCATATGGTAGCTAAATTTAAGTCTAGGAGAAGTTACTCCTCTTAAATTAATACAAGGTGAGTTTAAAATTCCTCTTTTATCAGGGAAACCTTGTCCATTACCAGATACCTCTAAATATACATAGGAGTTACCATCTACAGCAGTAGAAGGGCCAGTACCATTAGAAGGTGTTCCGTTAGAATCAACAGTCCAGTTTAAATCGTCAGAATTAGATTGTTTCCATGCTCCTAAATTACCTTCAAAACTTTCATTGTATGGGAATGAAGATACATTTCCTGTACAATCTCCATCAGTTGGAGGAGGAGTATCATCTGTACAACCATTTACGAAAGATACTGTTTGATCTGTTTTACCATTAGTACCACCGTTGTTATTTTCATTTGCATTAAGACCAACACCTCTTTCTGAGAATACAGTCCAAATTAAACAGTTATATTTTCCGTTGTATAAATCTTGATCTGCTTGTAAAATACCATCTCTACCAGATACATATCCTGGATTATTAGCCGTGTTTTTTAATCCTTCAATAACTAATGCCATTGCGATGTTATTACCTCCATTTCCATTATAGAAATCTGAACTAAATCCTTCATCATCAATTAATGCCCATGTCATATCCCAAAGAATAGTAGCAAAACCATATCCTACTCCGTGTGGAGCAACTAAAGTATTTACATCTGCATAATCTGTATTGTTTATAGATCTATCAGTTGAGTAAACTGTTGGTCTAATACCATTACCTGTTGTAGGTTGTCCTGTAGCATAAGTTCCAACACCTCTTCTTTTAGTGCTAGTGTCACTAGATTTCATTGTAAGCATTAATCCAAACCAATCAGACCATCCTTCACCCATTTGCTCAGAACCACCTAATCTATTTGCTGAAGGTCCTCCAACTAAACGTGTAGAAATACCATGACCATATTCGTGAGCGATAATTACATTATCTAAATCTCCATCTCTTGTTGGATTAGTAAATAAGAACATTTGCATTCTTGGGTTACTACCATCTGCAGGGGTAGAAAAGTTTGCATTATTAGTACCGCTACCATCTTGAGCATCAGCATTTACAGAATCACTTCCTGCACCACCTTTTCCATAGTTGTTTTCTTGGAAATTACCACTTGCTTCATTGAAACCATATTGGTACCATACATCGTGCATGATATTGTTCCAGTAAAATAAGTTAGTAATAGAAGCACTTCTAAAAGAACTAGGTGCGTTACTTAAGTTTATTGGGAAATTGAAATTTAAAGCAGCTCCTCCATCGGGTTGGAAGCCAGTTCCGTTATTTCCATTACTATCGTCTTGTGCAACAACATTATTTCCTCTAGTTGTTGTGAATTCTGCACCATTACGTCCATTTGTATCATGCCATCCAAAAGGAGAGGCAGTAGCATCGTCTGGATTAGAAACACTAGATCTTCCACCATGACTAGGGCTTTCTGTTGGCATTGCGTATACATTATATGATCCTGCTCTAAATGCCTCAGTTGGTCCAACAGGGGCATTGTTATTACTAAATAAAAGAGAAGATTCATGACTGTGTGCTTTGTGATCTGTTTCTGGAGTTCCGAAGTTACAAGAGATTACCCAGTCTTCTGAATTTAAAATCTTACCAGAAATAGCATCTACATTTTCGTTCCACCAGTGCTGACCATCTTTTTGGTAAATACTTACATTCCAAGCTAGTCTTAATTTGTTTTCGGCTTTATCTATTTGATAGATAGGCTTTACTTTAATTGATTCATCATCAATCGTTATTCCAGATCCAGCAAATTGCATCACACCGTCTTTAGTTCTAGAAGAGTTTACTAACCTTGGTGTTGGTAAGTTATGTGCTCTTACAACCTTAAGAATTGCATTTTCAGGAGATAAGGAGCCTCTTGTTGCAACTACTTTAGATTTTACGTCTTTTACAAACTGATCGATTTCCCAAGTAACTTGGTTATTCTTTACAGTTAATTTGTAACCTGCATCGTCTATTTCAACACCTTGAAAGTATTGTTTTAAATAAACGTGTTGGATTTGAGGGTTAAGGGAAGGAACAACATCTGATATTTTCCATTCCGGTGCATCCGATTGGTTAAATTCAGCTTTTGCCTGTACTTTGTTTAGGTGATTTTGGACAATCCTGCTCATGTCTTGTGCAAACATAACTTGTACCGCTAAAAGAGATAGCAGCACGAAAGAGTACTTCGTTTTCATATTAAAAATAGTTTTATGGATTAGATCAATAAAAGTATGAATAAAATATGTAATTAACAGTTTTTTAGTAAAATAATTACAAAATAATTATTTTTTGATACATAAAACTGAATAATAATTAAATCATTGTGATTGAATTGATTATAATTGATAATTATTTAATTTACATATAATCAATTAGTTATGTATTTTTATGCTAATTACATAATTATTTCGTTCTATCTTGAATGAAAAAAATAGTATTCCTACTATTATTGTTTGCTAAGTTTGGTTATTCTCAATCTGAAGCAAGAACGATACATGTTTTTGTAGCGCTTTGTGATAATGAAAATCAAGGTATTGTGCCTGTTCCAGAAAAAATTGGTAATGGACAAGATCCATATAATAATTTGTATTGGGGCGCTTTGTATGGCGTGAAGAGTTATTTTAAAAACAGTTCAAATTGGGTATTGGTTTTAAAAGAAGCAAACCCTAAGAGTTTTGTGCTTGAGCGTATTTTATTTAAACATAAAAATAGTGAGACCTATTTATTAGCCGAAGCTTACGATGGCAAATTCATTGAGCAAGCAACTATTGATTTTTTGGAAGCTGCTTCTGGGTGTTCTTCATATGCATTGAACTATAAAGACAAGCAACTTAAATTTGGAGGGGATTCAAATTTAGTAAGTTATATAGGTCATGATGGGTTAATAGAGTTTGATGTAGAGGGTGATTTTTATAGTGTAGATAATAAACAGCGTGATGCAATTATTCTAGCATGTGTTAGTAAATCTTATTTTAAACCCTATTTAGAAAGGACAAAAGCAAATCCTATAGTATGGTCTACAGGACTAATGTCTACTGAAGCTTATACTTTAAATGGGCAATAGATGGCTGGCTGTTAAATGAAACAAATAAGCAAATAAGAGAACGTGCAGCTCAAGCTTATAATAAATATCAAAAGTGTGGCATTAGAGGCGCTAGAAATTTACTAGTTACGGGATATTAATAAAAAAACTCTTACTGTCTTGATAGCTATCGGGAGTAAGAGTTTTTTTTAAGAGATTCCTTTTTTTAAAGGAATTTAATATCTGTAATGTTCAGGCTTGTAAGGTCCTTCAGGAGTTACTCCTATATATTCTGCTTGATCTTTACGAAGCTCAGTTAATTCAACTCCAATTTTCGCTAAATGTAACTTAGCTACTTTTTCATCTAATTCTTTAGGAAGCATATAAACTTTGTTTTCGTATTTATCGCTATTCTTCCACAATTCTATTTGAGCTAAAGTTTGATTAGTAAATGAATTACTCATAACAAAACTTGGATGTCCTGTTGCGCAACCTAGGTTTACTAAACGTCCTTCAGCTAAAATAATAAGATCTTTGCCATTAATAGTATATTTATCAACTTGAGGCTTTATAGTGTCCTTAGTATTTCCATGATTTTTATTTAACCAAGCCATATCAATTTCGTTATCAAAATGTCCTATGTTACAAACAATAGCTTTGTCTTTTAAGGCTTCAAAATGATGACTTTGTACAATGTCTTTGTTTCCGGTAGTAGTAATTACAATATCAGAATTTCCAATTACTGTTTCTAAACGCTTTACTTCAAAACCATCCATAGCAGCTTGAAGCGCACAAATAGGATCAATTTCAGTTACAGTAACTATACTTCCAGCGCCTTTAAAAGAAGCAGCAGTTCCTTTTCCAACATCTCCATAACCACAAACCGTAACGCGTTTTCCAGCTAACATAAGGTCTGTTGCACGGCGAATAGCATCTACAGCACTTTCTTTACAGCCGTATTTGTTATCGAATTTAGATTTAGTAACCGAGTCGTTTACATTTATTGCTGGCATGGTTAATGTCCCATTTTTCACACGTTCATATAAACGATGTACTCCAGTTGTTGTTTCTTCAGAAAGACCTTTAATTCCTGCTGCTAGCTCAGGGTATTTGTCTAAAACCATATTTGTTAAATCGCCACCATCATCAAGAATCATATTTAATGGCTTTTTGTCTTCACCAAAAAATAAGGTTTGTTCAATACACCAATCAAATTCTTCTTCAGTCATATCTTTCCATGCATAAACGGCAGTTCCAGCATCAGCTATTGCAGCAGCAGCTTGATCTTGTGTAGAAAAAATATTGCAAGAACTCCATGTTACTTCAGCTCCTAATGCTTGTAAAGTTTCTATTAAAACAGCAGTTTGAATCGTCATGTGTAAACAACCAGCAATACGAGCGCCTTTTAATGGTTGCGTATTTTTAAATTCTTCACGAAGACTCATTAAGCCTGGCATTTCAGCTTCAGCTAGTTCAATTTCTTTTCTTCCCCAAGCAGCAAGAGAGATATCTTTCACCTTGTTAGGTGTGTAAGTAACACTTTTTGTACTCATTTTTATTTTTTTTAAAGCGAACAGCTTTGGCAAAACCTCTTAAAAAGATTAATTTCGTTTACTATATACTGTCCATTAATGTTTAGCAAATTATATTAATTTATAAAGGACAGCAAAGATAATCAATAAGTTCGAGATATATAATGCCACTTTATAAAACCATAGATGTAAATTCACAAACTACTGTTAAAATATGGAAGATAACAGAATCTTTTGATGATTTAATGGAGCCTATAAACTTAAGGCCTGAAAGCTTAGATAGGCTTAAAAGAATGAAAAGTGAATTACATAGGCGTGGTTTTATAAGTGTTCGACATTTGTTAGCTGCGTTTGGTTATCAAGATGTTGATTTGTTTTATGACGCTAATGGGAAACCACATTTAAAAGATGGGAAATACATTTCTATAACCCATTCGTTTACTTTTTCTGCTGTTATAATTAGTGATTTTGAGGTAGGGATCGATATTGAAAAACAAAGAGAAAAAATTGCTGTTATTGCGAAGAAATTTATTGATTATGAGTTTAAATATCTTTCTGAAACGGATAACGAATATATTAATAAGTTAACAGTAATATGGGGGATTAAAGAATCCTTATACAAATTGTTTGCTACACCTGGAATGTTATTTAAAACACATTTTTTAGTGATTCCATTTTCAATACAAGATCAAGAAACTGTAGCTTGGATAGATTATAAAGAAGTAAAATATAGATACAACACTCACTTTTTAGAATTTGAAGGGTTTACTTGTGCATACGTTTCAACTTAAATGAAAAAAATATTAGAACATATAAAAATAGGAGCAAGCAAAAAAAGAAAACTGCTTGCTGTGCTTATAGATCCAGATAAAATGGATTTAGGTCTATTGTCACAGTTTGTAGATAAAGTAAATCAATCGATAATAACACATATCTTTATTGGAGGCAGTACTGTCGAGTCTAAAATGACTCAAAATTTGGTTTCAGCTTTAAAGCCATTAACCAAGTTGCCATTGGTATTATTCCCAGGAGATGTTGGTCAAATTTCAAAAGATGCCGATGCTTTATTGTTTTTGTCTTTATTATCTGGAAGGAATCCAGATTATTTAATAGGAAAGCATGTTGAAGCCGTTTCTGTTTTAAAAGATAGTGATTTGGAAATTATACCAACAGGGTATATTTTAATTGAAAGCGGAAAAGAAACAGCAGTGCAACGCGTTACAAAAACGCAGCCTTTAATCGAGGTAGATACTATTGTAGATACTGCAAAAGCAGGAGAATTATTAGGAATGCAATTAATATATCTTGAAGCTGGAAGTGGTGCAAAACAGCCAATTAGTAAAGAGATTATAGCAAAAGTTAAAGCTATTATAGGCTGTCCTCTTATAGTTGGTGGAGGAATAAAAAGTATGAAAGCATTGAATGAGGCGTATAAAGCAGGAGCAGATATGGTAGTTATTGGTACAGCTTTTGAGAAGGACGAATCGTTTTTTAAAGAATTGAATGAGTCACTTTAATGTTTATAGTGTATAACCTATATTAGTACATCTGTTCAAACTTAATTTTACAGATAAAATAATTATTAAGATACTAGATTTGAAATTTACTAAGAAGGACATAAAGCAAATAAAAAGTAAAGGTATAGATGTAGAGGAGGTTAATAAGCAATTAGAAACTTTAAAAAAGGGATTACCTAATATAAACCTTAAAGAGGCTGCAAATATTAATAATGGAATTTTAGAATTAGATGAAGAAAAGAGATCGAAATATATTTCTTTTTTTGAATCTAAACGGAACGAAATCTCTATTTTAAAATTTGTACCTGCTTCTGGAGCTGCAACTCGTATGTTTAAGTTTTTGTTTCAGTTTTTAAAAGAGTATGATCCAAAAAATGAAACTATAAACTCTTATGTTAATAGAAGGAAAGCAACAAAAGTACTGTTGTTTATAGTAGGGATAGAGAAGCAGCCTTTCTATGCTTTAGTTATAGAGAGAATTAAAGTATATTATTCAAATTATGATGTGTTATCTAATGATGAAAAAACACTAGCCTTTATTAAAACTCTCTTAGATGAAGATAAATTAAACTTTGGGGCTTTGCCTAAAGGGTTATTTCCATTTCATAAATACAAGGACCATATAGCAACTGCTTTTGAAGAGCATTTATTTGAAGCTGCATTATATGCTTCCTCAAAAGGTATTGCGAATTTACATTTTACGATTTCAGAAAAACATAAAAAAACGTTTGATAAAGAATTTAAGCGTATTCAAAACATTGTTGAGAAAAAAACAGGAAATACGTTTAATATTTCTTTTTCTAATCAAAAAGAATCTACAGATACTATTAGCGTAAGTTTAAATAATGAGCTATTTAGAGAAGACGATGGGCAATTGCATTTTAGGCCTTCTGGTCATGGTGCATTATTAAATAATTTAAATGAATTTAATGCCGATGTCATATTTATAAAAAACATAGATAATGTAGTTGTATATGAGTATGAAGATGAAGTCGCTGAGTATAAAAAAATGCTAGCTGGAGTCTTATTAGAAGTTCAAGAACAGGCTTTTAATTTTGTAAGACACCTTAAAAAAGATAGGTTGAGTGAAGAAGAAATTCATTTCGTGGCGCAATTTTTAAGATCAAGATTAAATATTGTTATTTCTTCAGAATTTGAAAAATATTCTAACGATTATAAAATTGAATACCTTTTAAATAAATTAAACAGACCAATTCGTGTTTGCGGTATGGTTGTAAATGAAGGGGAGCCAGGAGGGGGGCCGTTTTGGGTAAAAGATGAAAGTGGAAACATATCTTTGCAAATAGTAGAGTCTGCTCAAATAGATAAAGAAAGCAAACATCAAAAAAGTATTCTTAAAAATGCAACGCATTTTAACCCTGTAGATTTAGTCTGTGGTATGAAAAATTATAAAGGAGAGCTATTCGATTTACAAAAATTTGTAGACCCTAAAGCTGCATTTATAACAATGAAAACAAAAGCTGGGAAAGAATTAAAGGCTTTAGAACTGCCAGGTTTATGGAATGGAAGTATGGCTAATTGGAATACTGTTTTTGTCGAAGTACCATTAGTAACATTTAACCCGGTTAAAACCGTAAATGATTTGCTTAAGCCAACACATCAAATCTAATCTAATGAGTTTTGATAAAGAGCAATTAATAAGAGAATTAAAAATTAAAGCTATTCGGAGTTCAGGAAGTGGAGGGCAGCATGTTAATAAAGTATCATCTAAGATAGAATTAACTCTAAATCTAAAGGAGTCTAGCGTTTTTAATGAGCAGGAAAAAGAAAGGTTGTTTTCTAAATTAAAAACGAGGTTAACCAAAGAGAATAATATTATTGTTTATTGTGGAGATACTAGAAGTCAACATAAAAATAAGGATCTGGCAATACAGCGTCTTATTATGATGTTAAGAGAAGCTTTGGTAATTCCTAAATATCGTAAACCAACAAAAATTCCTAGGTCAAAAATAAAAAAGCGTCTAAAAAATAAACGATTAAAATCTGAACGCAAAGCAAACAGGAAGAAACCAGAAATAGATTAATATTTTAGCGGATAATAATAAATTAGATGTTAGCAAAGAATGCTGGTCTAAAACTTTCTTTGCTATAGTTTCGTATACTTATACGGAATATCTGCTTCTCATCTAAGTAATTCAAAGAAAATGATTTCATTTAAGATTGATTAATCTTAAAAGTAAAAACACTTTCAATATCATCAATCGTTTGTCTCATTTCTAAATGAATAGGTATAATTTTATTTGGAAGTTCTTCGGTTTTTATGAAATTTAACAATTGTTCTCTTTCAAAGTTAGGAGCTGGTGAGTGGCTTTTTGTGGATTGCTTTAGAGCATAGCCTTTTTCAGATCCAAACCATGCTGAAGAGACTAATGGTATATTATAGTATACGTTGCATGATAATTTAAAAAAATCTGCATCTTCAATATTAAACCCTTTAGTCATGCAAGAATGAATAAGTTTAGGTTGATACATTAAAACATCAAGTAAAGTGTTTTCATCAGATACTTTAAAGCCTTTTAGTATTTTTTTAAAACAACTAATGTTTTTTAAAATTTTAAATGGATTTGGAGAAAGTTGTTCTTTTATTAAGGAGTTCATGATTTTTGTTTTTTAGTTAAGTATAAATATCTTTTTATCTTTAAATTGAGAAATTTGAAAAAATATTTAATTTTAATGTCTACGGCAAATGTAAATATCAAAAACATAAATTTATGTTAGATATTAGGTTATTATTAGGTCGTATATTAGATAAATATGAGGTTATACATTGTTTATATTATATGTTAATATTTTTAATATATAATTTAAATTAATATTTTTTTTAAACATTTCTCATAATTAAGACGTGTATGGTGAATATAATTCTGTCTAATAGTTTTTTGCAGCATTAATATTATTTATTATTCAATTTTGAACCGTAATACTGTTTAAAAATATTATTTTTTGCCAGAATTAAATTTTGTTGCGACTTATTGATTTTAAAAGGATAGATTAATTATCTAAGTGGTTTTTGAAATTTAAATCAACCAAATGGTATAAGATATTAAGACAGGCTTTGATAATTCCTAAATGCCGTAAACCAACAAAAATTTCTGTAGCAATAATAAAAAAGCAAATAAAAAATAAACGATTAAAATCTGAACGGAAAGCAAACAGGAAAAAACTAAAAATAGACACTAGCATCCGAAAGTCAAAATTTAAAAAAGCCTGAGAATCCCGTATTTTAGTTTTGCGAACAAAAAATACAATTTATGGGACTCTTCAAGCGCACTAAAAATACGAACAAGCCATTAATCCGCCAAATCTTAGATTTAGTTCCTCGTTGGATGCTAGTTCGCTGTGCCGATAATCATAACAGTGATAAAGGCTGTAGCAAGTATAAGACATACGATCAATTTGTAGCTTTAACTTTCGGACAGCTCAATAAATGCATTACATTA
>CALGLR010000051.1 GCA_937959395.1 uncultured Flavobacteriaceae bacterium | reverse complement strand
CACGCTCTAAAGCCGTTTCCAAAATCGTTTTTACTTTTTTTTTGATACATGTTTTTTAGATTTATAGTTTGTAACTAAATTTAATCTATTTTTATATCAGTTGAAAAGCTTCCGAGGTACGAGGATTAGTTCAACAACATGTATAATTAATTGCTTGGGTCTGTGTGTACTCGGAAAATCCTACGGATTTTCTCTACGTTCGGTTTCCTTTTACTAAATTAGTTGTTGAACCACGCAACTAACCATACATAAACCGTTGTAAATCATTACCCCAATATCTAAAAAAGTAGTTTATAAAAATATGAATTCTATTCTTGAGAGTAAAATCGTTACTTACTTTAATAAAAAATAAATAACTCTATGGATTATTTAACAAAAAATGTAATTGGATCAATAATAATATTAATATTAGCTCTAATCGGATACTTCTACACTCCTAAAACAAGAAGTGCTTTTGGATATAAAAGTCCAATGTCACTAAAAAATGAGAAAACATGGAAATACGCTAATAATCTGGCAAGTAAATTATTTTTAGTCGTAGCAATTTTGTTCATCTTTTTAGGATTTCTTCTTTATAAAATTTGTGATAGTGATTATAACGCTTATAAGTATTCATTCTTATTTTTAACTATCTCATCAGTATTAATTATCCCAATAACCGAAATAATATTAAATATTAAATATGATAAAAATGGAAATGATAAGAGTATTTAAGATATATCTGGAAAATTAAATGCCCAACTGATTTACATAGATACAAAAAACGGATCTTATGAAGCGTTTCTAATCTGGACGCAGCTGACTTTCACTCAGATGTTTTAAAAACGGACAACGGATTTTGCTAACTCCTACTCCAACTGACCTTCACTCTCATTTTTATCAAAATGTGTAACGGTTTTTACTATTTTGCCGAATAATTACTATCCGAGTCGGCGATTCGTTTATCTGAGATCTATAAAATTGATCGTGTCGGCGAAGTGTTTATTTGGAATTTATAAGTAAGAACGCTTTACAACAATATGTAAAAATAATTGCTTAGTTTAGACTTAACCTAAGGCTAGTGCTTTTTTGCGACTGCGGATTTTCCTAGCGGAAAATCATACTCACCAAAAGCAACTATTCTTTCATGAACCGTTAGCATTTATAGCTCCCCAATTTTTTGCAAAAAAAACCTGACTCGAACTTTTGGACAGATTCTCAAATTAACTTTGATACTCGAATACTTAATATTAAACTGGTATAAACTTTGCATAAAAGAACTTTATATCCGAATTTATCCAAAAGTCCAGGTTATAATTACCAAAAACTAAAAATAATACGACTAACTCTTTATCTAATCGAAATAAAACTAAAACCCTCTTTGTTCTATACCTATATATAGGTATATTGTTTTTTTTAACCAAAAGAAGTGTTGTTTTTTTAAGTTCTAAAATTTTTATTAACTAAAAGTATTACGTGCTAATAAGCAACTATTCTTGTTCTAACTAATACAAAACATAATGAAAAAGTTATATTTTATATTATTAATACCAATATTTTTTTCTTGTAATAAAGATAGGGGTACTGATAATGAAGGTAATGAACCAATTAACATTAATAATGATATAAAATTTGTAAGCCAAATTATTTATAAAGATTCGCTTATGAATGAACGGAACAAATGGTCATTTAACTATGATCAATATAATAGAATTAAAAATGGTAACAGAACTGATAATCAAGGTGTAGTCTTTCAAGAATTTACAGTGAGTTATTTAATAAACGATGTTTCTAATATAATGATATCAACGAACTCTAATGAATATTCTTATGATGTTGCTTATACAGATGCTATAATTAGTATTAATAATATTCATTCTACAGGATCTTCAAATCAAAAAATACATCTAATTGATGATAATTTCATTGATGAAATCTATTATGACACAGAGTTTAGTAAATTCTTTGAACGAACTGATAATGATGATTTAAGAGTTACAAGTGATGGTAATTTAAATTTACCTAGAATATTTTCAAACTATGAAGTTGGTAATGATATAAGACCCGATCCAATAAGTTTCATTATTCGAGAAGAGTTAGAAATAAACTTACTCATATTAATTTATGACTTAAAAACATCCAAAAATACTCCCACAACAGCTTTTTCTCCTGATAACGGTGTAGATCTACTAGAAAATCATACCTTGAGTTATGATGATGAAGGATTTCTTACAACATTACATTATGATATTAGAGGGGGAGACGAGACTAGTGGGATTTCAGGTACCATATCTTATAATTATATTGAGAATTAAAATTGTTGATAACAATTGTAAACCATGTCCCTTTACGAACATGGCTCCCCAATATCGCGAAAAAATAAGCTGACTACTAATCTGATCTTTTAAAAACGGATCTTTACGCCGACTTTTAGCCTGATTCGTAAGCGGTTTTTAATACTCGAACTTTAATCGGATTGAAAAGCTGACCAAAACGTTGAGCAGCGGATTTTTATAAGCAAAACGCGACAAAATTGCGCATTAAATTACTTTCCCAAAAACTAAATCTTGCGGCTGGCTGTTTATCGAAATGGTTTTGTGAAAATATTACGGCAAAATGTGATTACTCATATCTGTCGCTACAAATGCTAACAAAATGTATAAAAAATGCTTACTTTAGTGCTTAACCCGAAAAATTCATTGAAATAAAAGAAATCTGAGTGTAAAGCGTTATATTTAAGTATCTAAGATCAAATATTTCACTTTTAAAAACCACCCAGATTTGAATACTAAAAATACATTATTTTATCGAGGAAATCAATG
>CALGLR010000050.1 GCA_937959395.1 uncultured Flavobacteriaceae bacterium | reverse complement strand
TTAAAAAAATCAGAGGAAAACCACAAATCAAAATAAACTTTGAAGAGGACTTATTTTCTGTGAAAAAACAGATATAACGCCTGTTTATAGTAGTTCAAAAGCTAATTTAGATCGATCGGTAAAACTTTCGGACGGCAGTGTACCAATTATTAAAAAGGAGCATTGGCACCTTGGTTTGGCTTTGTGTTATTATCACAGTTCACCCCCGGAGTAGTTTGCTGACACAGACATCTAGATTCACAAGAGTTTGTGCAAATTATACCTCTAGATGACCACCCTCCAGTACCTCCTTTAATAGTATCACTATTCAAAACACTCACGGTGTTTTTGTTAAGCATTAAACTTTTAAGATTCTTTTTTTTCATGATTTTAAAGTTTTAGTTTCTCAAATCTAGGAGATGAAAAGGTTAAATACTAAAGGAGTTTCTCCACATTTATAAATTTGGAGTGAATGCATTTAAAATTAGTAAGGAATTTATAAGGTTGTATTAACGATAACTAGAAGACTTTGTTTCTAACAACACTTGTATTTAGATGCTTAATGGAGTTTTTGAAGTGTTTATTTGTGAAAAACGAATTTCAGTTTTAATAATTTATAACAAATTTAAAATACGTTATTAAAGTTGCTCCATATTTATAAATTTGGAGTAAAATAGTTAATAATAAACCATGTGTTTCTTTAAAAAAATTAACTTTACAAAAGTTAAAAATAAGAATAGAATGATAACTGATACTTTAGTAGAAGAGAAAAAAGCAATTTTAGAGAGTAAGTTAAAAGATATTGATATTATTATAAAAACGGAATACAAAAAAGAAGAACAGTTAGGGGTCTTATCAGGTCTTTCAGGCATTGCTTTATTTCAGTTTTATTATTCAAAATATTTAGATACAGATTCTAATGCCGATGTTGGTGTAGATATCATTTCAAATTCTATAGAAAAAATTAATGATGGGTATAGTTTTCCTACATTTTGTACTGGAATTGCTGGTTTAGGCTGGACTTTAGATCATTTAGAACAAGAAGATTTTATAGATTTAGATAGCGATAGCTTACTTTCCGAATTTGATGAATATCTCAAAAAGAAAATGCTTTCTGATTTTAACAATCATAATTTCGATTTTTTACACGGTGGGATAGGTTATGCGTTTTATTTTTTGAATCGTTACAGAAATACAACATCTACAGTGTTAAAAGAAAAGTACACTAAGATATTGTTTGAGTTTGTAAATTTACTTGAAACGTCATCTGAAAAAGATGGAGAGAATAAAATAAAATGGAAATCGGTTTTAAATATTGAAACTAAAGAAAAAGGATATAATTTAAGTTTATCTCATGGCATATCAAGTATTATTGGCATACTTACTAAGTTATATGAACATGATGTTTTTAAAACAAGTACAGAGCATTTACTTAAAGGCGCAATAAATTATGTGTTAAGCCTTGAAAATGAAGATGAAAAATTCTGTGTTTTCCCTAACTCAAAAACATTGGATGGAACAATTAGTAAAAAAAGTCGTTTAGCTTGGTGTTATGGAGATTTAGGAGTTGGAATTCGGTTATGGTTCGCAGGTAAAGTTTTAAGCGATGAAGAATTAAAAGACAAAGCCATTTCAATTTTTAAACATGCTGCGGGTAGAACTAAAAAAGAAGATTCTATGGTTTTAGATGCTGCTATTTGTCACGGTTCTTATGGGAATGCGCAGATTTTTAATAGAATGTATAAAGAAACTGGAATTATAGAGTTTAAGAACGCAGCCAGTTTTTGGATGAATGATGGCTTAGCAAAAGGGACTTTTGAAGATGGGTTTGCAGGTTACAAGCAATGGAGAGGAGCTGAAAAACAATGGGGAAATGAAATAAATTTATTAGAAGGAATTGCAGGAATAGGTTTGGTAATAATTGACCATTTATCGAGTTTTGATACTAAGTGGGATGAATGTTTAATGATAAGTTAAGAATGAATAAAAAAAATCCATATAAAAACTTCAATAATTACATTTTAAGAACGCCACTTTTTCCTTTTAATTTCTATAAATCGCTTACCTCTAAAGATGTTGTCACTAACGATGATTTTATTCAGCTATGTAATAATCCTATTGTTAAAGAAGCTTTATTCTTAGCATCTCCTTCTTTTTATAAAGAAGTAGAGCGTTGGGGTAATGGAGAAATTGAAGATAAAGAGAAACAAGAGAAATTAAAATTATCGATATTAAAATACATTTCTAGAATGTCTTCTAGGTGTACGCCTTTTGGTTTATTTGCAGGATGTTCTGTAGGAACATTTGGAGATGAGACTAAAATAGAATTAGAAGGCGCCACTAAAAATGAAAGACATACGCGATTAGATATGAATTATTTAGTCGCGCTATCTCAAGATTTGGTTAAAAATGATAAAATAAAAGAGCAACTTTTGTTTTATCCCAATTCTAGTATTTATGCTATTGGAAGCCAATTGAGATATATTGAGTATACTTATGTAAATAGTAGACGACAGCATCAAATTGTTGCTGTAGATCATTCAGATTATTTAAGTAAGGTGCTTAAAAAAGAAGAACACGGTACTAAGTTACAAGATTTGGCAGAGCTATTAGTTGATGAAGAAATCACTATAGAAGATGCTAAAGGCTTTATAGATGAATTAGTTTCTAGTCAGTTGCTTATTAGTGAAATAGAACCATCGGTTTCTGGTCCAGAATTTTTAGAACAAATCACTTCAGTTTTAAAACGATTAGAAGGCGTTGAAGACGTGTTGAGAACTCTAGAAGATGTCAATAAAAAAATAAAGAATATTGATGGAAGTATAGGAAATGAGCCTAAAAAATATTTAGATCTAAATACGTTTTTAAAAGATTTAGGAACGACATCTGAATTGAAATTTTTATTCCAATCAGATATGGTGTTACGTCATAAAAGCAATACGATTAATAAAGAAACGATAACTAATATAAAGAAAGGACTTTCTCTATTTAATAAAATTACATTACCGCCAAAAACAACTTTACTAGGTCAATTTAAAGATGCGTTTTTTGAAC
The DNA here is from genome assembly GCA_937959395.1 of uncultured Flavobacteriaceae bacterium. Taxonomy (GTDB): domain Bacteria; phylum Bacteroidota; class Bacteroidia; order Flavobacteriales; family Flavobacteriaceae; genus JAHDGB01. Next base: position 50,374 of record CALGLR010000050.1, on the reverse strand, counting down.
GCTATGAAGAACGAGAAGTGTTATTATCTAAAGCTTTAGATATAGAAATAGGTGTAGGGTTTAAACAAAATCAGTCTTCTGGAGATGTTAACCCTTTGGTAGATGATCTTGTTTTACCAGGTATTGAAAATAAGAATGCGTCTGTAGATATAAAATGGAATTCGGTAAATGCGTTATTCCAGAAATTATTAATAAAAGCGTTTAAAGAGAACGCTTATAAAATAGTTTTAGACGAGAATGATTTTAAAGAACTTGAAACCAATTGGAATGATCTTCCAGATACATTTTCTAGTATGCTAGAATTGGTGGTAATTGATGGTGTCGAGAAAGTAAAAATTAATTCGGCAGGAGGATCTAGTGCAGCAAATCTTTTAGGACGTTTTTGTCATGGCGATAAAAAACTTTACGATTTTACTAAAGAAATAATAGATGTAGAAACCAAAATTAATACGAATAAAGTTTTAGCAGAAATTACGCATCTTCCAGAGGCTAGAGTTGGAAATATTTTAATGCGGCCAAGTTTAAGAGATTTTGAAATACCTTATTTGGCAAAATCATTAAAACCAAAAGCGCAACAATTAGAAATTAGCGATTTAATGCTTTCAGTAAAAAACAATAGAACCCTATTTTTAAGATCTAAAAAGAATAATAAAGAAGTCTTACCACATCTTTCAAATGCTCATAACTATTCAGGGAATGGATCATTGCCTATTTATCATTTCCTTTCAGAAATGCAAACTCAGAATAAGCGTTCGGGTATTGGTTTTAATTTAGGCCCTTTTGCTAATGATTATGAGTTTTTACCTAGAATAGAATATCATAATTTAATAGTACATAATGCGACTTGGAATTTAAATAAAAGCCATTTAAAACCGTTATTAGATGCAAAAAACAATAACGAATCACTAATAAAAGCAATAAATGAGTTACGAAATAAATTTAAAATGCCTCAGTATGTTTTGCTTGTCGATGGTGATAATGAATTATTAGTAAACTTAGATAATTTAACATCTGTTAGAATGTTTTTAGGAACTATAAATAAGCGAGCTTCTTTTAAGCTTACCGAGTTTTTATTTGGAGAAAATGGTACAGTAAAAAAGGATAAAGAGTATTATACCAACCAGATTATAATCGCTTTTTATAATGAACAAAAATTAAACGACGCTAAAAGAAATTAAGATGGAAAAGGACGTGCAAAGAAATTTCATATTAGGAGATCGTTGGTTGTATTATAAAATTTATACAGGGCCAAAGACATCAGATTTGGTGTTAACTGAAATAATAAAACCAATAGCAGAACAACTTATAGAGGCAAAGATTATAGATAAGTGGTTTTTTATACGATACGCAGATCCTAAGCATCATCTTAGAATTCGATTTCATTATATAAATCCTGAAGATATTGGTTCCATAATAAATAGTTTATATACGCATTTTAAGACGTTCGTTGATCAAGATTTAATTTGGAAAATACAAATAGAAACCTACCAGAGGGAAATAGAACGTTATGGATCTAATACCATAGCTATAAGTGAAGATTTGTTCTATTATGACAGTAAAATGATAGTTAATTTTATTGATTTAATAGAAGGAGATGAAGGGGAGGAGCTACGTTGGTTATTTTCTATTAGAGCTATAGATTCATTTTTAAATAGCTTTAAGTATACAAATGAAGAAAAAAAAGAACTATTAATACGTTTAAGTACTGGTTTTAGAAGTGAATTTGGAACCTCAAAAGCATTAGGAAAGCAGCTTAATGATAAATATAGAACAGAACGCGATAAAATACAAGATTTTAACACATTTACAGCTCAGGATAATCCAGATTACGCTGTCATTTTAGAACTTTTAAAAGATAAAGAGAATAATATAGCAGAAATCGTAGCGGTTATTTTAAAACATAAAGAAGAAGGTACTTTAGAGATGGATATTAATGATTTAATGAGTAGCTATATTCACATGCTTATGAATCGCTTATTTAAATCTAAAAACAGAATGCATGAGATGGTTTGCTATGATTTTTTATGTCGTTATTATAAATCTATGATTGCGCGAGAGAAAAGTATGGTTAGTCAATAAATGGGTTTTATGGAATTTTTTGATTTAACTTCTCGATACAAATTTACTACGTTACTCTTCGCAAATTCACTCGAAGTGACGTAATTTTGTTTTTATATTTAAACGTCGTCCGTTCGATTATGAAACTTCTCGATACAAATTTTCTGCGTTATTTTTCGTAAATTTATTCGAAGTGACTTAATGTCGTTTCTATATTTAAAGGTCGTCAGTTCGAGTGATTATTTGTAACGCAGTGAAAAATAATTGTATCGAGAACTTATTTTCAATCACTTTCATTAATATATTTAATTGCTGCATTTAAAACTTCATCTTCACCTTTAGTAATGCCTTCTATAGTAGGTTTAACTTCTATATCTGGTACAATACCAATGCCTTGAGTTTCTCTGCCATCGGGATAATACACACCAATACCAGAAATCATAAAACTAATATTTCCTGGAAGGTAAATTTTTGAAACATTACCATCTGCACCAGCGGTTTGGCTTCCTATTACTTTTGCTTTTGGAGCGGTTTGAAGTGCCATACAGGTATACTCAGCATTACTTTGGGTGAGTTCATTAACCAAAATGGCAACTTTGCCTGTATAATGGTTTGGATTATCATGACCTATTTTTGAACCAGAGCGAAAACTAAATTCTCCAGGACTTTCTATAGATCCTTCTGTAAATTTAACAAATTGAGTAGGTTGAGGTAAAAGAAAATTACTTACATTAAATACAACAAAATCAGAAGGGTAACATCTTAAGTCAAAAATTATTCCCTTCTTATTTAAATTTTGTTTCATTATGTTATTAATTTCTCCTTTTTTAAGTGATCCTAAATAAATGTAACCAATGTCATTAGCTAGTTCTTTGTATGGAGGTATTTGACGTTGAAAGAAACCCATTTTATTATACCTAACACACGATATTTCTGTACTTATAATTTCGGATCCTCTTTTTAATTTAAGGGTAATAGAATTGCGATTTGTTCTTAATATTTTACGACAGATCTCTCTAGTTTCAGTGTTTTTATTGGAGCCAATAGCATATTTTTTTAAAGTATTATGTATGTTTTCTATTTCATTCCCATTTATTGATATGAGAATATCTCCTAGCTTAACATCAACGCTTTCATCAGATATTTTAGAGATTAGAAAATTGTTTTCAATAAATTTAACTTCAACAGCTGCTATTTTTTTACCAAAAAAAAGATCTATAATCTCACCCATTTGTAAAATAGATGAGTGTGTATCTTTAATTTCTGTGATTAGTTCTAGTAAGATTAGTTTGTAGGAGAGTTCATCATGCGTTTTAGCCATTTTTTCGATGTATTGTTTTAAAACACCATCCCAATCATTAATTAAATGTTTAGAAGGGTGATAATATTCAATACTACTCCATAATCTAAATAAGGCTAAATACTTATAGCCATCATCATTCCAATCTATTTTTGGATAATGTGGTTCATTTTGAAAAATAGGATTTCCCACATTAGGCGCCATTTTAATATAATATCCTGAGTTGTTTTTAGGTAGATTTGTTCCAAATGAATTTTCCCAATTTACTAATTTTTCTTTGAAATTTAGAGTTTTTATAATGGGTAATATTTTAAATAGTTCTTTATCCCAATGATATGTTCCGGCGCTAATTTTGGGGTGGTGGTATTTTAAATACCCCCACTTTTTGGCTAATGTGTGTAGATTATTTATTTGATATTCTGTTAAAGTACTGTCTACCTCAAAGTTGGATTTTTGATATTTTTCTGATTTTAATTTTTTAAAAATAGCTTTATTTATTATTGGCTTTTCAATTTTATTACTGTAATCTACCCCGTCTACATGAACCGAGAATTGATCAAACCATACAGTACCTTTGCCCGATAAAATACCCCCAATAAAAATAGCAGTAGGCTCCTTATGCAGTGGTACTGTTATTTCATATTGTTTCCATGTATTGGTCCCCTTAATATTTTGATTTTTCATGCTATTGGACTCTTTTGTTTCTTGATCTTTATCAATCCTTAAAACTAGTCCACAATAACCTTCAACGTTTTTAGTTTTCATATAACCTTTAAGAGTTAGTGTTTTTCCCTCTATATTATTAGGAATATTATATAGAAAACCGCTATAATATTTTGATTTGTTACTAGCATGTATAGCAAGAGAGTATCTACCCGATTTAAAATTTAAAGAATCTTTGTAGACATTATAATTTCCAAAAACCGTCCAATCTTTGGGTGTTTTTTTTCCATAGTCATAGACTTCGAAGTCTAAATTTGGATTAGGTATATGTTTTAAGGTTTTACATGAAACTAGAAAAGAATATAAAAATAGAAGTGTTATGCATTTCTTCATGAGTAGAATTAAAAGATATTGACTAAAAAAAAGGAGTAAAACCTTTACTCCTTTTTAAAATTTAAAAGATATTTTTATCTATTGCTTTTATAATTAAGCTACAGTGCAATCACATGTATCACCAGCTTGGGTACATAATTTTGTGTCTGGCCCTCCAATAATGATAGGTCCACATCCAGGGCCTCCTGAATTAGGATCACACATTGCTGGATGACTGCCAGGGCAGAATATTAAAATACTGTCATTACCTCCAACAATCTTGTTAGCACCTAATTTCTAAATGACTTCTTTGTTTAGTTTTAAACTTTTAATCGATTTTTTCTTCATAATTTATAATTATTAGCGTTTATGTATTTATCCAAATGTATAAAAAATATATAAATTGAATTAAAAATTTAAGTTAAACTATAATGAATTTTAATAAACATCACCCTCTATTAAACACTTCTCGTAATTGGTAGAAGATGCGTTGCATCACGGTAAGTTCTTCAACAATAATTTCGGCAGTACCTTGCATCTCTTGTTTAAAGTCTATTGGTTTGTTAAATGAAGTATTTAAGTTTTCTAAATTTATAAATATAGTGTACTGTGCTTCCCCCTGTTTTGGTACTTCAGAAATACTGTTAATTATACCTTTTAAACTGCCCCATTCTTGGTAAGGGTAATTGTCTAATTTAATAATAACATCTTGTCCTACTTTTACTTTTCCCGAGTTTAGAGTAGAGATTGTAACTCTTCCTATTATTCCTTTAATATCTTTAGGAACTACAGTAAATAAAATGTCTCCAGCTTTTACATTTTGATAGGTATTCCAAACATCGAATAAAGTGACTTTTCCATCAATTGGGCTTTTAATAACATATTGTTGCTCCCATTCTGTAATTTTATTTTCTAAGTTTTGTCGCGCTTCATCTAGTTTTTGGTCAGTTAAAAAAGAAGAGCTTTGATCTCCTATATTTGCTTGTTTTACATTGTTTTGAAGTGATAAAATGGCATTTTCATCCGTTCTAATAACAGATTGAATCGATTCATAATTTCTTTTAGCTGCAGAGTATATATTTTGTTGCTGTATGTATTCATTCTCAGAAATTATTTTTTTATTGAATAGTTTTTCCTGTTTTTTGAATAGAGTTTCAGCGTTTTTTAATTCGGTTTTGAACTGTCTTAACTGGTTTTTACTGTTTATAAGACTATTTTTTCGTGACCTAATTTGTAAATCGAGATTAAAGGCTGTGTTCTTTTCTGGGTTGAATTTATTATAATTTAAGTACTCCTGATATTGAAATCTAAATTGATTATAAGTACTTTGTACACTCCCGATCTTAATTTTTGAAGGGAATTTGGTTTTTAAAGAATCGAAATCATTAAAATTAGGAGTGAAATTTGAGATTTTGTTTTTTACAAAAACAACATCCTTGTAATTTGCGTTACTTTCAATTACTGCTAAGACGTCTTCTTTATTTACGTTATCATTAGCTTCAACAAAAATATTGGTCAATTTTCCAGAAGATCTAGCATCAATATATGCTGGTGGGTTTTTCGAAGTAATCGTAATTTTACCAGGAACAATATCGTTATAACTAATAAGTGAAGCACCTATTAATAATATTAAGACACTAATAAGTATAATAGTAATGCCCCAAGATATTAACCAATTAGGAGCCTGGCCAAGTATTTCTTTAACTTGGTCTGATCGTTCGTCTAATTCGTCTATTTTTCGACGTTCTATTTTTTGTTTATCACTAGACATTTTAATTCCCCAATTCTAATTGATTTTTAACTAATGTATAATAGGCACCTCTCTTTTTTGTCAATATGTCGTGCGTTCCTTTTTCTATGATTTTGCCCCGATCTAATACTATAATTTGATCGGCATTCTTTACCGTGCTTAATCGATGTGCTACTACTACAACTGTTTTTCCTTTATAGAATTCGTTGAGGTTTTCCATAATTACTTTTTCATTATTGGCATCAAGAGCGCTAGTTGCTTCATCAAAAAATATGTATTTCGGGTTCTTGTAAACGGCTCTTGCAATTAAAATACGTTGTTTTTGTCCGCCACTTACATTAATACCTCCAGCTCCAATTTTTGTATTGTACCCAGAAGGCAGTTCTTCTACAAAAGATTCAATATTTGCTACTTTAACAGCATGAGCTAGTCGCTCTTTATCTATAAATCCATTGGAATCTGACTCGGTAATGTTTTTTGCGATAGTATCTGTAAACAAAAAACCGTCTTGCATAACCGATCCACAGCATTTTCTCCAAAACTTTGTGCTAATCGTATTTAAATTTGTTTGCCCTATATGAACATCACCTTTATTAAAATCATAAAATTTCAATAGCAGTTTTATTAAGGTTGTTTTTCCGCTACCACTTGCGCCAACAATTGCAGTGACCTTACCTTCAGGGAATTCAAAATTTAAATTATTTAGAATAAGCGGTGCTTTTTTTCCGCCATAGCGAAACTTTGCATTAGATATTTTTATGGTTTTATCTTTTGGTAATTCTATAACGGATTCTTCAAAACGATTTTCTTCATCTTCTTTATTATGAATTTCAGAAAGACGCTCAATACTTAATTTAGCATCTTGACCTGTTTGAATAAAGGTAATAAAGTTATTTATAGGTAAGTTTAATTGCCCAATAATATACTGTACCGAAAGCATCATACCTAAAGTTAAATTGCCTTCAATAACAGCTTTTGCGGCAATAAACGTAATTAAAATGTTTTTCAATTCATTTAAAAATTGACCACCAGTATTTTGAGTTTGGGATAAGGCTAAACCTTTTATGGATATTTTAAATAACTTCACTTGAATGGCTTCCCATTCCCAACGACGCCGTCTTTCTGAGCCATTTAGTTTAATTTCTTGCATTCCAGAAATAAGTTGAAAGAGGCTACTTTGATTGTCTGATGATTGATCAAAACGTTTATAATCTAATTCGGCTCTTTTCTTTAAGAATAGTAAGGTCCAGCCAATGTATAAAAACGAACCCACAAAGAAAACGCTAAAAATAGTAAGATTATAATAGGCTAAAACAATTCCGAAAATAACAAGGTTAAATGCCGAGAATAAGGTGTTTAAAGTTGTTGAGGATAAGAAGGTTTGTATTCTATTATGATCATAAATACGTTGCATAATATCTCCTGTATGCTTTGAATCGAAAAACGATATGGGTAATCGCATTAATTTGACTAAAAAATCGGAGATTAAACTAATATTTATCCGACTGGTCATATGAAGTAAAATCCAACCTCTTATAAGCTCTACCGAGGTTTGAGAGATGAATAATACGAGTTGCGCAATAAGAATTAAGTAAACGAAATTGAGATTTTGATAATTAATACCATAATCAACTACAGCTTGGGTTAAAAACGGAAAAATAAGTTGAAGTAAACTTCCAACTAATAGCCCTAGAATAAGTTGTAGAATATATTTTTTATAAGGTTTGAAATACCAGAACAAGAATTTAAAACCATATTCTTTTTTATCATCTTCTTCGGTTTGGTCAAACTCTGGAGTAGGCTCTAATAACAGTAAATGGCCTTTTGAATTTTCATCTTTACCATGTTTTCCTACCCATCCTTTTATAAACTCCTCTTTGGTGTATTTAACCAAACCATGAGCAGGATCGGCTACATAAACCGTGTTTTTTTTAATTTTATGTATCACAACAAAATGACGCTGTCTCCAATGTGCAATACAGGGCAATGGGACTTCATCTAGGATTGTTTTATAATCTACAGCAACCGCTAAAGTATGCAGTCCTATTGCTTCAGAGGCTTCAGCAATTCCTTCTAAAGAAACGCCTTCCCTAGTAATGTTTGCTTTTCGTCTTAAAAAATCTGTAGTGTACGATTTCCCATAATGTTTAGCAATCATTCTTAAACAAGTAGGACCACAATCCATTTGATCTAATTGTCTATAAAAAGGGAAACTGTTTTTTGTCATTAATTAGTTTAATTTTTAGATTATAAAATCTAAGAAATCAAAGATACTAGAATATTTAAAATAAACTAAAAAAGCAGCTTTATCAGCTGCTTTTTTTATATAGTGAATAGATATAAGATTACTTCTTAATCCCAACCAATTCTAAATCAAAAACTAAGTTTGAATTTGGTTTTATAATACCACCAGCACCTCTTTCTCCATATCCTAAGAAAGAAGGAATGAAAACACGTACTTTATCATCTACTTTCATATTAAGTACAGCTTCTCTAAAGCCAGGAATTAATCGTGCTCTTGAGTTATATTGCACTTCTATAGGGGCATATTCTCTTTTTTCATCAAACTTTCCATTGTCTTTTGCTATTGCTGCCCAGCTTGTATCAAATAAAGTTCCGTCCTCTAAGTGTCCAGCATAATCTACTAATACTTTATCTTGAGCTGTAGGCTGTTTTCCTTTTCCTTCTTTAGTATAAATTAATACAATACCAGAGGGCATCTTTTTTACTTTACCTTTAAGTTTTTCGTTAGTTTTAATAAAATCTTCACGAGCAACATTCATTAATTCTTCTTTGCGCTTTTCTTCTTTTTCAATCTCAACAAAATGTTCCTCAAAGCTTTTAACGGCATTAAAGTTTTTAGCGTCTTTTCCTTTTCTTATAATATTTAATTCGGTAATTATAACGGGTTCTGCTGGCTTACTAGCTGTAGCTTTTACGTTAGATATTTTATCTTGAATATCTAAACCTATTGCTAATTCCCCAAATACAGTATGCTTATTATTTAAGTGAGGAGTAGGTACTTCAGTAATAAAAAATTGACTTCCGTTAGTTTTTGGACCAGAATTTGCCATAGATAGAATACCTGGTTTATCATGTTTTAAATCTGGATGAAATTCATCTTTAAAACGGTACCCTGGGCTTCCAGATCCAGTTCCAGTAGGATCACCACCTTGAATCATGAATTTATCTATTACACGGTGAAATGTTAATCCGTTATAGAATTTTTTTCCAGTGAATTCTTCATCAACTTTAGTATTCGTTCCTTCTGCTAAAGAAACAAAATTCCCTACAGTTACAGGTGCTTTGTCATAATACAACTTAGCAACCATAACGCCTTGGTTAGTTATAAATTCAGCATAAAGCCCGTCTTCTAAATCAGGGTGTTTTTCTTGACAAGTAGAACTTGTTAAACTTACAAATAGTGCGAACACGAAAATTTTAAGTGTCTGTTTTAAATTATTCATTATTATTAATTTTATTGTGTTTTGAAATTATTTTTTAGTTATTGAATTTACAGTTACGTTACAAATAATAGGGATATTAGTTCCAATTTTATTTTCATCTCCATAATAGCCATATGCTTTTTGTGAAGGAAAGATAAAAGTAGCAGTTTCTCCGGTTTTCATAAGTTTTAAACCTTCCCGTAAGCCTTTAAATAGTTCTTCTCTATCCATGGCATAGTTTTGCGTTTTGGTATCGTTTTTTGAATAAATAAGATTTCCTTTTAGATCAGAAACAGAGTAATTAAAATTGACAATCTCTCCAAAATTTGGAGTTTTTGCATCAATATCATTACTAACTGTATTTTTTTTATACCAAAACCCGTTATTAGAATTTATATAAGTAGAATCGTTACCTATAAGTGAAATAATTTCACTTTTTTCTTTTTCATAAAGGGCTTTATTTCTTGCTACAGATTGGTTTATAAAAGAACCAGAAGATTCAGAAATTGGTCGTCTAGCTTCAGGAGCTTTACAGCTTAATACAAATATGGAAATAAAGAAAAATACTAAAACTCTAGGCATCATTTAAAGCGCTATTTTGGAGTGGTAATATACTAATAAATTTCTCAATAGTAGATTCTAAAGACGTATTGCTTTTACCTCCAGCTGCATTCGTATGGCCTCCTCCGTCAAAATGAGCACGAGACAATTCATTTACAGAAAAATCGCCTTTAGAGCGTAAAGAGATTTTTATAATATTGTTTTGCTTGTCTTCAATAAAAATAGCAGCAAGCACTATATTATTTAAAGATAAAGCATAGTTCACAAAACCTTCAGTATCTCCTTTTTTATAATCAAGTTTTTGTAATTCGGCTTGAGAAAGAAAAGTGTAGGCTGTTCTAGATTCTGGTATCACTTTTAAATTGTTTAAAGCAACACCTAATAATTGCATTCTATTATAACTATTGGTATCGTATATGTTATTATGTATTTTAGTATTATCTGCACCTTTATCTATTAAATCAGCAATGATACGATGTGTAGTACTCGTTGTAGATCTATATCTAAAAGATCCAGTATCTGTCATTATGCCTACATATAAACAAGTCGCAATGTCTTCGTTTAGATAATTTAAAGCATTTATTTTATCTAAAAAATGATAAACCATCTGGCAAGTAGAACTCATCGTTACATCGCTATACATGTATTTTGCATAATCGTCTGGTTGTTGATGGTGATCGATCATTATTTTTATAGCACTACTTTTCTCTAAAACAGATCCCATATTTCCAGTTCTATGAAAAGCATTAAAATCTAAAGTGAAAATAATATCTGCATTTTCAATTAAGCCATTACATCGATTCGTTTCAGTATCATGCTTTAAAATAGTTTGTTCTAAAGGGAGCCATTTTAAAAATTCTGGATAATCATTTGGAGCAATTATAGTTGCTTTATGATTTGTTTTAAGTAAATAATGCAAGAGTCCTAAAGTAGATCCAATAGCATCACCATCAGGGTTTTTGTGAGGTACAATTACAATGTTTTTTTCGTTAGAAAGTAATTGTTTAATTTCAGATATGTCTTGTTCATTCATAAGCAACGAAGATACAATTTTTTAATATTGAATTATATTGTTTATTTTAATAAATAGATTACTTTTGCATGAAAATTTAAACAAAAAAATGGCAACAAATAGAACATTTACAATGCTTAAGCCAGATGCAGTAGAAAAAGGGCATATTGGCGCAATTTTAGAAAAAATTAATGCTTCAGGATTTAGAATCGTAGCAATGAAACTTACGCAGATGACAAGAACTGATGCGGAAACTTTTTATGCAGTTCATAACGAAAGACCATTTTTTGGAGAATTAGTAGAATATATGACACGTGGACCAATTGTAGCTGCAATATTAGAAAAAGATAATGCCGTTGAAGATTTTAGAACTTTAATTGGAGCAACTAATCCTGCTGATGCAGCTGAAGGAACTATTCGTAAATTATATGCTGCTTCTATTGGAGAGAATGCTGTTCATGGTAGTGATAGTGACGAAAATGCAGATATTGAAGGCGCTTTTCATTTCTCAGGAAGGGATAAATTCTAGAAAACAAAAATTTTATATACATTCAAAGCCAATTCGTATGAGTTGGCTTTTTTATTGCTTTTTTTAAAATTTACTAAATGGAGATGAATTACTATTTGTTTTTTAATTAAATTGCTAGTTGTAAATGATTTATGTGTTTTTTTAATATTAAAATAATGAACAATGTTATTTGATGTATTAAGACCTAATAATTTGATTTGTTAAACAATAGTGTAATTAATTAAGTCCAATTTAAATATTCAAACAATGAAAAAAGCATTTTTATTTTTAACAATTAGTCTTTTCTTTTTTTTCTCATGTGAAACAGAAATAGTAGAGACTGAAGGAACCGCAATTGAGCAACAAGAAGAAATTTTAGAAAAGAGTAAAAGGAAAAACTATTTTTTAGTCGCAAATAGGGGATCAGGCACGGTTAGCGTTTTTAATGCCAGAACAACAGCATTTATTCAAGATATAAATATGCCAGATGATAATGCGCAACCTACTTATCTGGCTCATAGTAAATTTAATAATTCTATTTATGTAGGTGATTTTGCTAATAGAAAAGTAGTTTATTTTGATGCTAATTCATTCGAAATAAAAGGAGAAATAGAAATTGAAGAAGGTGCTTTTCATATGTGGATAAATGATCGCGCTGGTCAATTATGGATTAATAATATTGTTTCTAAAACAACATCGGTTATCGATTTGCGTACCAATTCATTAATCGAAAATATTTCACTACCAACTGATGAAATACCAGAATTAACAGAAAATGCAGTGCAACATGATGTAACCATTTCGCAAAGCGGATTTGCAGCTTATGTCACTATTCTTGATGGTTCGGACAAAAGTTATGTGGTCATGTACAACACACGTACTCTAGAATATATGAGACATGAAGAAGTAGGAGGAGATGCGCACTTATTATCGGTAAGCGGTAAAATATATGTACCAGCTCAAAACGATAATAAAATAACAGTTTTCAGTAGATTTAATTTAAGAACTTTGGACGAAATTCCTTTTGAAGCAACACATGGTGTGACAAATAGCAATCGTTTTGTGTTCACCACTGGAATATCTAATAATAAGATAGGTGTTATAAGTCGATTTACTAATAATGTAGTATCCCAAATAGATACTGAATTTGATACACCTCATAATCTTGCTGTTAATAAAAGGGGTAATATTCTTTTCTTAGCACATTCTGGTGCTTCTGCAACTAAGGTTGTTTTCTATAAAGTGAGAAGGAACGGAACACTTAAAAAATTATCAGATTATGATTCAGGAATCAATCCATTTGGAGTTTTGGAATATTAATCAAAAATAACACAAGTTTTTACCTGTATTTATTGAAGTTGTTTAAAAACTTAAAATGATTTCAATATATCTACTACTGGTATTAATAAATTAAAGACTTTAAATCTCAAAGAATTATATTTCTTTGAGATTTATTGATTTAAAATATCATAATTCATCATGTTTTAAGATTTCGTACTGTCATTATAGACAGAAGAAATTATAAATATTTATATTTGTATTGTGATTTATAAAACAATAATATTATTTATTAGCGGAGGAGAGGTTGCTCTCATACTACTTATAGTGGTTATGGTTTTTGGAGCTGATAAAATACCAGAGATTGCTAGAGGCCTTGGAAAAGGGATGCGTACTCTAAAAGATGCAACTAATGATATTAAACAAGAAATTACCAAAAGTGCTGAAGCAAATGGTATAGATACCAGTATCTCCAAGGATGTTAAAGATGAATTGAACAAAGTGAAAGACGATCTTGAAGATTTCACAGGTTCTGTTAGAAGAAAAATGTAATTTGATAAAAAATACCTTTTAATTTTGTCAAATCATTAAAATAAAAGTTAATTATTTAGAAAAATATTAATATATTTAGATGTTAATCCATTAAAATATATTTTATGAAAACTAACTACATTAAACTTTTAGTAGTATTATTTGTGTTTGCATCTTGTACTAAAGACGACACAGTAACTGTTGAAGATCAAAGCATAACAGTATTACAAAAAGATCCCTTAAAAGTCTCAGAAATAAACTCGCGAATTGAGGCTACACTATCTGAAACCAATACCTTTAATTGGAAAGATGTCGACGATCATATGCTATGGAGCGCATTGGTTCACGGTAATAACATTTTAACTATTGGTTATGGAAAAGAAAATGAAAGCTTTAGTGAGCAACGTTCAGAACGCCTTGTAAATACTAAAGAAGGTATTTTACAAATGATTGGAACAACAGAAAATTTTGATTTAATTAAAGACAGAAGTAAAAATGTTGTTGAACATGAAATTATTAATGTAATAGATGTAAAAGTTGAGAATATAGAAACGGTAATAGCATTAAGAAAGGCTAATAATATTCGTTACATAGAGCCAAATGGTTACAACCAGTTTACGCTTCAACCTACACAACGTTCAAGTAGTGGATGTAATAAGAGCTCTGAATCTATAAATTCATCGCATTACAGAACAGTCTCACCCAATAATGCTCAAGTCGCATGGAATTTTTACGAACATAATATTCCTCAAGCATGGAGAACCTCTACGGGAGCCGGAATAACTATAGGTTTAATAGATACAGGAGTATCACAATCACAATCCTTATTAAATTCATCTGGGTTTAACGACGGGGTATCTAACGGAAGGCGCGTAGAGAAAAAAGGAACATTTATAGATTCGCCGTGGTGGTGGTCTAATAATTATGATGGGCCTCATGATAAATGTGGCCACGGAACAGAAATGGCTTCCACTATTGCCGCTCCTAGAAATAATGATGGAATGCCAGTTGGAGTTGCTTATAATTCTAATTTAGTTGCTTACAGAGCTACTGAAGATGTATTGTTAAACGATTATCATGAACGTAAAGGTGTTTCTCAAGCTTTAACAGAATTAGCAAATAGAAGCGATGTAAAAATTATATCAATGTCTATTGGTTGGACATGGTCAATAGGAAATATTAAAGATGCTGTAAGATATGCACACAGTAGAGGTAAGTTAATTTTTGCAGCGGGTGGAACATCTACAAATTTTACAAATTGGTATGGCGTAACATTTCCAGCAACTATGAATGAAACAGTAGCCGTAACAGGTGTAGATGATGGTGCCAATTATGACCGTTGTGATATTTGCCACAGTGGTAGTAAAATAGACTTCACTATTATTATGGAAGGTGATAACGATACAAGTAAGCATCCTCCAGTTCTAGGGTTTAATAACGGACAACGAAAATATACAGGAGGATCTTCTGTAGCTACTGCAACCACGGCTGGAATTGCTGCATTGGTATGGTCTAAGCATCCTAATTGGAATAAAGATCAGGTTTTAAATAAATTAAAGCAATCTGCAGATTTATATCCTAACAGAAGTGGTCAGTTTGGTTATGGAAATATAGATGCTTTAAAAGCAGTTCAGTAATATATAATATAAATTTGCCTAAGCAAAAAAGGTTAATTGTAAAGTTAATAAGCTTTATGATTGACCTTTTTATATTCTCCGACTAATAGTTAACCCATCTCTAATGGGTAAAACCACAGTTTCAATTCTTGAGTCTTCTTTTAGTAATGTATTATAATCTAAAACAGCTTTAGTCATTTTGTCTTTTGGGTCTAGAGTTTCAATAACTTTACCGCTCCATAAAACATTATCAGAGAGAATAATACCACCAGGATTAAGTTGATTTATAATTAAGTTGAAATAATTAATGTAGTTATCTTTATCGGCATCAACAAAAACTAAATCAAAAGTTACTTTCAACTTCGGAATAATATCTAAAGCATCTCCTAAATGCTGAATGATTTGCGAACCATATTCAGATTTATTAAAATATTTTCTCTGAAAATCAAACAACTCTTCATTTATATCAATAGTATGTATTTCACCTGAAACTTTTAAGCCTTCTGCTAAACATAGCGTAGAATATCCAGTAAATGTTCCTATTTCTAATATGTTCTTAGGATTTACTAGTTTGGAAATCATACTCAATACACGCCCTTGGTATGGACCGCTAGACATTCGTGGTTGTAGTATTTTCTGAAAGGTTTCCCGTGTTAATTGCTTTAGCAATTCAGGTTCGTTTTCAGAGTGAGCGACTACATAATCGTCTAGTTTTTCAGGAATGAAATGCATTAGGTGTTATTTCTAATAGGATTAAGGTGCAAGATAATAAAAATCTAAGGATCTATTTATAAACCAAGCTTAGGTAAGTGTTTTACAGAATGATAATTTAATGCTAAACCAATACAGGTTTTTAACTCTTCCTCAGGAACTTTATCCGTTAAGCTAAATAGTATTGCTCTATTATTTTCATATTTAAACGTAGAGCCATAATTCTCTCTAAAAGTTTCTACTAATTTGCTAGTGCATTTAAAATACATGGCATATTGGTTTGGGGTTTTAGATTTCCAGTCTATTCTAACTGTGCTTCCCTTTTTTACTAAGTAACTAGGTTCTCCCCACTTTAATGTTTCTTCAATTTCTAAAATGGTTTCATTTTGTGTAGCAACTTCTATAACTAAGTCACGCAAATAGTTAAGCTTAGATCTAATTTCTTTAGGATAGGTTTCAAATTTTAATTCAACTTTAGGGTTGCTATTTATGGTTAGAGTTTTCATCTAAATTCTTTTTCATAAAAGTACTAACTTTTTAATAGAAACTTTTTCTAATACCTACGAATACAAAAACCATAATGGTATAACCCAGAAAAAAAGGAAATATAAAAACTTTTAAGCCTAGTACGAGCATTACGGCAATAATTAATAATTGAAATCCTAAACCAAAAGTAGAAATACTAGTCATTAACCAATTGGGAAAGGCTTTGCCTTCATTCGCATTACGATCTATATTATAAATGACTTTATCAAAACCTCCATAAAGCACCTTATATAAGTTAAAAAGAAGATTTACATGTTTTTGCTTTTCACCTTTTAAAGCTACAGGTGTTTTATCTTCAAATATTCGGCTAGTAGTGTCCCCGTCAAACTTGTTTCTTAGAATCACATAATAATAATTATAAAGTGTGCCTTGTAATTGTAATCCCAAAAAGGCAAGAATAGTTAAACAGATATTGGCTTGTGTAATGTGCCAAATGGCAATAAATATTAAAGCATTTAAGATAATATCGGCTACTGAATCCAGGTAGCGACCAGTATAAGATGGTGTTTTTTTTACTCTTGCTAATTCTCCATCGGCAGCATCTAAAATCGATTTAAAAATTAAGAAAAAAGCTGCTAAAAAATAATAACCAGTTAATATACAAAAAATGGCTAATAACCCAGAGATTATAAAGCCTATAGTAACATGAATAGGAGTGTAAGATGTGTTTTTTAAAGCATTTGCAATACGTTTTGCTATTGGCCTTCCATAATCTGAAAGATCTATAAACGTATACTCTTTTGGGAGTTTAGACATGTTGTAACATAGAAATGTTTACTGGGGAATATACCGCGCGTGATATTACAAAGATACGCCTAAAATGATAGCTTATTCTAACTAGAGAAGTAAATACTTTAATGTTTAAAATAAGAGCTTAGGAGCTTAGAGTTAAGGGGGCTTTCTGTTTATCACTTTTAATTGGTAAGCAATTTTTAGGTATTCAACTCTTTTACCATTCGATGCATTCCTTTTAACTCTTCTTTAAAGTAGGGGATATCCAAAATTGTTTTGCTATAAAATTTAAAACCTAGTTTTTCATAAGCTATTATTCTCCTCTAATTTTTTCTCCTTTTTTGGCGTTCAGTTTGACTTCACTCAGATAACTTAAAATTTTTCCTTTTGAATCTACATTTCCTACATATCCATATTCAGGTGAATATAACAGGAAATATTCTTTGTTTTTTTCTTATTCTTATTAGTCAATTATTTACAATATACTTTAATGCAGTTTTTGTATTTTTTTACTGGTGTTTTAAATTTCTGTTCGTTTTCAATCACTTCATAACTCTAGCTTTTGTCATTTTTTATCCAATTATCTCCAACTTTAGGATATACGGGAAGAACTATTGATTCTTCAAGAGTTTTTTTTGTTAATATGATAATAGTTTTCTGTTCCTTTTCTATAGTAGGTTGTATCAATATCTCCCCAACCGTATTTTCTGTTTCTAATTATAGTATTTTTTTTCGCTGATAATTTCTTTATCATTATCAAAAGATTAGAAATAGTGGCTTTTGCCATATTTGTAATACTTGGCACTACTTGAATTTTCAAATAATGTTATGTATCCAGTTAGCTGTATGTAAGTGAAAGAAATTAGTTTTATTGATAAAATTAGGATTCCGATTATTTGTCTTATTTAGGTTCGTTTTTAATACAATACAACATTTATTTCCTATAAATTAAGACAATATCCTATTCACCAACTTTTGTTTTGCAGCTTCATCATCTCCACATAACCACTGTATTACATTATCTTGCCATATGGCTTGTTTTTGAGTTTCATCAATAATGTTACGTTCTAAAGCTAAATCTAAAATTTTACCTGGGTAAGACGATTGTTTTTCACTTTCCATCTCACCTAATGGGTAAGGGTCGTCTAATCCCATAATCACCTGTTTAGAACCTTGGTTCTCTACCAATAATTTTAACGAACCAGTATCATGAACTAATGTGTCAAAGAAAATATTTCTATGACCAACAGCCTTTCTTGGGTGACTTTTTCCTTCAAATAAATCTGGCCTACCATCAAAACCTTGAATACGTCTTCCTAAGTTAATTTGTGCTAACTGCCCACCATGAGCAAAACACGTTCGCATGTTTGGGTATTTGTCTTGGTAACCATTTAAAGTTAAAAAATGATAAGCATCTGCACATTGCGCAAGCATCCATATTAAATGAAAGCGCCAGCTTGTATTTTCTAGTTTTATAAATTTTTCACCATCATAAGGATGAATTTCTATAGCTAAATTGTATTTATTAGCGAGCTCAAAAATAGGTTCGTTTTCTTCATCAAAAATACAACGCCAAGTTCCAATAGTATCCATATAATGCGTTGGTAAACAAAGAAGCTGCATGCCTAATTCTTCAACACAACGTTCTATTTCCCAACACGCTCCACGAACAAATCCAGGATGCACTACAAAACCACAGGTAAACTTACTTGGGTGATCGCGCTGTACTTTAGCATTAAAATCGTTTTGAAAACGAAGCGCTTGTTTCATTTCTTCAACACGAAGGCCGTTTCCATATAATTGAGAAAGATTTAAAACTACAGCATGATCTAGTTTAAAACGTTCCATCCATTCTAATTTTTCATCTAAGAAAAAACTAGAATCGGTTACTGGGCGGCTCCAATCTTTTTGAAGCATGAATTTACGGTCTTTATCCACCCAAAAAATACCTTTGTCTTTCATAAACTGAGGAATTTCCTCAGGATAGGGCAATAAATGTGAATGACCGTTAATTCTAAGTTTGCGTTTCATAGTTATGTCCTGAGAGGTCAGGAATCTTTAAGGTTTGTTTAAATATATTTAGTCTGCTTTTTAAAAGCAGATTTTTTCTTGTACTAATTAAATTTTATTCTAATAATTAATAAAGACCGTATCTATTTTCCCCTTAGGGGAAATGCCCAAAGGGCAATGGGGATTTAGTCAATTTTTACTTTGGTTGGAGGCTGCATTATTTCACTACAGTTTGGACAAGTGCGTTTATGCTCGTCACTATAATAGTTATCGAATATTTTAGGCATGTCTGTTTCAATATTTTTTACCGTAAAATCTTCTTCATATAATTTAGTAACACAATTCTCGCAAAACCATAATAAGGCATCTCTCATACCTTGAGGTCGTTTATATTCTATAACTAAACCTACAGTATTTGCACCACGTTGCGGAGAGTGCGGTACTTTTGGAGGTAATAAATAAATATCACCTTCTTTTATATGCACATCTTTTGGAGTGCCTTTATCTATTATTTTCAATATAATATCACCTTCAATCTGATAGAAAAATTCAGGCGTTTCATTATAATGATAATCTTTTCTGTTATTTGGACCACCAACAACCATAACAATAAAATCACCATCTTTCCAGACGCATTTATTTCCAACGGGTGGTTTTAATAAATGACGGTTTTCATCAATCCAGGCTTTAAAATTTAACGGAGAAACTAAATTGCTCATTGTTTTTGTTTTTGTCATTCCTGCTGGTAGGCAGGAATCTATTTAATTATTATTAGTTGCGGATTCCGTATCAAGTACGGAATGACAAAGTGCTATAAAGTTACAAAGATTTTGTGCGACCGCCATCAACAGGAAGATTAATTCCGTTAATATAGCTTGCACATTCACTTGCTAAGAAGGTAATAGCATTCGCCGTTTCTTCGGGTTTAGCAAAACGTTTCACTGGTACAGCATTTTTCATTGCATTACTTGCATCGTCAATAGAAACCCCAGTTTTAGCGGCTTTATTTTTAATAATTGCACTTAAGCGTTCTGTTGCAGTAGCTCCAGGTAATACGTTATTAACTGTTATTCCAAAAGATCCTAATTCATTAGCTAAGGTTTTACTCCAATTAGCAACAGCTCCTCGAATGGTATTACTTACACCAAGGCCATCTAAAGGTTGTTTTACCGATGTTGAAATAACATTTATAATTCTCCCAAAAGCTTCTTCTTTCATAAAAGGAACCACTATTTGCGCTAATACATGATTGCATTTTAAATGTTGTGTAAAAGCACTTTCAAACTCATTTATATCTGCTGAAAAAACAGGGCCTCCTTTTGGGCCTCCAGTATTGTTTATTAGGATGTGAAATCCATTATGCATTTTAATATATTCTGAAACCTTGGTTTTTAATGCTTCAGGGTTTGAAAAATCGGCAACAATGTAACTATGGTTTCTATGCGAAGGCAATTCAGCTAAAACAGCTTTTAGTTTATCTTCATTTCTAGCAATTAAAGTGACGTTTACACCTTCTTCAGCTAAAGCCATTGCAGTTGCTTTTCCAATGCCTTGTGTGCTTCCGCAAACTAAAGCGTTTTTATTATTTAAGTTTAAATTCATAATATTTCCCGCGAAGGCGGGAATCTTTTTATTAATAATTCCGTTTTGATTCATAAGATTCCCGCCTTTGCGGGAATTAATACTTAATACAAACATTCTTAGCTTCAGTGAAGAAACGCAAGGCTTCAAAACCACCTTCTCTACCAACTCCAGAAGCTTTTACACCGCCAAACGGGGTTCGTAAATCGCGCATCATCCAGGTGTTTACCCAAACGATTCCTACTTGTAATTGATTACTTAATTGCATGGTGCGTTTAAGATGGTTAGTCCATAGTGTTGCCGATAAGCCATATTTTACTTTATTAGCCATTTCTAAGGCTTCTTTTTCCGTTTTAAAGGGCATAATAGTAACAACAGGCCCAAAAATTTCTTCTTGATTTACACGACATTCATTATTTGGGACTTCTATCACTGTGGGTTCTAAATAATAACCATTTTCATAGCCTTTAACTACAACTGAGTTCCCACCGCAAAGAATTTTACCATTTTCGGCTTTTGCAATGTCTATATATTGTTTTACTTTTTCTAAATGTGACTTAGAAACTAAAGCTCCAATATTGGTTTCTGTTTCAGATGGATGGCCAACCTTAAGTGCTTTCACTTTATTTACGAAATCGGTTTTAAATTTTTCATAAATAGACGTTTCTACAAAAATTCTGCTTCCGCAAAGACAAATCTGACCTTGATTGGCAAATGAAGAACGTACTGTTGTTTCCAACATGTTGTCATAATCACAATCGGCAAAGATGAGGTTTGGGTTTTTTCCGCCTAATTCTAAAGATAGTTTCTTAAACATCGGTGCAGCTACTCTAGCAATATGTGCTCCCGTAGCAGTGCCACCAGTAAAAGAAATGGCTTTTATTTCTGGGTGTTCTACAATCGCTTGTCCAGTCGTTGTTCCTAAACCATGAACAATATTTAATACCCCTTTTGGGAGGCCAGCTTCATTACAAATTTCACCTAATAAGTACGCAGTCATAGCTGTGACTTCGCTGGGTTTCGCAACGACACAATTTCCAGCGGCAATGGCTGGAGCAATTTTCCAAGTAAAGAGATAGAGTGGGAGGTTCCAAGGTGAAATACAGCCTACAACACCAATGGGCTGACGAAGCGTGTAATTTATCGCTTGTTGTCCAACACTTTCATGACTTTCACTAGCAAATTGCGTAATGGCATTTCCAAAAAATCGAAAATTACTTGCGGCTCTTGGAATGTCTACTGCTTTTGCTAAACTAACAGGTTTGCCATTGTCTTTACTTTCTGCTTCTGCAAAACGTTGTAAGTTAGCTTCTAATAATTCTGAAATTTTTATAAGAATACGGCTGCGTTCTTCAAAAGTAGTTTGTGACCACTGCGTAAATGCAGATTTGGCAGCTTTGTATGCGTTTTCTACATCTGCTTTGCTTGAGTTTGGTATTTGCCCGTAGATTTCTCCATTGGAAGGATTGTAATTATCTAGCCAAATGTTTTCTATTGGGTTTTGGTATTTACCGTTTATGTAGTTTTTTATTGTCATGGTGACCTCAATAATTGTTATTTGCTTGGATTCTAATTAGATATTGACATTTGAGTTCGATGAAATACTTTTTTTGGTAGCCATTTATTATATTCCTTAATATATATTATTTCAATTGAATAATTACTTGTATAATAAGCTGAAATATATGCTTTGTTTAGTTTTGTGTTGAAAATTAAATTACTCAATATTAATTGTACATGTTTTTTCTTATAGTTTTTTCTTTTTTGAATAGAATCCTTTCCAAATAAATTAATGTCGTTAGTATAATCGTTTTTCTTACCAATGTAATAATATCCATACATTGAAAGTTTGTGAGCTTTAAATTTTGTATTGTCTTCTAACTGCTTAATTGTAAGTGTTGAATCATTCTCTTTAAATAAAAAGCTCATTTTTTCAGGAAAAGTTGAGGGTTTACCAACTATTTCATGATTGGATACGTCTTTATATCCTTCATATTTAAAGAATTCAAAAGTAATTAATGGGTTTTTATCTTCGTAAGGAAAGAGTGACTTATCGCTTTTGTTTTTCAAAATATGATTTAAGAATTCTAATCTAAACTCATCTGTAATAGTTGGAGTTTCTATTTCTTCAACAACTAATTCTTTCTCTTTAGATTTTTTGCATGAAAAAGCCGACAAAAGAATTAGTATAGATATGTATTTTAAAGTCGTTTTCATAAGAAACCTATCTCCCGATAGCTATCGGGAGCACTCGAGGGGATATTTTAGTTTAATATTAAGAATTTATTCTACTCAATGTGATATTTAGTTTATATTTTTTTGTTCCCTGTCCGGTCGAGCGGAGTCGAGACCTCGTTACTATCTAAATTATATTTTGAATGACTAATATTTCTACATTCTGCTAATAGTTGCAGCATATCAAAATCACCATTAGCTAATGCTAATTTTTTCTTTCCACTCCATTTCTTAATTTTCTTTTCAAAATAAATTGCCTGATTAACATCATTAAATTCTTGATGAAAAATTAATTCTAAAGGTCTTCTTTTAAATGTAAAACAATTTTTGTTTAACCCGTTTTGATGCTCGTCAAATCTTCTGGAAATGTCGTTTGTTATTCCAGTGTATAATAACTCATCAGAGCATTTTAGTACGTAAACATAATATAGTTTCATAAGAGACCTCTCGACTTTAGTCTGTCTTGAGCGACAGTTGAAAGGCTCGAGGGGACATTTAGTTTTAATTTATGTTTTTAGTTCTCTGTCTGGTCGAGCGCAGTCGAGACCTACTTTGATCTAAATTATATTAAAATCGTTTTCATAAAAGACCTCTCGACTGCGCTCGAGGGGACATTTTAGTTTAATATTAAGAATTTATTCTACTCAATGTGATATTTAGTTTATTAGAGGGGACATTCGTTTTAATTTCCAACAAAAGCCATAACCTTAATCTCAACCACTAAATCGGGATGCGGTAATTGGTGAACAGCTACTGTAGTTCTTGTTGGTCCAGTTGACGCTTCAAAAAACTCGGCATAGGCTTTATTATAACCTGCAAAGTCGTTCATATTTACTAAAAACGACGTAACATCTACAACGTCTTTTAAAGTTGCGCCTTCATTAGCTAAGTTCTTTTCAATGTTTTTAATAACTTCTCTGGTTTGCGTTTCGATATTTAAACGTTTGGTACCCATGTCATCAATAATATCTACACCAGCTATGGTGTTATCTGCACGTCTGGAACTTGTTCCTGAAACAAATATAAAATCGCCTACTCGTTTTGTATGCGGATAGGCGCCTCTTGGTGTTACTTTTTTACTCATTGTTTAATGATTCATTGTTTTAGCCACGTTATCTTCTTCTAATATATTTTCAGTTTCAGCTAAAACTTGTTTTAAAATGACTTCTAAGCTTCCGTTTACATCAATTTCACCATCAGAAATCATATTTAGAATGGCTTTATCTTGTGCTCTACCTCTAAGCATGGCTTCACGATAACCAATGTCTTCATTAAAAGTCACTAAAGAGTATTTTGATGAATAATCGTTAGGAAACTCCTTTTCTAAAGCCATTTCTATTTTACGCTTCTCTTGAAAAATAGGATTCGCTACATGATCTTTCATCTCATGGAAATTATCGATCGCTAAATCGGCAATGGCATCGGTATCTTTTTTACGAGTGGCTTCATATGCTTTAAAGATCTGTTCCCAATCCCCTTCATGTTGATCTAAAATAGTATCAAATTCTACAACATCTTCAAACGACGCGTTCATTCCTTGTCCGTAAAAAGGAACAATCGCGTGGGCAGAATCTCCCATTAACAGCGTATTGCCTTTATAATGCCAAGGCGAACACTTTATGGTTCCTAATGGCGCAGTTGGGTTTTCGAAAAACTCTTCAGTTAAATTAGGCATCAATTCCAAAGCATCTGGAAATTCTTGTTTGAAGAACTTGGTTACCATTTCTGGCGTTGTTAAATTATTAAAGTTGAATTGGCCTTCAGCATAACTTAAAAAAAGTGTTACGGTAAAACTACCGTCTAAATTTGGTAATGCAATCACCATAAAATCGCCTCTTGGCCAAATATGCAATGCATTTTTATGTGTTTTGTAATCTCCAGTTTTAGTAGGAGAAATACTTAATTCTTTATAACCGTGCGTTAAATAATTTTGCGAAAAACTAAATAGAAATTTCTTTCCTAAATAATAACTTTTACGCATTGCAGATCCTGCACCATCTGTAGCAATTATAATATCTGCTGTTACTAGAAGTGTTTCTTTTGTTTTGTAACCTTGAAAGGTTGCAGTTGTGTTTTCAAAATCGATCGACTTGCATTTTTGATTAAATAGAAAAGACACATTTTCTAAAGCTTCAGCCTCATTTAATAACAGTCCATTTAAGTCGCCTCGAGAAATAGAATTGATATATTCATGGTCTCTACCGCTATAATTTGATAAAAATGTGTTTCCTTGTTTATCATGAATCATGCGGCCATTCATAGGAATACATAGTTCTTTTACTTTAGCTTCTATACCAACTAATTTCATGGCTTTGTTACCACGATCTGAAAAAGCTAAGTTAATAGATCTCCCTGCCGAAATATCTGTTTTACGCAAATCTGGTCGCATTTCATAAACCGTTACATTATAACCACGCTGACCAAGACGTAAAGCTAAAAGAGAACCACATAATCCAGCTCCAACAATTAGTATATTTTGTTTTTTACTCATGTTTTTTTATTCTCATTAAAGAGAATTGTTTACTATTATTTTAAAACGATCTTCGACTGCGCTAAGACTGACAAATTAATTCAAAATTGCCTTTAATTTTTCAACCATACGATAAACGTCTTCAAACGAGTTGTAAAAAGGAGTAGGCGCACAGCGAATAACGTCTGGCTCTCTCCAATCACTAATAACACCAGCTTCAGTTAGTTTATTATGCAAAACCTTATCTGCATTTTTTACTTGTATTGAAAGCTGGCAACCACGTTCTTCTGGGTTGCTAGGCGTAATTATTTTTATATCGTTGTTATTTAATTTATTAATTAAAAACTCAAAATAACCAGTAAGTAGTTTCGATTTTTTAACAAGTTCTTTTATGCCTACTTCACTAAATAAATCTGTAGAAGCTCTTATGGCAGCCATAGATAAAATAGGAGGGTTGCTTAATTGCCAACCTTCTGCACCTTCAAGTTGATCAAATTCATCACGCATATTAAATCGGGTTTCTTTATTATGGCTCCACCAACCTGTAAAACGATTCAACTCTTTATTATTTGAATGGCGTTCGTGTACAAAACAACCACTTAAACTTCCTGGTCCTGAATTCATGTATTTATAAGTACACCATACTGCGAAATCGGCTCCAGAATCATGTAAATTTAATTCTACATTTCCTGCGCCATGTGCACAATCGAAACCAACCATACATCCGTGTTTATGACCAAGTTTTGCAATACGTTTTAAATCGAAGTATTGACCTGTGTAGTAGTTAACACCGCCAATCATAACTAAAGCTATTTCATCGCCTTGAGCTTCTAAAATAGCTTCTAAATCATCATAACGTGCCAGTTCTTCACCTTTTCTTGAGTTCCAAAGTACTAAACCCTCTTTGTCATCAAACCCATGATGGCGTAATTGTGATTCTACAGCAAATTTATCTGAAGGAAAAGCATCACCTTCAATTAAAATTTTATAACGTTTTTTTGTTGGTTTATAAAACGAAACCATCATAAAATGAAGGTTAGCCGTTAATGTATTCATTACAATAACTTCAATAGGTTTAGCGCCTACTATATTCGCCATGTTTTGGGTTAAAAATTCATGATAATGCAACCATGGTTTTCTACCCTCGGTATGACCTTCAACTCCTAAATTTGCCCAATCTTCTAGTTCTTGTTCTATATATTCTTTTGTCGTTTTTGGCTGTAACCCTAATGAGTTTCCGCACAAATAAATAACTTCATTTCCATTTTTGTCTTTCGGAATATGAAATGAATCTCTATGATGAGATAACGAATCTTTTTGGTCTAGTTCTTTTGCAAATTCAAGACCTAATCTATAATGAGACAAATTTTGTAGTTTTTGATTTCTAACAAAAATAAGGATTAAAGACGATTTATACATTAAAGAATACTAAAACTAGAAGGATTGATAAATTAATTAAATACTAAGTACTAGTGAAATAAAAAGCTTTCAATCTTTAATTATAAAGATTGAAAGCTAGTAGTAATAACTTATGATGGTTATTTGAAGGTTTTTTTATTTTTTTATCAATTTATACGTTTTTGAAGCGCCTATATTTAAATCCTTTACTTTAAGAAAAAACAATCCAGTAGATAATTTACTAAGATCGATATTGTCTTTAGTAAAGTTTGAAAATTCCATTACTTTTTTTCCTAGGCTAGAATAAATAATAATCTCCAAAGGTTTTAATTTGGAGTTTGATAAATGTAAAACATTCTTAACAGGATTTGGATATGGATTTAATGTTATTTGATTTGAGAAATCCGAGTTTGAAAGTGTATTATTTATTAAATTTGAATAGCTATCGGCAACAGCAATTCTGTCGATATTAAAGTCTCCAACACTTTGAAAGTTTATTCCAATCTCTCTTATTTCTCCTATATTAATATTCTCTTTGTAGGTAACTGCGTCTTGCTCTATTGGTTCATTTATATTAGGATTAACCCATAAATAAACATTATCACTTGAGCTTCCTTGGTTAAGCTCGTATTTTGCAACCAAGAAAACGGTTTCTCCATTAGTTAATGATCTTAAATTAACACTAGTGTTATCTATACCTAATATGTTACCCCATCTTTTTCCAATACCAATACTTATATCACTATTTGGGGAAACAAAAATATGTCCATTTCTAATTTGATTCGCTTTTAATAAATAACCTAACCACATAGTATCCCCATCATTATATGTTGTTTCTAATGTTCTTCTCATTAAGAAAGCTGGGCTTCGTGGAGCAGAACTATTATCTAATGGTATTTTCAAACTACTACCATCACTAACTAGTGGCGGATATTCTAATGATTGATTATCTATTCTTGCAATATTTCTTGAGTCATTGTTTAAATTCCAAAAACTACTAAAACTTTCAATACACCTATCTTCATTACCTACTTCTGTATATACAAAATCTTCGATGTTAAATGGAGAATTAATAATGGCACACGTTAGTGGTGTAATTTTAAATTCGACAGAATGATTGTTGTCTCCTGGTTCTACATTTTCTCTTATTACTTCAATGTTAAAAAGATCTGAAACATCCACGCTTTGTCCTTCTCCAATTGCCCCATCTCCTGCATCGTGCATGTTAGTAAATGTAATATCATTAGGTCGTTCCGGATTACTTGTTATTGAATTAGGTGTTAAATCTAATAGTTCAGAAATTGCAGGACTCACGTATGGTACGTAATGAATCATTACACCATCACTGGCCAAACGTTCCCGTTGATCTAAATCAGGAACTTTAAGATAGCTAACAACAAATACACCTTCATTATAAAAGCCTTTTAGGTATATTCCAAGTTTTTCTTTAGTTGTTCTGGTGGTATTATCGTGGTTGAATATTTTGAAAAACTTTTCATTTCCATCATTATTATTAACACCATATTCATCACTGTCTATCCAAGCAAATCGCCCTTTATGAGGCAAGGAAATTGTGGCAAAAATATCACAACTATTAGAATTTACAGGACAATTTTTTAGATCTCCTTCACTTCCCATAAAATAATAAGGATCACTACCGGCTTGAACCTCGCCTGGGAAAATTTCATTACCGCCTTCTCTTATGTGTGCATGACCAACAGAAAACATATGCATCATTTCATGAACAATTCCTGGAATCCATAGATTGTTGCCGCCCATTATTATTTGTCCAGTTGTACCGTTTCCAGATCCTACACCTCCATATTGTACCAAATCGTCTGAAATTACAACATAACCTAAATAAGGAACATTTAAGTTAATGCCATTTTGTTGAGCTGCCTGTCTCATTAATGCTAATTTATCTCCCAAATCAGGTGGGTTTTGATTAATGGTCATAATTGGGCTTATAATTGAAGAAACTCTTATTTTACCACCAGATAAAGTATTAGCATATTCATTAAAAGTTTCTACTGCTGCATTTACCCTAGTAAGTGTTGCGCTAGGAACAGGTTGACCTCCAAGGGTAGCAATTAATACTGTAAATTCTTTATCTCCTATAGCTGGAGTTTGTCCTAGTGGATAGGCGTTCTGCGAATGAATTAGATTAAAACATAAGGTAAATACGAAGGCTATAAGTACAATTTTTTTCATAGTAATTTATTTTTGGTTGAATTAAAACACCAAAAAACAAAGTAGGAATGAAAGTAAATTTAGATTATTAAATACTTTTATTAAGTATTTAATAGACAATCAATTATTATTTTTAATAAATCTTGACGAATATACATTAAATTTTGAATACTTTAACATAATTACATAAAAATGAATTAATTACGAACTATTACTCGGTAATTATGTTAATATTAGAAAAGTACAAGTGCCAGTTAGAATTAGGTCTAATATGGCTTGTTGCTATTTTTATCCCGTTAAAATCTTTATAATCTTCCCATTTAGTAACTAAAGAAGGTGTTTTACTATTTCCTTTTCTAAAGGCCCATTCTTTGATTATATAATTATCGTCATAATAAAAATCGTAGGCATCACCAGGAGTGTAACCTCCTTTATCAGAATATAATAATGTGATTTTATTTGCGATTGTTTTACTAATTAAAGTACTATCTCTAGTTGGCTTAGATAATGTAGTCCCTTCATCCCAAACCAAATTAAAGGGCGCCAGTAACCAGAACCTATCATTTATAAAGCCTTGATCTGTTCGAATAGAAATACTGTCTATTTTTGTAGTACTATAACTAAAAGAGGTGTCTTTGTTTTCGTTAATAGTGACTCTATTTTTTTGGGGTTCCCATTTCCATTGGCGCTCATAATGATTGGTGTCTCTATCAACATTAAATGTATACTCAATCGAAGTTACATTTTTCCAATTATTAAAACCATGTGCATTTGCAATTTTTTCTGCAACAGATAAATTTGTAGTTTTGGTTTGATAAGTTGTTTTATCTTCTTTACAAGAAATGAATAAAATGAAAAAAAAAGTAAAATAAATATAGCGCATATACAATTTTTGGACAAAGTTAATGAATAGATAGTGAAATTATTTAAACCTTTTCAATTAGCTGAAAAATTGCCCTTTTTTGCCATTTTTTAGTCTTTTTTTTTCTTTACGTAGTAACACTATGGAACTCAAAAAAGCTTTCAAACTGTCTAAAAATTGCTAATTTTCGCTATAATTCAAAAAGTTTAAATGACTTCAATAGAAATAATTCTAAAAAATGGAGAAGAATAACAATTATTTTGAAACAAATAAAGCATCATGGAATAAACGGGTAGCTTTTCATGCTGCTAGTGAAATGTATGATTTAGAATCTTTTAAAAAAGGGAAGTCGTCTTTAATGAAATTTGAGGTTAATGCTTTAGGGGATGTAAAGGGCAAATCTATATTACACTTACAATGTCATTTTGGACAGGATACACTTAGTTGGAGCAGGTTAGGAGCTAAATGTGTTGGAGTAGATTTAAGTGAAGCTGCAATTAAATTAGGAGAAGAGCTAAATGATGAGTTGCAATTAGATGCTCAATTCGTAGCCTGTAATGTTCTAGATACTTCTAAACACGTAAACCAGCAGTTTGATATTGTTTATACGTCTTATGGTGTTATTGGATGGTTACCAGATTTGAAACCATGGGCAAAAATGATCGCTGAACGATTAAAATCTGGAGGTGTTTTTTATATGGTTGAATTTCATCCTATAGTTTGGATGTTTGATTATTTAGAAGATGAGCCAATAATGAAATACGCCTATCATAGAAAAGAAGTTATTTATGAAACTTATGAAGGTACTTATGCAGATGAAAATGCAGATATTAAAGGGGAAGATTTCACCTGGAATCATAGTTTTAGCCAAATTATGAATGCCTTAATTGAAGCTGGATTACAAATTGACTATTTAAATGAGTATGATGAGAGCCCTTATAATGTATTCCCGAATTTAAAAGAAAATTCTTCAGGATATTTCACAACCAAAGACCAATTGTATCCTTTGATTTTTGAGATAAAGGCAACTTTAAACAATTAACAATTAACAATGTGCAATTTTCAGTTAATAAAGTTTAATTAACGAATTATAGTTGTTTGAAGGTTCAGAAATAACAATTTTAGCCAAGAGCCAAGAGCCAAGAGCCAAGAGCCAAGAGCCAAGAATTAAATTAATGTTCAATTTTTTTAAGTACTTCTGGCATTTTAGCTTGAAAACGTTTTAATCTTGGTACAGAAACACTTCTAATGTAACCTTGGTTAGGATGTAATCTTTCGTAGTTTTGATGATAATCTTCACCTATCCAGAATTTTTGAAAAGGATAAACCTCTGCAGCTATTTTAGAGTTTAATTTTTTAGCAAGAGTTTGTTTCTTTTCTAATATGATCTTTTTTTGAGTACTATTTTGATAGAATAAAATAGATCTGTATTGAGAACCATGATCTGGACCTTGGCCATTAACTTGCGTTGGATTCTGTGATGCAAAATAAACATCTACCAATGTTGAAAAACTTACTATTTTAGGATTATAAATAACTTCTACGGCTTCAGCATGACCAGTTCTCCCAGTGTTGCTTCCCTCGTAAGTTGGTTTTTTTGTGTGCCCGCCAGAATATCCATTAATAACTTCACTAACACCTTCTACACTTTCGTAAATAGCTTCTACACACCAAAAGCAACCACTAGCAAAGTGTGCTTTTGCCATTCCATTTTCTAAAGGTAATTCTATAGGTTTAGCGTTTGTAATTTTTTGTTGCTCTGTATTTATTTGAGCTTGATTTTTACAACTAAATAAAAGCGTTATTATTAAAAGTGATAGGATGTTTTTCATCTTTTTTTCCGCGTAGACGGGTATCTGTTTAGTTAAAGTTGTTATTTTTATTTGTTTTAATATTCATAATTTAAAAATGAATATGAATTACACTAATGTAAATTTATTTACTAAGTCGGATAAAGTTAGAAAACCTAAACAGATGGTTTCCTAAAGTTTTGCTAAAATGGTAAAAAAAAAGCTTCTGTAGAAACAGAAGCTTTTAAATATATTATTAAGTAATGCTTATAATCTTTTAAACATTTTTGTCATTTTGTCTTTTTGTTCATTAGCCAAAAGCTCATCAACAAGAATACGTCCACTGTGCTCATCCGTAATTATTTTTTTACGTGCACCAATTTCCATTTGAATTTGCGGTGGAATTGTAAAATAAGAGCCACCAGAAGCACCTCTTTCAATTGGTACAACTGCTAAACCATTTTTAACATTCTTACGAATACGATTATAAGCAGCTACTAAGCGATCTTCAATCTTCTTTTTATAATCTTCAGATTTTTTGATAAGCGCTAGTTCTTCTTTTTCAGTTTCAGCAAGAATTTCTTGTAATTCACCTTTCTTATGTTTTAAATGTTCTTCACGAGCTTTAACATGAGATTTAGTTTTATCAATAACCTCTTTTTTCTGCTCAATTTGTACTTTAAACTCCTTGATGTGTTTATCGGCTAATTGAATTTCTAATTCTTGAAATTCAACTTCTTTAGTCAATGAATTAAATTCTCTGTTATTTCTAACATTTTTTTGCTGTTCACTGTATTTTTTAATTAAAGATTTAGATTCTTCAATTAAATTTTTTCTATTGCTTATATCAGCATCAATAGTACTTAAACTCGTTTGTAATTTTTCTAATCGGGTATTAAGTCCAGCAACCTCATCTTCTAAATCGCTCACTTCTAAAGGCAGTTCTCCTCTAACACTTCTTATTTCATCTATTCTAGAATCGATTAACTGTAAATCGTATAAAGATCTTAAGCGATCTTCAACTGTTACTTCTTTCTTTGCCATATTTAAAAATACTTAACTGGATTGGTATTTGTTTGTGATAAAATGATGGCAAAATTAGTGATTTTTTTTGTAAGTATTGAAACTAAACCATTTTTTGTGTACTGTTCGCTTTCATAATGGCCAATATCTGCTAAAATAATAGCATTTTCTGCAGAAAAGAAGTCATGATATTTTAAATCCGCAGTTATAAAAATATCTGCACCAGAAGCTTTTGCATTATTTATTGCAAAACTTCCAGAACCACCTAAAACAGCTACTTTTTTTATAGATTTTCCTAATAGTTTAGAGTGTCTTACTATTTTAGTATTCATTGTGTTTTTTAAATAAGATAAAAAGGCTTCTTCTTGCATCGGTTTTTCAAGCTCCCCAATCATTCCCATGCCTATATTTTGATTCTTATTTTCTAATGTCACTATTTCATAAGCAACTTCTTCGTATGAGTGTGTATTAAATAACGTTTTTAAAATTTTTGATTCTAAATGTTTCGCAAAAGTGACTGTGATTTTAGTTTCTTGTTCGTTATGCTCTATTTCTTTTTTACCTTTTGTGGGGTTAGAATCTTGATTTCCTTTATAAGTTCCCATGCCATCTGTATTAAAGCTACAGTTAGAATAATTACCTATTTCTCCAGCTCCTGCTTTAAAAAGAGCTTCTCTTAAATTTCCTGCTTCATTTTGAGGCGCATAAGTGGTTAATTTTTTGATAGTATTAGATTGCGGTATTAAAATGCGCTTGTTTTTAAGTTTTAAGTTATCGCATATTATATCGTTAACACCATTTATTGCATTATCTAAAGCAGTATGAATGGCATAAATAGCAATATCATGCTTTATGGCTTTTAAAACCACGCGCTCTACATAATTCTTTCCTGTTATTTTTTTTAACCCTTTAAAAATGATAGGATGAAAACTAATAATAAGGTTGCAGTCTTTATCTATGGCTTCGTCTACTACAGCTTCTAATGTATCTAGTGTTACCAATACATTAGTAACTTTTCGTTTTTTATCTCCTACTAAGAGTCCTACATTATCAAAATCTTCTGCGTAAGTTAATGGTGCTTCGGCTTCAATTATATTTATTACTTCTTGTACTGTCATATTTTTAGACTTAATACTATGTTTTAAAAGTTTATAATACCAAATTAATTGTTTGTAACAAAGATAAAATTTTTACTTTCGCTTATATGCAATTATTACGTTACCTATTTTTTCCTTTTACACCCATCTATTATATAGTTACTTGGGTTAGAAATAAATTATATGATAAAGGGATTAAATCCTCAAAATCATACGATTTGCCATTAATATGTGTGGGCAATTTAAGTGCAGGAGGAACTGGTAAAAGCCCAATGATAGAATATTTAGTTCGCTTACTTAAGCAGGATTACAAAGTTGTTACGCTAAGCAGAGGATATGGAAGACAAACCAAAGGGTATATTTTAGGTGATCATACTGCTACGGCTTTAACGCTTGGAGATGAACCTTTTCAGTTTTATTCAAAGTATGGTAAAGATATCATGGTTTCTGTTTCTGAGGATAGACAAAAAGGAATAACACAACTTCTTGATTCTCCATTAAAACCAGAAGTTATATTACTTGATGATGCTTATCAACATAGAAAAGTAAGTGCAGGCCTTACCATTTTGTTATCTACATATTCTAATCTCTATACAAACGATTGGGTGCTCCCTTTAGGTAATTTAAGAGAACCAAGAAAAGGCGCAAAACGTGCGCAATTAATAGTGATAACTAAATGTCCTATTGATTTATCTGATAAAGAAAAAGAAGTAATTAAAAATAAAATTAAACCTAATACCAATCAAGAGTTGTTTTTTAGCTCAATTAGTTATCCTAAAAGCGGTATTGGAATTAATGATTCTATTCCCTTAGAATCATTATCAGGCTTTACGTTGGTTACTGGAATTGCTAATGCTAATCCTTTGGTTAATTTTTTGAAATCGAAAGGATTAAAATTTAATCATATTGAATATAAAGACCATTATCGTTTTACTGAAAAAGACGTCATTCAATTTAATAAAAAAGAAGTAATAGTTACTACTGAAAAAGATTATTCGAGATTAAAAGTGTTTGATAGTTTGAAAAACAATCTCTATTATATTCCTATTGAAATTATTATAAACGAGAAAGAGAAGTTTGATAAATTGGTGAAAGAGTTTGTTATTAAGACACTTTAGGTTCTACTTTATCTCCCATTAATGCATTAAATAACTTACGTTCAAAATCTTCTTGTTTGAAAGGTTTTGGGATAATATCTGTAAACCCTGCGTCTTCAAATTCTTGCATTCGGTCTTCAATGGTTACCGCAGTAAGTGCAAAAATAGTAAGATCTTTATCGAAAGTTCTAACAATTTTAGTGGCTTCAATACCACTAATTCCTGGCATATGAATATCCATTAAAACAATATCGTAAGTATTATTTTTAATCATATCTACGGCATCTTCACCGTTATCTACAACCTCGCAATTAAGACTCATTTTGTTAAGAATCTTTTTTGTAATCATTTGGTTTATTTTGTTGTCTTCAACAACTAATATTTTTACAGTACTTAATTCAATTTCATTAACATCTTTAAAATAAGTCGCTTTACTTTCCTGAATAACTTGATCTGTATATTTCATAGGTACTTCGAAATAGAAACTAGACCCTACGCCTAATTTACTTTTTAAATAGATTTTACCTTTCATAATTTCAATTAATCCTTTTACGATAGAGAGTCCTAGACCGGTACCACCATATTTTCGATTAATTTGAATAGAGCCTTGAGAGAAACTCTCAAACATGTGCTGTTGTTTTTCTTCACTTATTCCAATACCATTATCCTGAACTTCAAAACGTACGTTGTAAATACCATCGGTTTCATCTAACTTAGTGGCTCTAATCCATATATCACCATCTTTGGTGAATTTAATAGAGTTACCTATTAAGTTAATTAAAATTTGAGATATTTTTAATTGATCGGCATTGTAATTTAAAGGAAGATCCTCGTCGTATTCTAAATGTAATTTTATATTATTATCATCGGCAGAATTTTTTAATGCAGATATCACATTGGCCATTTTCTTTTTAAGATCAAAAACCTCAGGTTCAATATCTACTTTGTTGGCTTCAATTTTATTAATTTGAAGAATATCATTAATAAACGTTAATAAGTATTCACCAGAAAATTTTAAAGATTTTAAATGCTGAATTTGCTCAGGTTTTGGATCTTCATCCAATAGCATATTTGTTAAGCCTGTTACTGCATACAAAGGAGTTCTTAGTTCGTGTGTTACAGTAGAAAGGAAGTTTGCTTTGGTTTTTGCAGCTATTTCTGCTTTTTCTTTAGCTGTGATTAATTCACTATTCTTTTTATGTAAAACATTATTAGATTTTAATCTAATGTTATTATTTTTATATAATGAAAGCGTTAGTAATGATAATATGGTAATAAGAGCAATACTTAATATTGTTGTTAATTGATCTAATGTAGATTGACCACTAGCATCTTCTAAATCAGATATTTCCTCGTCTTGTAGTTCGGCATGGGTCTTACTCACTAACTTTAAACGTTGCTCTGCAGATAAGCTTTTACGTTTGACATCTAAAAGTGAATCCGATAGTTTTAAATGTTGTTTTAAATACGTATTAGCCAGTTTATGGTTACCAGCGCGGTCATTTAAATCACTAAGAATGTATAGTCCATCTTTTAATATTCCAGTATAATTATTCTTTTTAGCGATATAAATCCCTCTATTTACTGTTTCAATTCCTAAATCGTTATCTCCTAATTTTGATTCTGAGTAACCTAAATTAATAAAACCACTACTTAATATTTTATTAAGCTTATTACGTTTTGCAATTGAAATAGATAGATTAAACTGAGCTTTTGCATCTTCAAAATTTTCAACCGCATTATAGGCTTTACCACTAGCTAATAATGCTTCTGCATCATAACTATTTAAATCTTGTTTCTTAAATAATAAGTGAGCAGATTTGAAATAGTCTTGTGCTTGACTATAATCTTTTAGATTCATATACACATAACCAAAAGTTTTATAGGTGTTAGCTAAATTTGCTGTGTCTTCAACATAACGTTGTTCTTCTACTGCCATTATAAGGTAGCCAATTGCATCCTCATATTCTTCCATTTCATATTTGATTTTACCAATTTTAGAATTGATAAGTCCAATACTTTTTTTATCGTCTATAGATCTCGCTAATTCAAGAGCGCTGGTTAATTCTTCTTGAGCTTTGAAATAATTTTTTGCTGAAATGTTGTTTTGAGCAGACTCTGTAATAGCAGAAATCTTTTTTAAAGTTTTGTCTTTAGTTAAATCTATAGCATTCTGCCCTGCTGTAGAAAAGCAGATAAGAAGTAATATTGATAAAATAAGTTTATTGAAACGGGACTTCATATTTCGTGGCTATAATGACAAATATAAATATTTATCCGATAAAAGTCAGTTTTTTTCCGATAAATTGAATATTAGATCAATAATTCTGCTAGAATATCCAGTCTCATTATCGTACCAACCTATTATTTTTACCATGTTTCCAATCACAGAAGTCATCTGTGAATCAAAAATACAAGAATGGGTATTACCAACAATATCAATAGATACAATTGGATCTTCAGTATATTCTAAGATGTTTTTGAAAGTTGTTTT
This sequence comes from uncultured Flavobacteriaceae bacterium, assembly GCA_937959395.1. Classification (GTDB taxonomy): domain Bacteria; phylum Bacteroidota; class Bacteroidia; order Flavobacteriales; family Flavobacteriaceae; genus JAHDGB01. Next base: position 13,043 of record CALGLR010000050.1, on the reverse strand, counting down.
GGATGCAATTTTAAAAGCGTTATTAATTTCTTGAATGGTAACCTTTTCTTTTACATTAAATGTAATATCAGTTAACGATCCATTAGCAACAGGAACTCTAATACCACAACCACCAATAACATTGGATAATTCTGGAAATATTTTTGTAAGTGCTTTTGCTGCTCCTGTGGTCGTTGGAACTATAGACTGCCCAGCTGCTCTAGCACGTCTTAAATCGCGATGTGGTTGATCATGTAAACTTTGATCTGTAGTATAGGAATGTATTGTTGTTATGTATGCCTGATTAATACCACATAATTCATTTATTATGTGAATCATTGGTGCTGCATTATTAGTTGTACAAGAAGCATTAGAAAGTATGGTTTCGTTCCCTTTTATGCTATCATTATTAACTCCAAAAACAATAGTTTTAATATCGTCTTCAATTGGCGGAACACTTAAAATAATACGTTTAGCTCCATTTTTTATATGAAAATTTAAAGATTCAGAGGTTTTAAATTTTCCAGTAGCTTCTATAACAAAATCGGGACTGAAAGGTTTCCAGTTTATTGTTTCTATTTGTTTACTATTAAGTAAGGGAATTGCATTCCCATTAACAATAATATTTTTCGCATCGTGTGTTATTTCTGCTTTTATAATGCCATGAATACTATCATATTTAAGTAAATGACTTAATGTTTTAGAATCGGCAAGATCATTAATGGCAACAATTTGCACATTTTTATGGTCTTGTAATAATCTAAAGACACGCCTTCCTATACGACCAAAACCATTAATAGCTATTTTAATCATTTAAATAAATAATTAGTTTATATGTTTTTGTGCTTTGTAAGATGAGCGAACAAGTGCGCTACTTTCTACATGGCGAAAACCTAAATCTAAACCAATTTTTTTATACTCTTCAAACTGTGTTGGTAGTATAAATTGTTTAACAGGTAAATGCTTTTTACTAGGCTGTAAATATTGTCCTATAGTTACTACATCTACATTATTATCTCTAAGATCATGTAGCGTCTCTATAACTTCTTCTCTTGTTTCTCCTAGACCTAGCATAATGCCAGATTTTGTTCTACGTTGTCCTTGTTGTTTTAAATAGTTTAAAACTCCTAAGCTTTTATCATATTTGGCTTGTATTCTTACTTCTCTGGTTAAACGACGAACAGTTTCTATATTATGAGAAACGACTTCTGGAGCGACTTTTATTATTCTATCTATATGTTTTTCTACACCTTGAAAGTCTGGGATAAGAGTTTCTAATGTTATATTAGGATTCATTCTACGAACCGCTTTTACTGTTTCCGACCACATAATACTTCCCATGTCTTTTAAATCATCACGATCTACACTTGTTAAAACCGCATGTTTTATATTCATGATCTTTATAGATCTGGCTACTTTTTCTGGTTCGTCCCAATCTACAGATTCTGGACGGCCCGTTTTAACACCGCAAAACCCACAAGAACGTGTACAGATATTTCCAAGAATCATAAATGTAGCCGTTCCTTCTCCCCAGCATTCTCCCATATTTGGGCAACTTCCCGATGTACAAATGGTATTTAAGTTATACTTATCAACTAAACCTCTAAGTTCTGTGTATTTTTTTCCTGTTGGTAATTTTACACGAAGCCATTTGGGTTTAGCTTGTTTTTTAGGTAATATATTTGAAGCTTTTTTAGTATTCATAAGGCCATTTTTCGTGCTACAAAGATAAGAGTATTTCTATTAATTAGAAACGACTAAAACAAACTAAACTATTCTCTAGTTTAAAAAGTTATAAGAAAAGAACTATATGTTAAAGAATTAATTTTTTTGAATAATTTCGGCTAGTAATTTTTTTGCGCGTAATAGTTTAACTTTTACGTTATTTATTGATTCGTTTATTTCTTCTGAAATCTCTTTATAAGATAGTTCTTGGAAATATCTCAAGTTTATAACTTCTTGATAATGGGGTTTTAGTTTTTTTATATCCCTTAAAAGTTGTGCTAAATTCTGTTCTGTTATGATTTTATCTTCAGCTGAAGGTGATTCATCTAGAATGTCATAATTAGAATGATCTTCTGCATTAGACATTTTTGAACGAATAGAGCTTTTTTCTTTACGAAGTAAGTCAATATGAATATTTTTAGAAATGGTAATTAACCATGTTCCAAATTTATAGTCTTCATTATAAGTGTCAATTTTATCAAAAGCTTTAGAAAAAGTTCTTATTGAAATATCTTCTGCTTGGTTCTCGTTTTCAATTCTTTTTAATTGAAAACCATAGACGCTATCCCAAAACTTATTAAGTAAAAAATTAAAGGCTTTTTGATCATTTTTTTTTGCCCTGTTTATGGCTTCAGTTATTTCCAATGTTTAGGTTTTGAAATAAGATTAGTTATAAATATACCAAATTGCGAAAGAATTAAAAATAATTCTAAAACGGGTGTTAGAACAATAAGGTTAGTTTCGTTTAGTTTTTTAGAAGAAGAATATAGCGTAATAAATACTGCTATAAAGCGTATTATTATTAAAGCTAATATAAATTCCCAATAAAATTGAGCGATTAATAAGATTGTTGCTAAAAGCCAAAAAAGTAATTGAGAGCAATAGAACAGGCCCAATAATAATTTATGTTTTAATTTATAATGTTTTGCTGTAGATATATGACGTCTTTTTTGAGTAATCCATTCTTCAAATGTTTGTTTTGGTTGCGATAACGTCATACTATTTGGCGAAAAACAAATTTCTGTATTAGTGTTTGTTGCCGCTTCGTTTATAAATAAATCGTCATCTCCAGAACGAATATCGAGATGATTAATAAATCCATTAGTTTTAAAAAACTCATCTTTATGATAGGCTAAATTACGACCAACGCCCATATAAGGTAGCCTTATTTTTGCATAAGAAAAGTATTGAACCGCAGTAAGTAAGGTTTCATAACGAATTAGTTTATTAATGAAAGAGTTCTTAATTTTAAAATACCCACCATAACCTAGTATTATAGTACTATTTTTATTGAATTGAGCTGTCATTTGAGATATCCAATATGGGGAAACAACTTCGCAATCTGCATCTGTAAATAATAAATGATCATACTTACTCGCTTTTATACCAAGAGTTAAAGCATATTTTTTTTTACCCCAAAAGGCTTCAACTTTTTTTACATCTACAATTTTGATATTATCATGAATTGATGCAAAATGATTCATGATTTTTAAAGTGTCATCATTTGAAGAATCATTAATTAAGACGACTTCATAATTGGGATGGTTTTGGTTTACTATTGAAGGTAAATAACGGTTTAAGTTTTCAGCTTCATTTTTTGCGCAAATTATGACTGAAACGGGAACAGATTTAGTTTTATGTTCTGTAGGTTTAAGAAATGCAAAATTACCAAAGAGTATGAGATAATAAATAACTTGAATACATACTATAGCTACAAAACTGTAGAACAGGACATCAAGCATAAGCATTGTATATTAAGAATGTTGAGGTTCTTTGCAAGAATCGAATTCTTCTGAAGGTTTACCACAAAAACCACAAGCTTCACCACTTTTGTTTAACATAGGGTTTTGGCTAGCACAAGTTCCGGCAAATTCTCCATCTTTTTTAGCCCATATTTTTATTGCGATTCCTGCAAATGCAATTCCTAAAAGCCCTAAAGTGAGTAATAATAATTTCATTAAAATAATTAATAGTTGTTGACTCCAAAGATACTGCTTTTGATAAGATTAACAAAGTGCTCTAATTTTGATTAGTATTTAAATGAAATGGAATTAAATTGTGGCTTCGGCTTCGCTCAACCACCAGCAAGTATAACTAATTTTAGTTTCATTTATTATCCATTATTTACGCACTTGTTTAATGGCGGCTGAGCGTAGTGGAAGCCAACCAAGTAGAGTTTAACCATCGTTCTTGATAAAAAAAAGCATATAAAATTATATACATAAAAAAATCTCGACACATTATGTCGAGATTTTTCTAGTTAATAACAAGTGGTTTATTTATATAAACTTAATCATTAAGTTTAAGAGATATTTCTGCTACGGGTGTTTCCGATGAAGCTTCTATGCTTCCTCCTTTAGGTTCTATAGTAATACTTAAACCTAAAGCGTCTTTTGTGTAAGGGATGTTTTGTAAGCGTCTATCAGCTTCATTTAGAATACCTAAACTCACCATTTTACCTTGAATATCTGCCCATATTTGGTAACATTTTTCTTTTTGTAAACTTGGTAATGAAACAACATCCAGCATAGACGTTTGTTCTTTTGAATTTATGTATACTACTGTTTGTAAATCTTTTGCTCTACGATTCCCTTTTAAAACATACTTTTCAGTTTCTGGGTTATTTAATTGATCTAAGTGTTTTCTTAGAAAATCTAAAGTAGAATGATTAGTAGCAATATCTGTTCTTAAATCAAATATTTCTTCAACTATTACTTGGTTTTCTGATAATAATTGTTGGTTTTGTTGATATAATTTATAAGAAGTGGCACCAAAAAGTAATGCAGCTACACTAGCAGCTACTGCAAAACTAGCCCATGTTCTTTTACGTTCAGATTTATTATTTGTTGCCATAGTAACTACAGGCTTATCATCTAATTCACTAAGAATATTAGTTAATAAATGACTTGGAGCTTCTACAGCATTTGCTTGAGAAACTAGTTCTAAATCACATTGCATTTTATCATAAGCCGCTTTCACTTCAGGATCTTTATTAATTAAATCCTCAATGATTTTGGTTTCTGAATCTGATGCCTGACCAATTAGATATTTTTCTAAAAGGTCTGAACTCAGGGATATATTAAATTTATTGCTCATCACATTTACACGATTAAGGGTTGTAAATTTTCTTCAATTCTCGTAATCCAATTTTTAGTCTGGATTTTATGGTCCCTAAAGGGATTTCTAGTTCTTCGCTTGCTTCTTGTTGGGTCATCCCTTCAAAAAACAATGCGTTAATTACAATTTGATATTTACTTTCTAGAGTTCCTAAATGCTTTTTAATATCTATAGTATCTTGGTTTAAACTCTTGGTTGTCAATTTATATACGTTAGACTCTTCTATTTGGACTTCCTTACCAGATTTATTATTTATAGACCTCACTTTATCTATAGCGGTGTTGTATGCAATTCTATATAACCAAGTAAAAAGTTTTGCTTTATCCGGGTTATAAGATTTAGCATTTTTCCATACCTTGATGTAACTTTCTTGTAATACATCTTGAGCAAAGTCGTCATCAGAAATAACTTTCTTAATAACCCCTAGTAATGCGGCCGAATAGTTATCATAAAGTAACGACATCGCTTTTTTGTCACCTTCTTTAAGAAGGGCAACGATATTTTGTTCTATAGTGCTAATCAAATTAGTATTTTTGGTTACTAAGTAGTTAGGGTAACTAATTAATGTATTAGATATTGTATTAAATATTTATTTCACAAAATATTAACTTCTGTTTCAATTGAGATGTCAAAGATACGATAAATAGTTTCTTGTATTAATTTAGAAAGTTTTAAAATATCTCCTCCTTTTGCACCTCCGTAATTTACTAAAACTAAAGCTTGTTTTTTATGCACGCCATAGTTTTTAAATGTTTTTCCTTTAAATCCAGCTTTCTCAATAAGCCAGCCAGCAGGTACTTTTATAGTTTCTTCTGATATACTATAAGAAGGAACATCGGGGAATTTTTCTTCTAGTATTTTAAATTGTGTCTTATTAATTATTGGATTTTTAAAAAAACTACCACTATTTCCTATTTCTTTAGGGTTTGGTAATTTACTTTCTCTAATATTTATTACTGCTTTTGAAATGTTTTGAATCGTAGGTATTACTTTCAAGCTATTAAGTTCCTCTTGAATAGAACCATAATTAGTTCTAAGCGTATGATTTTTTATAGAAAGCCTAAAATTTACACTGGTAATTATATATTTTCCTTTGGCTGCTTGTTTAAATATTGAATTTCTATAACCAAAATCGCAATCGGAATTATTAAATGTTTTGCGCTCTAAAGTTTGCAAGTCTATGGCTTCACAAGATATAAAGTGATCTTTTAATTCAACACCATAAGCTCCAATATTTTGAATTGGTGCTGTGCCTACATTTCCAGGTATTAGAGACATGTTTTCTAAACCGCCATAATCTTGCTTTAAACACCATAAAACAAATTCATGCCAATTTTCACCAGCTTGAGATTTTACAATTACGGTGTCTTTTATTTGAGAAACAATTTCTTTCCCTTTTAGGTTAATATGAATAACTAAAGCATCCATATTTTTAGTAAGTAGTATATTACTTCCTCCTCCTAATATAAATTTTTTAGAGTATTCTTTTAGTTTTAATGCTGTAGTTAATTCATCAATAGTATTAACCGAAACAAAATGTTTCGCCATAACATCAATACCAAAAGTATTATAATCTTTTAACGATATGTCATTTAGTATTAACACTAATCTTTGTAAACTTTTAAGGCTTCCTTAATAATATTTACTGCTTTAACTAGACTTTCTTTATTTAACACGTATGCAATACGAATTTGGTTTAAACCTACTCCATGTGTAGAGTAGAATCCAGCTGCTGGAGCTACCATAATTGTTTCACCATTAACATCAAAAGATTCTAAAAGCCATTGCGCAAAATGATCACTATTTTTTACAGGTAGTTCTGCAATACAATAAAAAGCACCTTTAGGATTTGCTACCTTAACGCCTTCCACTTTATCAAGTTCGCTAATTAATGTATTACGTCGTTCTACATATTCTTCAATAACATCATCAAAATAACTTTGCGGAGTATCTAACGCAGCTTCACTAGCAATTTGTGCTAAAGTGGGTGGGCTTAATCTGGCTTGAGCAAACTTTAAAGCTGTTTGTATAACGTCACTATTTCTAGAAACTAAACAACCAATTCTTGCTCCACACATACTATATCGTTTGGAAACAGAATCTATAATTATTGCATGTTTATCTAAATCTGGTTCTTGCATTATAGAGTAATGCACTTCTCCATCGTAAGCAAATTCACGATAAACTTCGTCGGCTATTAAAAATAAATCATGTTTTTTAACTATCGAAGCTAATTTTTGTATTTCTTCTTTTGAATATAAATACCCAGTTGGATTACCAGGATTACATATTAAAATGGCTTTAGTTTTTGGTGTAATTAGTTTCTCGAATTCTTCAATTGGAGGTAAAGCAAAGTTATCCTCAATTTTTGAAATTACAGGTACTACTTTTACTCCTGAAGCGGTAGAAAAACCATTGTAATTGGCGTAAAATGGTTCAGGAATAATAACTTCATCATCAACATCCATAATACTCCCAAATGTAAAGAGCAGTGCTTCACTGCCTCCAGTAGTAACTATTATATCTTCATGAGTTACATTTATATCATTTTTAGCATAATAGTTTGCTATTTTTTTACGGTAAGTTTCAGAACCTTCAGACCTAGAATACGATAAAACATCAATATCACTATCTTTAACAGCTTGCATTGCTATTTTAGGCGTTTTTATGTCTGGTTGACCTATGTTAAGGTAATAAATAGATTTACCTTCTTTTGCTGCCTTTTCAGCAAAGGGGACCAATTTACGAATTGGTGATTGTGGCATTGATTTGCCTTTTCTTGAAATTGTTGGCATTTTGATAAAATTAAAGTGCAAAGTTGCGAAAAAATATCTAAATGTGTTACTAAAATAATAGCTATTAATTTCAATTATTATAGTTTAGATGTGTAACTTTAAAAGATGTTCGCTATTTTAAAAATTAAAACACTTATCTGTAGTTTTATTTTCGCTTTATTACTAAGCTTTAGCTGCTTTTCTCAGGCGTCATATAAAATGAATAGTGACAAGAAATACAGTAAAATTAATTTTCAATTAATTAATAATCTTATTGTTATTCCTGTTGAAGTAAATAATATAGAACTATCTTTCTTATTAGATACGGGAGTAAGGAAGCCTATTGTTTTTAATTTTATAAAAGATTCAGATTCACTTAAGGTTATAAATACTGAGAAAATATATCTCAAAGGATTAGGTAATGATGGATTAGTTGAAGCTTTAAAATCTTCTAGAAATAAATTTAAAATAGGAGATGCTGTTAATTATAATCAGGTATTTTATGCCATATTTAATTCTTCTATAAATTTTACGCCTAAACTAGGAATTCCTGTACATGGAATTATTGGATTCGATTTTTTTAAGGATTTTGTAGTAGAAATTAATTACACAAAACGATTTATAAAATTAACTAAACATGAAAATTATAAGTTTAAGGTTTGTAAAAAATGTGAAGTACTTAATCTAGAATTTTATAATGATAAACCTTATTTAAATGCTCAAGCAATTATTGAAGGCAAAGAAATCCCTGTAAAACTTTTAATTGATTCTGGAAGTAGTGATTCTTTATGGCTTTTTGAAAATAATAGTTTAGGTATTAAGGCTGAAGATAATTATTTTAAAGATTTTTTAGGTTTTGGATTAAGTGGTAGTGTTTATGGTAAACGAACAAAAATAGATGCTTTTAAATTGAATTCTTTTATAGTAGAAAATCCAAAAGTTGCTTTTCCAGATTCTAGTATTGTTGCAAATTTTAAAAATATTAAGAATAGAAACGGAAGTTTTGGTGGAGAAATATTAAAACGATTTACTACTATTATTAATTATAAAAATGCAAAGATCATTTTAAAGAAAAACGGCAATTTTAAAGACCCTTTCGAGTATAATAAAAGTGGGATAGAAATTGAGCATGCAGGAATTAAATTGGTTACAGAAAAAGAAATTGATGTCGTTTCTAATGGCTATGGAGATTCGAAGAGTAAGAACGTTGTTCGTATAGATGCCATATACTCACCAAAAACTAAAGTGGTAATTAAGCCTATATTTAATATTGCTAACATTAGACCAAATTCTCCGGCAGAAAAAGCAGGATTAAGAAAAGGTGATGTTATTATTTCGGTTGGAGCCAATAACCTATCTAGTAGTTCGCTACAAGAAGTTGTGGAAAAACTTCAAGGTAAGGATGGAAAAAGAATTAATATGGTTGTTGAACGCTATGGTATAAAAATAAAAGCCTCTTTTATTCTAAAATCATTATTAAAAAATTAAATTCTATTTAGAAATGATAATATAAATCAATAAAAAAGCCAAAGTCATTGACTTTGGCTTTTTTATTATACGTTAGGAATGTATTATTGTTCCATTACGCTTTTTTTATCTTTTTTCTCTAAAACACTTTTGCTTTTTACAACTTCACCTTTAATTTTTAAAGCAACAGTTGGAGTATCTGCATTAGATAAAACAGTAATTGTTTTTCTTATAGGCATTACACGTTTTGTGTCATATTTTACTTCGATTTCACCAGTTGCTCCTGGCATAATTGGCCCTTCTGGTTTTTTAGGAACTGTACAACCACAGCTAGAGCTAACCTTAGATACAATTAAAGGTGCGTCTCCTGTATTAGTGAATTCGAAAGTTCTAACGCCATCTGCTCCTTTCTCTATTGTTCCATAATCTATCGTTGTTTGCTTAAATTCAATTTTTGCTACTTTTTCTTGAGCATTAATTGAAAGGCTAATCAAACCAATAAATAATAGTATTACAAATTTTTTCATTGTTTTCGTTTTTTTAGTTAATGTAAACTTACTTACTTTTTTAGCGTTCTGCAAAAATATTAGACGTAATGCATGTATACAAATTCGTATGTTAGTTTTATCAATACATTAATACGACTTATAATTTTACAGAAACAGAAATATAAGTACTTTTGTAAAATATATTTCAAAAACTATTCCAAAGTATGAGTATTCCAACAAAATATGATGCAAAACAGGTAGAGGAAAAATGGTATGATTACTGGATGAAGAATGATTATTTCCATTCTGCACCAGATGAAAGAGAACCATATACTATAGTAATTCCTCCACCAAATGTTACGGGTGTCTTGCACATGGGGCATATGCTTAATAATACAATTCAAGATGTATTAATTCGTCGTGCGCGATTACAAGGTAAAAATGCATGTTGGGTTCCAGGTACAGATCATGCTTCTATTGCTACCGAAGCAAAAGTAGTTGCGAAACTTAAAACTCAAGGTATTGATAAAAATGATTTAACCAGAGAAGAGTTTTTAGAGCACGCATGGGAATGGACAGAAGAATATGGTGGCGTAATCTTAGAACAACTTAAAAAGTTAGGCTGTTCTTGTGATTGGGATCGTACAAAGTTTACTATGGACGATGATATGAGCGAAGCTGTAATTAAAGTATTTGTTGATTTACATGACAAGGGTTTAATATACAGAGGGTATCGTATGGTAAATTGGGATCCGGAAGCAAAAACAACACTTTCAGACGAAGAAGTAATACATGAAGAACGCCAAGGCACACTTTATTATTTAAACTATAAAATCCTATCCCCAGTCCTTTCCAAAGGAAAGGGATCTATGGGGGAGAGTTCTTCTCCTTTGGAGGAGTTAGAGGAGGAATATCTTACAATTGCCACAACACGACCAGAAACTATTTTTGGAGATACAGCTATTTGTATTAATCCCAATGATGAACGTTTTACCCATCTAAAAGGAAAAAAAGCGATTGTTCCATTATCAAATAGAGTAGTACCAATAATTGAAGATGAATATGTAGATATAGAATTTGGTACAGGTTGTCTTAAAGTGACTCCAGCTCACGATGAAAATGATAAAGCTCTTGGGGATAAGCATCAATTAGAAGTTATTGATATTTTTAATGATGATGCAAGTTTAAATAGTTTTGGTTTACATTATGAAGGTAAAGACCGATTTGTTGCTCGTAAAGAGATAGCGATAGAGTTAGAGGAAAAAGGCATTTTAACGAAAACAGAAACACATACCAATAAAGTAGGAACCAGTGAGCGTACAAAAGCAGTTATAGAACCTCGCTTAAGTGATCAATGGTTTTTAAAGATGGAAGATTTGGTAAAACCAGCTATTAAAGCTGTTTTAGGTGAAGATTCTGAAATAAAATTGTTTCCGAAGAAATTCGAAAATACGTATCGTCACTGGATGGAGAATATTCGAGATTGGAATATTTCTCGTCAATTATTATGGGGACAGCAAATTCCTGCTTATTTCTATGGTGACGGAAAAGAAGAGTTTGTAGTTGCCGAAAACATAGAAGAAGCAGTTTTAAAAGCAAGAGTGGCAGCCAACAACCAAAAGCTAACAGCTAGTAGCCTGAGACAAGATACAGATGCATTAGATACCTGGTTTTCATCATGGTTATGGCCAATGAGTGTTTTCGACGGTATTAGAAATCCTGAAAATGAAGAAATTAAGTATTATTACCCAACTAACGATTTAGTAACGGGTCCAGATATTTTGTTTTTCTGGGTGGCTAGAATGATTATTGCTGGGTACGAGTATAAAGATGAAAAGCCTTTTAATAATGTATACTTAACCGGTTTAGTAAGAGATAAGCAGCGTCGTAAAATGAGTAAGTCATTAGGTAATTCACCTGATGCCTTAAAACTTATTGAGCAATATAGTGCAGATGGTGTTCGTGTCGGCTTATTATTAAGTAGTGCCGCAGGTAATGACTTAATGTTTGATGAAACGTTATGCCAACAAGGTAAGGGGTTTGGTAATAAAATATGGAATGCGTATCGATTGGTAGACGGATGGGAAGTAGATTCTACTATAGAACAACCAGAATCTAGTAGAGTAGCTATAGAGTGGTTTGAGTCTAAATTTCAAAAAGCATTGATAGAAATAGATGATCATTTTAGTAAATACAGACTAAGTGATGCTTTAATGTCTATTTATAAATTAATATATGATGATTTTTGTGGTTGGATGCTAGAAATGGTAAAACCAGCCTATCAAAAGCCAATAGATAGTAAAACATTAGCAAGTGTTATTGCGATTTTTGAAGAGAATTTAAAAATTGTACATCCGTTTATGCCTTTTTTAACAGAAGACTTATGGCATTATATCTCAGAAAGAACTCGAGAAGAGGCACTTATAATTTCTAAATGGCCAGAGACTAAACCTATAAATGAGTCTTTAATTACTGAATTTGAATTTGCTTCTGAAGTGATTTCGGGTATTAGAAACATTAGAAAACAAAAGAATATTGCTTTTAAAGATGCTATTGGTTTTTCAGTAATTAATAACGAAAAAGCAACATCAACCTTTGATACAATTATTAAAAAGCTAGGGAATTTAGAAAGTATAAATTATACTTCTGAAAAAGTAGAAGGTGCTCTAACATTTAGAGTAAAATCGAATGAGTACTTTGTACCAATGCAAGGAAGTATAGATGTTGATGCAGAAATAGAAAAGTTAACAGAAGAGTTAAATTATACTGAAGGCTTTTTAAAATCTGTTCAAAAGAAGTTAGCGAATGAACGTTTTGTAGCTGGAGCACCACCACAAGTTGTAGCTAGTGAAAAGAAAAAGGAAGCTGATGCTTTAGCAAAAATGGAAACTCTAAAAACAAGTTTGCAATCTTTAAAATAATATTATCTAACGAGTGTAATTGCTGTTTCTCCTTTAAGGTTAATAAGGGTTAAAGTATTGTTTTCTAATTTATAGTCAGAAATAATAGGTAAATTATCCCATAGTCTTTTTTCTGTAAAAGATAAATCTGGGCAGTATTTTTCTGTAGCGAAAACATTATTAATCTGTATTTTGTCTTTAATAATTTTAAAATCGGCCATATGGTTATTACAACCTACGGATATCGCTAAACTATTTTCGCTACTATTTATGATACATTTTGTAGCATCTATATTAGCGATTTTTTTGTTTTCTATAGAAGTAATCTTCCAAATGCCATCTAAACTTTCTGCTGTAGATTTTTGAGAGTTACAACTTTTCGTATAGATTAAAATAAAAAATATTAAGGCGTATTTCATTTTATTAAGTGATTGATTTATGGGATTCGTTTAATATAGCTAAATCAACATAAAATAACATTAATCTTTTGAGTAAAAAGCCAAATTTCTTCGTTAAAAATACTCAGCGTAACCTAGCTATGCTTGCGTTTTTCGCCTTGAACTTCATCTTTTTTCTTAAAAATATTATATGCC
>CALGLR010000049.1 GCA_937959395.1 uncultured Flavobacteriaceae bacterium | reverse complement strand
AATCAAGAAAAAATATTTACAGTTATATCTCAATGAGTTTGTCTACAAGCTCAATCGAAGATATTTTGGAGAAAGAATATTCGATAGACTAGTAATAGCTAGTATTACAACTAATGGACATTAAGCGGATATACAATTATTCTTTAAAGCATCTAAAAAGAAAAAGGCGAATTGTACTACTAGTAATAATACCATAGCTACAATTTGCATCGTTACAACTTGTTCTAAGCTATCATGAAAACCAATTATAAGTCCCATTTGTAACACTCCAAAAACACCAGAAATAATTACTGGGATGTAACGATCTAAAGACAAATAGTAATAAGCGAAAATATTAGAAACTGCAAACAGGCCAGTTGCTAATGCATATTTCCATAATAAAGAAGCCATAGAAATATAAGGTTCTCCAAATAATAAACGAATTACAGTCTCTGGAAAAATATAACAACCCAATACAATTACAATTGCAATGGCCGAAACGTAACCTACATATTTAAATAAAACATGAGCCGTTTCTTTACCATCTTTTTTTAATTGTACTACTGTTGGTAATAATAACATTACGAACATCCAAGCTATAAAATAAACGACACGACCTATAAGCGCTAAAGAAGCATACAGACCTGCATCGTAAGATTCGAAATAATGCTTTACTAATAAGATGTCGCTATTATTTATTATAATTTGAGTTAACTCATAAAAAGCAGTAATGATAAAGAAATTTCTTACTAGCTTATTGTCGTTTGAACTAATAACTTTTAAATTTTTTAAAGGTTGTATTTTAAATTTGAATGGAATTAAGCCAAAACCTAAAGAGGCAACTATACCAATGGCTATAACAGTAGAGGATTGAATATTAAAAAAGAATAATAAGCCTAAAGTAATTAATAAACGGCTAATCATTTCCGTTTGGTACGTTATTGATAAAGATTTGAAAGCTTTCTTACCTTGATAAACACCTCTATTTACACTCATTAAAAAGTAAAGAGGAACGCCGCAACCAAAAATAACAAATATGGTGGAGGATGAGGTATTAAAAAGAGCTTGAAGTTTTGTTGCAAATGCAATAGTTAAAACACCTAAAGTAAGACCTACAACAATTGCATTTTTGTAAACTTTTGAAATAAAAGCCGAAAATATAGAATCTTCGAATACTACTGAAAACTTTGCAGTAACCAATTGAAACGTCATTGCCATGAAAGACAAAACTAGTAAAAAGGTAACTAAAATAGCTGCATCTGCAAATTGCTCAGGTCCTAGAATACGCCCTAATATAAGATTGTAAAAATAGTTTCCTGCGTTCACCCCTAAAACACTCAACATGAATAGTTGTTCTGGTGTTACTGTACGCTTTAGTATGTTGGTTTTAGTAATCATTTCTAAAAATAGAATTAAGTCCTGCATTAGTAATTATCCTATTTATGGATTTATTCTCTTTTCCTAGAATAAAAAGCGTTTTACTTCTTTTCTTTGCCTTATTTGAAATAAACTGAAGTGCACTTAAAGCTGAATTATCTATTCTATTAACTGAATTTAAACAAATTACAATTTCATAGCATTGGTCTAAAAGGGCATTAAAGTAGTCTTTAAAATAATTTGCTTGTACTATAGTTAATTCGCCATGAATTTCAAAAGTGCCTTTGTTATTAATAATTTGGAAGTCCATAAGATAGGTTTTTGGGGTTAGTTTTTTGGGTTTGAAGATTATGCCGCAGTTGGCGTATTAAAATCGGTATAAAGATCTTTACAACCGTATCCTACAATTGAAAATGTTTTTTTGTTTCCAAGTGCATTTAAAAACAATGTTTTTAAAGCAGAAACGCCACTAGCATCAATTTCGGTTACTTTATCAATATCTATAGTGATTTCTTTAGAATTGTTCATTAAATGATTAGTATGAGATACTAAATTTTGTGCTGTTGAAGCATTAATGTTTCCTTTTAAGTAAACTGTTCCGTTGTTTTCTAAAATTTGTAAAGCCATAATAGTTGGGGTTTTAATGTTATTGTTCGTTGTTACAAATATCAGGCAATAATTCAATAATTTTCGTCGCATTTCGATGAGTTGCGCTTTACTGTAGACGAATGATTACTTTCTATTGATTAACTTGTATTTGATTTCATTAACTTGGTATTATAGAAATTGTCCCCTCGAGCGCAGTCGAGAGGTTATATTGTAATACAAAACTTGAATAGGTCTCGACTGTGCTCGACCAGACAATAAACGTACAATTCGAAACAATAGTCCTATCAAATTATCCTTATTACGAAATCAATACTAAATGAAACCTAACTTTTATAACCTACTTATTATATTATTTTTCTCTTATTTTGGATATTCTCAAAACATGCAAGAAGGTTTTACCTATCTAGAAACTGGTAAGTATAATGAAGCCGAAATTTATTTCAATACCGTTTTGAAAGACTATCCCAATAATAAAACGGCGCGTTTGTGTTATGGCCGCGCAGTGGGATTAAATGGCAATTCAGAAAAAGCAAAACAGATTTTCACCAATTTATTAGAAGACCATTCAAACGATTTTGAAGTAAAACTTAATTATGGCGAGTCGTTATTATGGAACCAAAACTTTACTGAAGCGAAATCCTATTTTAAAACATTAGTCATTGAAGATCCTAAAAGTTTTCCCGCACTTTTAAGTTATGCAAATACGCTTTCTAATTTAAAAGACTACCAAGAAGCAATAACTTATGTAAACAAAGCTTTAACCGTTTCTCCAGGAAATTCGAATGCATTAAACTCTAAAAAATATATCTATTTAGGTTATGCCTACCAAAAGCAACAAGAACAAAATTATGAGGAAGCCGAAACGCTTCTCAAAGAAAACTTAAATAGTTTCCCTAACGACAAAGACACCCTGCTTAATCTAGCAAACCTCTATTTAATTTCAAATGCATTAGAAAAAGCAGAAACAACGTATACGCTTTTAGCAGAAAAACCAGAGAATAAAATCCCCGCTTTAAATGGTTTAGTATTAGTATCTCATTTAAAAGGAAAAGAAAAAGGAGCGTTAAGAAAAAGTGAACCCGTTTTTAATAGTCTTTCTAAAGTTAAAGACAAAACACTAATACAACAAACTAAAGAACGCTATGTACAAGCCTTAATTTGGAATAAAAAATACAAAAAGGCAAATACACTAATTAAAGAACTAATAAGTAGTAATCCCAACGAAAATTGGGTTTTAGCATTACGCGCCACATTAAATACTTATAAAGGTGATTTTAAAAATAGTCTTAGCGATTACAATACGATTTTGGTTAACGACATTAATTCTTTTGATGGTAACTTAGGAAAAGCTAATGCATTAAAAGCTTCTAATTTATTCAATGACGCTTATGATGCTGCAAATACGACGCTTTCTATTTTTAAAAATCAAAAAGATGCCGTTAACTTTATAACAATCCTAGATAAGCAATTCACGCCTTATGTTGAAACAAAAACGGGTTATAGTATTGATAATGGCGATAATGAGGCAGTTACCTTTTTAACAAACGTAGTGTTTCCTTTATCTACAAAACTTAAAATTAATGGCATTTACAGTTATAGAGATTCAAAAAACAAGGTGACAAGTAATGAAGCCAAAGCAAATAATATGCTATTGGGTTTTTCTTATTTATTACATCCTAAAATTGGCATTAGAACAAACATTGGAGTTACAGCTATTAATGCAAAAACAAATGATTATACTCAATTTTTAACTGATATCGTATTTAATTTAAAACCGTTTAAATTACAAACATTAGATCTTGGGTTTAAACGAGAATGGCAAGATTTTAATGCCGATTTATTAAGTCGAGAAATTGTTCAGAATACGTTATATGCAAATTATAATTTAAGTAGCAACTTTAATTTAGGTTGGTATACGCAATACAACTTTACATCGCAAAATGACAATAACCAAAAGCACTTGCTGTTTACGTCTTTATATTATACTATTTTTAATAAGCCTTTGTTTAAAGCAGGATTAAATTACCAATACATTACTTTTAAAGACCAAGTGCCCACTATTTACTTTAGTCCAGAACAGTTTAATGTCGTTGAGGTTTTTGCTGAACTTATTAAGAACCAAGACGGTAAATGGTTTTATAATCTAAATGCCGCTACAGGATTTCAGTTTATTGAAAATCTAGAAAAACAAGGCACTTATAGATTACAAGGTAAATTAGGTTACAATTTCTCCGGTAGATTTGTTGCTAATCTCTATGGCTTAAATAGTAATATTGCTTCTACTACTGCTAGTGGTTTTACGTATACAGAAGCTGGGTTTCGTTTAAAATGGGATTTGTTTAAGGGGCCACTATTTAAACGTCCATTTTAAAGCTTATTGATACCTCTCCAGTTTCTCTATTAACGTTTACTTTTGGTTTACTCATTTCATCAACGCTATTCCCTGTACTCATTTTATAAATACCAGTTAAAAACTCCATCCCTTTAGTCATAACGGTTTCCATTTCTTCAAAATTAGTGGCTTTTTTTTCTGCTATATTCTCATTGCCTGACTTTATCTCATTTGAATGTGTATTAGCTTGTGTTGAAACTTCAGCAAGGTTCCCATTATTTTGTGCTATGCTATTTTCTTTATCTCCAATATTAATTTCATCGTCATAAGCCATTGTTGAAACTTCAGTAAGATTGACCTCATTATTCGGAGTTGTTGTACTTATATTTTGTAAAAGAGTGTCTTCTTCATCTTCAATATCAATTTCATCCTCATCATTAGAAAAATTATCTTCACTTATTATTTGTTCTAATTGTTTTATAAATTGTGATTTTCCTTTTTCTGAAAAATCCACTTCATCAATTGTATTTGTACTATTTAATACACCGTCAAAAAGGTTTTGTTTAAGTAGTAATCCTGTGGCAATTTTCATTTCAATACTATCATATGATAATAAATTATAGACAAATAATTTTTGATTTTTTTGACCTATTCGATCTATTCTTCCTATTCGTTGATTCTTTTTAGCAGGATTCCATGGTAATTCAAAGTTTATTACCGTGTCTGCTACCTGAAGGTTTAAACCAGCCCCACCAGATTCGCTGGATAGAAAAACAGAGCAATCTGGATTATTCTCAAACTCTGCTATTAACTCCCCTCTTTTTTTTACGGGCACTTTTCCTGTTAGTTTCGTAAAAGTAATGCCTTCTTCTTTAAGCATGTCTCCAATAATATTGAGCATGGTCACCCATTCTGAAAAAATTATAACTTTTCTATTTGTATTTAATATATCTAATTTTTCAATTAAAATATGTTTAAGTTCTACCAGTTTAGGGGAATTGTGCGTCTCTTTATCAATTAGATATGTAGAATTACATACCATGCGCATATTGGTTAGTAAATGCATTAGCTTTTGCCAATCGAAAAGTGTTTTAAATTTTTTAGCTAATATAACAGCTATTCCTCTACTAAAACTACTGTGTAAATACAATTGCTCTTCAGATAACGTTGTAAAGATATCTTTTTGTATAACATTAGGCAACTGATCAAAAACCTGCTGTTTCTCTCGTCTTATGAGTATTGGTTCTAAACGTGTTTTTAAATTTTTAAGATTATAATACCCATTAATTTTATTTTTATACTTACTATCGAAAATGCAATATTGATAAGAAAATTCCCATTGAGGTGATAACAATTTTTGATCTAAAAATTGCACAATCGAATACAAGTCTAAAAGTTTATTCTCTAAAGGTGTTCCTGTTATTACTAAAGCATGATTTTTATGTATAGCTTTAACAGCATTTGAAGTTTGAGTTTCATAATTTTTAATTTTTTGAGCCTCATCTAGTATTACAAAATCATAATTAACTTTATTAATAGTGGTTAAGTCTCGTAAAACGGTTTCGTAATTAATAATATGAAAAAAACTAGTGTCATTTAAATACAATTCATTTCGCTCTTTAGGGTCTCCTTCTACAACAATAGCAGTTTCATTAGTGAATTTGTTTATTTCATTTTTCCATTGATGTTTTACAGAAGCGGGACAAATAACTAAAGTTTTATTAAAATTAAGGGTTCTTTTTTTAAATATAGCAATAGTAATTGCCTGTAGTGTTTTTCCAAGACCCATTTCATCTGCAATAATAACCCCTTTTTTAAATACAGAAAATTCAACTCCTTCTTTTTGATAAGGATAAAGCGTTGCATTTAGTATTGAAAAATCTAATTTAGTATTGTTTTTAATTTGTTCTAATTCGTTATTTTCAAAATAATCTTCTATTTTTTCTAAAACTTCTTCTCGTATTTTTATACGCTGAAAATCTTTTGATTTATGTATAAAGGAAAAAAATGAAGCCGTTTTTGAGTGTTCAATATAATTTTTGGTTCCAAAATGAGACGTTATTAATTGTTTTTCGTCACTTTCAAGATCTTCTGGAAAAAACCAAGATATTTTATAATCGTTTAATGGGTCTGTATAAATCTCAATAAAAGGGTAAGCTTTCGATAATTTTTTGAATTTATTTTTATTTTCTTCAAAATAATTAAATAAATACATGATGTGCTTGGTTGTTCCTAGCTTATTGGTTTTCCAATCTATATTATTTATATATCCTGTTTTATTTTCAAAATTTCTTAACGTAATTTTATAAACCTTTCCCTTTTCATTCGTTAAAGAATGTTCTCCATAAATGTTCTTTGCTAATTTTATTTTATAATCAGCCTTTTTTGCTCTATCTAAGCGCTCTTCTAGCACTCTTTTTCGCATCCCCTCTCTGGTGTATTTTATGCCTTCAGAAAGCGTTTTTTCTTTAAATTCGTTTTCTATTACATATAAGGAAGTGAGGCTACAAGTGTTCCAATCTTCAATACTACTATCAATTTTGGCCAATAAATATTCTTCGCCATCTAATATAATTTGAACGACATTACTTTCATTTTCATTCTCTACTAATAGCGTTATTTTTTCTTTCCCTTGAGAGAGAACAACATGGTCATACTTTTCATAACGCTGTTTTGCCTTATCGATTTCTAATGGTGAAAGTAATTCGTTTTCTATTATAGAATCTATTGTTTTTTTTACTAATTCTAGCATTTTAATATCCTTTTTCTTGTGAACCAAAATTAATTAAACTTATTTGATATGTAAAATTTATTAATTGAAAAATCAAGGTTAACTTATAAAGAATCAGGACGGTAAATGGTTTTATAATCTAAATGCCGCAACAGGATTTCTGTTTATTGAAAATCTAGAAAAACAAGGCACTTATAGATTACAAACGTGAGTTCGACATAAGAAAATCACGTCAGTTCGAGTGCTTCGACTTAAGGAGAAGTGTATCGAGTCCCGATAGCTATCGAGAGTGTGATTTTCGTATCAAAAACCTATTCTCGATACTATTTTTTTCCACTTTGTTGCAAAAAATCATTCGAATTGACGATTTTTGATCACTAACATCTTCATGTCGAACTGAGGCTGCAAAGTAAATTAGGTTACACTTTCTCTAGTAGATTTGTCGCCAATCTCTATAGCTTACATAGTAATATTGTTTCTACTACTGCTAGTGGTTTTACGTATACCGAGTTTGGTTTTAAATTAAGATGGGATTTGTTTAAGGAGCCTGTTATTAAGGAGTAAAACTTTTCATAGGATACATTACACACGTTTTTTACTTTAATTTATTATTATATATTTGTAACCAATGTATAAGGTTGCAGTATATGGTTACAAAAGATTATTATTCTTTAAATGAGGTTTCTGAAATTTTAGGAAAGAGTAAAGAAACACTAAGACGCTGGGATAGAGATGGTAAATTCACAGCTGTTCGAGAACCTATAAGTCATTACAGAATATATAAAAAAGAACAAATTAATACTCTGCTAAATCAATTGTCTATTGATTATGAAGATACAGTAGATAATTCTGTAACTCCTATTCAAGAGTATAAAATTTTAGAATTATTTGCTGGAGCTGGAGGTTTGGCTGTTGGTTTAGAAAAAGCAGGTATTAAATGTGTTGCCTTAAATGAAATAGACAAATGGGCTTGTCAAACATTACGAGAAAATCGACCAAATTGGAACGTTTTAGAAGGTGATATTAAGTCTTTTGATTTTAATGAATATAATAATAAAGTAGATATTGTTACAGGAGGTTTCCCTTGTCAAGCATTTAGCTATGCTGGGAAAAAATTAGGCCTTAAAGATGCAAGAGGGACACTCTTTTATGAATTTGCACGAGTAGTAAAGGAAGTTAACCCACTTATTTGCATTGGAGAAAATGTAAAAGGATTATTATCTCACGAAAAAGGAAAAACAATTGAAGGAATGATTTCAATTTTAGATGAAATTGGCTATAATGTTGTTCCTGTAAAAGTATTAAAGGCTATTAATTATAAGGTTCCCCAAAAACGAGAGCGTGTAATATTAGTTGGAATTCGAAAGGATATTAATTTAAAATACGAATATCCAAAACCTCATAACAAAATTTACAATTTAGTTGATGCACTTAAAAAAGGAGAATTATATGATTGTAATGTTCCTAAATCAGAGGGGGCAAAATATCCCGAGCATAAAAAAGAAGTATTAGATTTAGTTCCTCAAAAGGGGTATTGGCGAAATCTACCTTTAGATATTCAAAAAGAATATATGGGGAAAAGTTTTTATTTAGGAGGAGGAAAAACAGGAATTGCCCGAAGAATCGGTTGGGACGAGCCAAGCTTGACTCTTACTTGTAGTCCTGCACAAAAACAAACTGAAAGATGCCATCCAGAAGAAACGCGTCCATTTACCGTACGAGAATATGCTAGAATTCAAACTTTTCCAGATGATTGGAAATTTATAGGCTCTGTTTCTCAACAGTATAAACAAATAGGTAATGCAGTTCCTTGTAACTTAGGTCAAGAAATAGGGTATTCAATTATTAAGTTTTTAAATGAATATTACTTAAAATTAAATAGCTCTGATTCTGTAATTTCTTTAGCTAATGCTGAATAACCTTTTTCAAAGAACTGTTCGGTGTCTAATGATAAAATCATTTTATCCAAGTTGACAACTAATTTATCATAAAAATCAGGAAACCCAGTAATTCTATGCCAAAACTCAGCTCCAATTATTACAGGGTGTTTTTTATCAATTTTCTTATAATGTTGACTTAGCTGATTTTCGTTACCATACAGTACACCTAAAATCAAATCAGAATTATTTAGATTAATTTGGTTTGTTCTAGCTAAGTTGGCTACTGTGGAAAATTTATTTAATAAAGGATTTACATCTTCAGAATTTATAGTATTTGGTCCAGATTTTAATTGACACCATTTTTTTCGATTATCTATTTTATCAATAAATTCAATATCCATTCCCTTGATTAGAGAACCATTGGCTAACTTTAGTTCAACAAACATATTTTGAATTCGAGTACCAAAAGAAGTATTTATTGAAGTTCCTAAGACTCTAGGATAATAAAGAGCTTTTGCGATACCAACAGGAGTAAAATCGTCTTCTAAAACCTTTGATAAATATTTAACTAAAATCGGATTGATTTTATAGGACTTAAGTTTGGAGTGTTTTTTTAAAGAGTTTATTTTATGATTGTCAAATATTTTTTCTTCAAAATATTTAGTTACAATTCGCTGTAATTGATTTTCATCCATAAGGCGAATTTAACTTTTTTCGATTAAACAACAATATTTTAGTCAAATGTGTACAAAAAATAAAGGCAAAAGACTCTCGCCTTTCACCTTAATGAACTAGTTATCAAATGGCTTAGGGTAATTTATTCTTTATCTAATTAATAATTTAGATAGTTTATAGTTTGTTGTATTACTTTCTATTTTTATAAAGTAGAGCCCAGAAAGGAGTTGCTCTCTATTTAATTTAATTTCGTTTGAGCCATTAGTAGTTTTGAATTCAATTTGCTTTACTAGTTTCCCTAAACTGTTATAAAGAGATAGTTTTGCTTCTTGTGTGTCTTTTGCTGTAAAATGAACAGTCGTACTTGTAACCATTGGGTTAGGAATTGCAATCGTATGTATTGCTTCCTTGCTATCTACCGCCTCTACAGATAAGATGTTACTATTTAAAAAGTGTAGTGCTTTTAAATTCATTTCTTTAGTTTCTACAACTCTATTTTCTGAAACCATAGTAAATACTATAGAGATAACATCATTAAGTTCTAGATCGTCTCCATTCGTAGACGTAAATTCTGATAAAGGAATAGTAAACTCTTGAAATTCTTGAGTTAATAAGACACTTGTCTTATATTGTGCTTCCCATTGGTTAATACTTTCTTTAATAAAACGAACTTCTAATATTCCTGTGCCTTGCCCTTGAAATTTAAAGCTATCATATTGCGATAAATTAACTGGATTAAATTTAGGAGTTAATGCTCTATAGGCAGAAACGTATTGGCTAGTTTTAGCGTTTAAAAATAAGTTGCGTTCTACAGGAAAAGTATCGTCTTCGAATGTAACCTCATTAGGCAGTATCTCATAACTATTAACCTCAGCGACATAATCGTCTACTCCCCATGGTCCGTCAGACATAAATAAATCGTCTGGAGTTGCTATTCCGTCTCCTATTCTAAACCCAATATCAAACAAGTTTCCTGTTTCAATTTCAATATTGCTTATGTAATTTCTATCTAAATTTATAGTTGAAGTAATGTAATTAACTGGGCTAGTTTCTGTTTCTCTCAAACCTGCATCTAGAGTCACTTCTTCTGTTCCATTGGTGTTTACAACTTGTACTTTTAATTTTCCATTAATATATCTTCCTTTTCTTATAAATACCGTTGGTGGTGCAGAGTTATTATAAGCTACAACTGGATTCTGAGCTTCTAATAAAGAAACTACCTCTTCTCCTAACAGTAATAAGTTATCTAAAGAATTTGCCCAAATTTGAAAGTTGTAAAACCCTACATTCTCTTCATATTTATCTAAATTCCAATGGCTTTCTATTGAAAATTTACTGTCGTTATCTATCATTTTAGCTGATAAGCTTAGAACAAATTCTAAAGTGCCATCTGCATTTCTAATTAAAGATCTTATAAAAGAATGCCCTTTTATTTCAATAGTAGATACTGCTATTAATTGTGCTCCTAATAAACGATCGCAAATGTATTTTGTGTGTTCATAAACACCATCCTCAGTTTTAAGTGCTAAAACAGAAGCTACTGGATTGCCAAGTTTCATATAATCTACAGCATACAATTCTGTAGCATTAGTAATGGTTATCAAGTCTACGGGAGATGTTTCTACTGCATAATCTTCGTTAATTGTGTTTTCTGGTATTAAATCGGTTAACTCAAAACTAGAATCTTGTCTTCTATTTTCGTAACCTTCTGTTCTTGCAAAACGTTTTGCGGTTTGTCTATTAAATTTATAACTACTCTTAACACGATTAAAATTTCTTTTATTTATCTGTTCAGATAATCTATTATTACTTTCTAAACCGCCATCGTTAGCTCCAGAAGTAGGTGCAGCTATTGTAGGGCAAGCTGCTACTCCAGAACATGAAGGATCTTCACAATCTATTAAACCATCGCCATCATCATCAATACCATTAGTGCAATCTTCTTGCGGAACTGGTGCCGTAGGACATCTTGCGCCATCATTACTTGAACTTGATGGCCCAAAAGCAAAAATGTTTGATGATATCGCTGAAGTTGAATTTAAGTTTTGAACATCAAAAATTACATAAACAGTACCTGTTTGGTTTGCCGAAACATAGAAACGCCCTGAAGCATCAAAATAAACAGCGCCATAAGTGTAAGTTAATCCAGATAAAACAGGAACTTCACCTATTGTTTCTACCAGTCCAGTTTCAGAATTTATTCTATATAAAAGATTAGTTCCTTTTTCAACGGCATACAAAAAACCATCTACAGCATTAAAAGCCCAATCATGAATACTTAAATTTTGAGATAGATTCGCTGTCTCTATATATTTTGTATACGTTGCAGAATTTGGATCTAAATCTATTTTATAATAACTCGTTCCTCCTCCTTTTAAACAATACACACCTTCAGCACTTACATCTCCTACATAATTTCCTGATGTTCCTAATTCGTCTACATAAAAAGTAGTGGTTGTAAAGTTTTTTCCAATTCTTACGATTGTTTTTGAAGGCGTACTTAAATACCCCCAAATATAACCATCGGCAGGATTGTAAGCTGTAGCATTAATATTTCCTGGAGTGACATTAGTCGCAACCTCATAAGAATTTCCTGATGCTAAGTCTATCGCATACACATCATTGTGTTGAAATAAATAAGCGTTATAATCGCAATTAAATGGAATGTCCTGCGCATTAGCAGCAAGGCTTAACAAAGTAATTACAAAACCTGCGAGTTGTTTTTTTAGTAATGAAGTATAAGTATTCATAGGTATGGCGTTTTAATTTATACTGCTAAATTAGGAATGATACCTCTCTAATTTTGAGGTATTCGTTTGGTATGATGGTTACTAAGTTAAATGACGGTTAAGTGTAGATGAATGGTTTTTTTAACATTATTATGCCTTTTAAACTTTAAAATAATCACAATAAACTAGAAGTCAAGTCGTTATAAATACGCAATGTAACCCATAATTTACGCTAACTTATTTTATACCCCAAAGGTGTTTTTACAGTTTTAATTAAAGTAATATTCAATTATGGAAACCATCAATAAAGAAGACATTAAGTTTTTAAAATTCCCTCAAGAAGAAGTTTTATGTTCTAAAGAACAACAGAAAATTCGTAGATATAGACTTAGAAGAGCATTATCATTAGGTAATTTAGAACATGAAAAAGTAGGAATTTTATTTCAAGATAATGAAGGGGTGAAAAAAGTAGAAACAACAGTTTGGGGCGTTACAGATAAATCTGTAATATTAAAAAAATCTACAATTATTCCTTTAGAGCGGATATTACAAGTTAATTAATTTCTTAAAATTAAATAGTAATCGTCAAGTTTTCATCTGTTTAAAAGTTAAATTATTGAATAATTCTCTTAAAAAAGACGATTCAATGTAATTTAATTAGTGATTCTACTACTAATTCATAGCATAAAAAGCATAAACTATGAAAGATATAACCACAAAAACGATTAATAAAGAAGACATTAAATTTTTACATTTCCCTAAGCAAGAGGTGCTCAATTCTAAAAAAGAGCAACATGAAAGATGTTTAACATTAAGGAGAGCAATGTATTTAGGGAATCTAGAGCATGAAAAAGTTGGCATCTTATTTATGGATAATATAGGATTTAAAAAAGTAGAAACTACAATTTGGGGGATAACAGATAAATCGGTAATCTTAAAAGAATCTACCATTATACCACTGGAACGTATTCTTAAAGTGTCTTAAGTATTTTTAACTTCTGTATAATTTAAAATTTAAACTGCAATTGTACATTTATACTTTTTTGATCTATTTTTTTAGTGGCCTTTTCAGTATTTAGATTGGACAAAGAAATGCCTAATAAACGCACAGAGTTATTAAGTTTATCTTGATAAAGTAATTCTTTTGCAGTTTCTAAAACAATGTCTTTATCACTAATAAAATAAGGTAAAGTTCTACTTCGAGTCTGCATTGTGAAATCGCTATATTTTATTTTAAGAGTTATTGTTTTTCCGGCAACTTTACTTTTTGTTAATCGGCGAGAAACCTCTTGAGCGATACGGTCTAATTTTTCTAACATAAATACCTCAGAAGAGATGTTTTCATTAAAAGTACGCTCGGCAGCTAATGATTTTCTTATACGATTTGGTTTTACTTCACTATTATGAATGCCTCTAACGGTATAATAATAGTATTTTCCTGATTTTCCGAAGTTTTTCTCTAAAAACTCTAGAGATTTTAATTTTAAATCGGTTCCAGTAAAAATTCCTTTTTGATACATTTTTTCGGCGGTAACTTTTCCAATACCGTAAAATTTTCTAATATCTAAAGCTTCTAAGAAGGGCAAAACATCTTCTGGAATTACTGTTTTTTGCCCGTTAGGCTTGTTATAATCACTTGCAACTTTGGCAATGAATTTATTTATTGAAATCCCAGCTGATGCTGTTAAACCTACTTCATTAAAAATACGCGCTCTAATTTCTTCAGCAATAAGAGAAGCACTGGGGTTTCCTTTTTTATTTTCGGTAACATCAAGATAGGCTTCGTCTAGAGATAAAGGTTCAACCAAATCGGTATAGTCATAAAATATCTTTCGAATTTTATTTGAGATTTCTTTATAACGATCAAAACGTGGCGGAACAAATAATAATTCAGGACAAAGGCGTCTTGCTTTAATGCCACTCATAGCGCTTTTTACGCCATATTTTCTGGCTTCATAGCTTGCGGCACTAACAACGCCACGAGTGCCACCACCGCCAACAGCAAGTGGTTTTCCTCTAAGTTCAGGATTATCCATTTGTTCTACAGAAGCGTAAAACGCATCCATATCTACATGAATAATTTTTCTTAAAGGTGAGTTGAGTAGCATTACAAATTTTCTTCATTTAAAAATACTATATCTTTGAGTTATTTATCTAAAAAATGAAACTATTTACTTTTTTATTTCTAAAGATTTTAACCCAATGGTTTGTTATAAGCTTTTTAAATAATTGCAAATTATAGATATGAGTAAGACAGCAATCGTTTTAGGAGCAACAGGTTTGGTAGGTAGCGAGTTGCTTCAATTATTATTGAACACTAATTCGTTTTCAAAAATTAAATTATTTAGTAGAAGTATTTGCGGAATAACAAACATTAAAATTGAAGAACATCTTATCGATCTTTTTAAATTAGATGATTACAAGGAAGAATTTAAAGGAGATGTGGTTTTTTGTTGCGTTGGAACTACAAATGCTAAAACACCAAATAGGTCGTTGTATAAATCTATAGATTATGGTATTCCTGTTTCTGCTGCGAACTTAGCAAAAGAAAATAAGATTAATAGTTATATTGTTATTTCTTCGCTTGGAGCAGACATTAATAGTCGTACTTTTTACACGAAAACGAAAGGACATATGGAAGCCGCTATTTTAAAATTCAACATTGAAAAGACTTATATTTTACGACCATCTTTATTAGGAGGTAAAAGAAAAGAATGGCGATTAGGGGAGTGTTTAGGAAAGTTATTAATGGTGATTATTAATCCTTTTCTTTTTGGAACATTGAAGAAATACAGAATGATACATCCAAAAACAATTGCTAGTTGTATGATTTTTTTAGCTGAATGGGGTTTTCATAAAAAAGTGATTCTTTCAGATGAAATTGAAGACATAACTCATTTTATATAGAGTAATATGATAGAAATAGAACGTAAATTTTTAGTGAAACTTGAGACATTTAAAACTGAAGCTTTTAAAAATACTAGAATTATTCAAGGGTATTTAAATTCTCATAAAGAACGAGCTGTTCGTGTTAGATTAAAGGGAGATAGGGGTTTTTTGACTATAAAAGGAGAGTCTAGCAATAATGGGTTATCTCGTTTTGAATGGGAAAAAGAAATCACTAAGGAAGAAGCGGAATCTTTGTTGTTACTTTGTGAGAAAGGTATTATCGATAAAATACGATACGAAGTTAAAGCAGGAAATCACACTTTCGAGGTTGATGAATTTTTTGGTGATAATGAAGGTTTAATTATTGCTGAAGTAGAGTTGGAAACAGAGGAAGACGTCTTTTTAAGACCAGATTGGCTGGGAGATGAGGTTACAGGAGATATTAGATATTATAATTCACAATTGAGTAAAACGTCATATAAATTTTGGAAATGAGTATTCATTTAGAAATAACAATTCTCTGCTTATTTTCATTCCCAAATTCATCTACAATAGTAATTAAGTGTTCCCCTACTTTTGGAATAATAGCGAAATCATGTAAATCTGTAGTTGTACCAAGAAAGGTTTTATCTAGGTACCAATAAATAGTTGCTTCTGGTTTGGAGTGTGCTACTTTTAGAACTAATTCGTTTTTCGTTTCATTAAAATCTTTTGGTAAAAAAATAGTAGCTTTTTCTTTAGGGTATATAAATTCCATTCTTATACTATTCTCTCCTAAGCAGTCATTCCTATAAGGAGGAAGCGGTTTATAAAATGGGTTTTTCGATTTATAATAGTATTCCATTAATGGCGGTAAGACAAACCATGACTTGTGAGTAATTGTATTTAAATCTTCACAAGAAGAATTGACTTGAAAGTTTTCGGTAGTATCTAAATGAACTAAAACATGATAAGGGCATGGTTTCGTTTTTAATCCACTAGTTTGAATAAATTCTGTTTTTTTTTCTGTACAATAGGTATTCGCTCTATAACCACTTTTACTACAAATAGCGACTTCTTGCATTTCATCAAAAGGTTTAGCAAACCATTCACTATTAGGCAAAATATCAAATACATCAAAGAGAATAGGTGCTGCAGCTTGCACTCCAACTAAGCCAGGCCTACCTTCACCATCTGCGTTTCCTACCCAAACGCCAACCACATAATCTTTTGTAGTTCCTATAGCCCATGCGTCCCTAAATCCATAACTCGTACCAGTTTTCCATGCAATTTGTTTAGAATCATCATAAAATTCCCAGTTTTCATCACTTTCTGGTCTATTTACTTCTTTTAAACTTTCGTAGGTTAAATAAATAGACGCGGCATCAAAAAGGGTTTTTTCAGTAGATTTTTTACCAAAATCAATGGTTTCAGAAGCAAAAAAAGTAGGTTCACGAAATTCATTAGAAAAATATTCGCTAGAACTTTCATTAAAATGGTTTAATGTAGAAGATAAATTTGCATAACTTTTGCATAAATCCCAAAGGCTACTTTCTGCACCACCTAGAATAAGTGATAGGCCATAATGATTCGCATTATATTTAATGTCTTTAATGTTTAAATCTTTTAGGTAATGATGAAATCGATCTAACCCAAATTTTTGAAGCATTCTTACAGAAGGCACATTTAATGATCTAGATAACGCACGCTTTGCAGGCACTGCTCCATCAAATTCTTTATAATAATTTTCAGGCGAATAGCTCCCAAACTGCGTGGGTACATCTGCAATTAAAGTATTAGGAAGTAGGTCTCCAGCATCTAAAACTGCTGTATATAAAAAAGGTTTAAGAATACTTCCTGTACTCCTGCCTTTATTAATAACATCCACATCTTTTTGATGTGCTTTATCGGTAGGAGAATTACCAATGTACGTTAGAACTTCTCTAGTATTTACATCTAAAATTAATACCGAGATATTATAAATCTCATTCTCTCTTAAATGGTTATAATGGTTTTTTACAATAGCATTAGTTTGCTCTTGATATTGCCTATTTATTGTTGTGTGTACGTTTTCTCCTTTATTAGTCTTAGAAATACGTTGTAATAAATGAGGTGCAATTTGAGGAAGTGGATACGGTTTTTGTGGTAAGCTTTCAGCAATTGATAAATCATAGGTTAAGGTATCTATAACCTTTTTTTCTAATAGTTTTTTTAATAATCGATTCCTTTTGTTTAATAATCGTTGTTGGTTTTTCCCTGGATAAATTAAACTGGGAGCGTTAGGTAAAACAGCTAAAGTCGCATTTTCTGCCCATGAAAGTTCTTGAGCATTTCTATTAAAATAACGCCACGAAGCGGCATCGAGACCTACGACATTCCCACCAAAAGGCGCATGGTTAGAATACAATGATAAAATTTTTTCCTTATTATGCTTAAACTCTAATCTAGTCGCAAGAATAAGTTCTTTAAATTTTTCAAAGTAAGTTCTTGGTTTTCCTTTTCTAGCTAATCGTATGGTTTGTTGCGTAATGGTACTTCCTCCTCGTTTTACTTTACCAGAATTGATATTATCTTTAAGCGCTTTAAAAATTGAAATGGGATTAAAACCTGGATGCTTATAAAAATATTCATCTTCAAATTGAATAATACAGGTTTTAAATTTTTCTGGAATACTATCATTTTCAGGAAATCGCCATTGTCCATCTTTTGCAATTTGAGCGCCTAGTAGTTCATTATTTTTACTTGTAATAACAGTAGCTGTAGGGTCTTTAAATAATGCCCCAGAAATACTAAAATAATAGGCAAGCAATAGTACTGCTATAATTGCAGTTTTAATTTTATTGTGTTTTATGTATGCTATTATTTTTTTCATTTCATGCCCGCGAAAGCGTGTATCTCATTAATTTTCACTTCGGCTACGCTCAGTGACCGAGTTTATTCTTGTTAGTAATTATATTCTTAACTCGATCTCTTAAAAGGGGAGTTGACTGAGAGTTATTACTCATCTCCTTTAAGATTCCCGCCTTCGCGGTAACTGTATTCTCGTTCTACTTTACAAATTCGAACATTGTACCATTTATACCATTGTTTAATGCCTAGTTTTTGCGCTATTTGGTGATCACTTTGCTGTTTCCAATTAGCTATAGCTTCTTTGTTTCTCCAATAACTAATTGTTATTCCAACTTCATTCTTGGCGCTATCCATACTTATGAATCCGTCTTGTTCTTTGGCTAGTTTTTCCATAAGGTTAGACATTTCTGAATAGCCGTTATCTCCTTCTGTTCTTGTTGAAGTAAATATTACGGCATAATAGGGTTTAAAATCTTTGTTCATGTTATAGTTATTATAGGTTCACTTCGGCTTCGCTCAGGGACCAGACTCTATACGTAAACCGGTCACTGAGCCTAGCCGAAGCATCATAAATAAAATATGACAAGTTGGTCACTGAGCGTAGCCGAAGTGTTATTTTTTTACAGTAATCCATCGCCCCTTAGTTCTTACTAAATACTCATTATCGTACATAGCTTCTGCTTGAACTCCAGGAAGGTAATAGCGTCCTAAATAAGCTGCGTTTAACATCACATTAAATGTTTTTGTACCATACTTTCCATTTTTACCTAAATCGAAATAGAAATTTACTCTATCATCGCGAATATCTGTAAATCGTGCTTGGCTAGTTGTTGTGCTTCCAAATGCTGTAAAACGGGTATTTACAATTTCCCAACCTGAAGGGAATATTTGAGTAAGAGCAACGTCCTTCACACTATTATTTTTAAGATTACTAACGCTAACAGTTGCGACAAAATCTTGACCCTGTTGAAGGTTTGCGATTTCTATTTCGTTTCCTTTTAAATCTTTGTAAACAACGCTAACACTTAAACCACGTTGTTCGACCAATTCTTTCCCTAATGGTAGTTTTCCAGAATTAAGAATGCGCGCATAAACCACGTTATTTTTGTTACTCTTAATCGTTATTGCATTCTCTCCATCAACTATTGGTAAATCACGTTGAGCAATAGCGCTTTTAGTTGTAATCGTTTCTGTTTTTCCGTTGCTAGTGAAACTAAGATCTAATGCTTTTCCGCCATTGGCTTTAACCATTTTGGCCATGGCTAATAAACTATAAGCTGTCGTTTGAGTGCTCATCCAGCGGTTACTATTAGAAAGGTCTTTGGCAATTGTTTCTGCGATACCGCGAACACGCTTATCTTTGGTAATGACCATTGTTTCTAATGCCATCGCTCTATTTCTATCTAAAGAACCATATGTGTAATAATTATATCGTGGTGCTTTAAATTCTATGTTAGCTGTACTAGCTACTTTATTACTAGCTTCAGTTTGCCCTGCTAGTGCGTATGCCGCAGCTAATCGCCATTTTGCTTCGTTAGAAATCTCACTAAATTCACGTAATCTATTCATTGCTGCTAAGTCAGGGCTTCCTGCTAATGCTAAAGTGTATAATCGGTATGCTTGAGCTAAATCTGAATGATACGATTTATAGCTCGGACGCCAATTTTGAGCGGCTTGCTTTTGATATTTTAACCAATTACTTTTAAAGGTTAACGGTAATACAAATCCTTTTTTCTCGGCTTCGATCATAAAATGTCCAGAGTAACTTGTTCCCCAGTCGTTCGCATTATTTTCTCCCATCCAATAGCTCATTCCGCCATTTGGTCTTTGGAAAAAACCTAAGCGTTTAATACCATTTTCTATATTGGTTTGGATTTGTTGCTTTTTTTCATGCGGTAAATCAAAAATATCAGCTAAATAGAGTTGAGGAAATACACTCGATGTGGTTTGTTCTACACAACCATGAGGGTATCGCACTAGATATTGTAAACGGCGAGAGAAATCCATAGGAGGTAAGGTTGAAAACTCTATTGTAGCACTATTTGTTCCTGGCACACCAAACGTTGAAAACGTTAAGACTTCTTCTGTATTTGAGGTAATGGTCTTATCGATAACTTTAGAACTTATAGGATTAGGGTTTATAATATCTAACTCTACTTTATAAGTCGATTTTTCGCCATTTCCAGTTGCAATAACTTCAATTGTATTAATGCCATTGGCTTTGCTAACATCTAATTCAAAATAAGCCATTTGCTCATCTGGTTTAGCGAATTTCAATGTTTTAGTTTGATCTCCTATTATAGAGATGCCATCGCTAAGTTTTAGTTTAATATCTACGTTTTTAACATTGGGTTCCATTGCAAAAACAGTTACGGGCAATGTTACTTTTTCACCAGGGCTTAATTTTCTAGGAACCGTAGCTAAAACCATTAAAGGTTTTTTAACTTGAACTGATTTGTCTGCGCTTCCATAAGCTTCTATTTCGTTATTTCCAGCAACGACCATTGTACGAACAGCACCAATGTAATTAGGTAATTTAATGGTATGTGTTTTTCTTTGACCGTTTTCTAATTTAAAAGGACCTAGAAATTTAACTACTGGCTTAAAACGATTGGCTTTTTTGTTTTTTCCAGCAGCAGCACTGCCATCACCACCAATAGCAAAGATTTGATCAATACTTCCGCTGTAAGCGCCAATAACATCATCAAAAATGTCCCATGTTTTTACGCCTAAGGCTTCACGAGCGTAAAATTCTGCCCAAGCATTAGGTGTTTTAAATCTGGTAAGATCTAATAAACCTTCTTCTACCATTGCAATGGTGTAGGTCATGGATTTACTATTTTTTTCAGAAACAATAACATCAAATTCTTGTTCTGGTCTTAAAACAGAAGGCATTCGTAGTTCTGGTTCTAATTTTGTATTTGGATCTTCAACAAGTAATGGAATTATTCCATATAATCGCAATGGTAAATCGTTTGCTGTAGAGGCATGAGGTTGTAATAATGAAATATTAACAAAGACATTTGGTGCCATGTTTTTAGTAATAGGAATATCTACAGTAGTTTCTCCTTTAACTGTTTTTATCCATTTGTGCTCAAGTACTTCACTACCATTTTCTATGCTTATAAGAGCGCGTCCTTCGGTTCCAGACGGAAAAGTGATTTTTGCAGTTTCACCAACATTATAATTTTCCTTATCGGCAGCAAATACTAACATTTTAGCTGCTTCTTTATCGCCAGTTGGTTGTTTACGCCACCAGTTTTTATAGAAATAAGTCGTGCGTCCTGTGGCATGACCACTTACTGGGTCGTATACACGAATAAGATAACGACCTCCAACAGCATCAGGAACATTAATATTAAAACTCGCTTTACCATTCGCATTGGTGTTTATTTTAGTATTCAAAAAAGGTTTGTGATACGTCCCAGATGTATATTTTGAAAGATCATCGTAAGAGGAGTTCCACCACCAGCGCCATTCAACTTTGTATACTTTAACTTCTAAATTGTTGCGTTTAATAGGTTTTCCTTGATCGTCTACAACCACAATATCAAACGTTTGGTTTTCATCTGTAAAATAAGAGCCGTAAGCTCTACTTTTAGGAGACTTTAATCCTACAAATGATTTGTATGGCGCATATTTCATACTAAATGCATCCATTGAAAAATCACCTCCATTTTCGAATGCACGAACTAAAAACTGCGCATTTAGCATCCCAGGAGCAGAGCGCCCAATTTTTAAATCGTTTGTAATTTTTGCGATACCATTTTCATCTAACGTGCCTTCAAAAAGAGTCATTTCATCTCCTTTAAATTTCTTTGAAGGATCTCTAAAAACATAATCGCTATAATTTTTAAAGCCAGAGTAATCCATATTAAATTTGGCTTTAATCTCTGCTTTTATATTTTTTGCAGGCGCACCATGAAGCCATTTTACATCTAATGTTCCATTTAATGGTTTTGTACTAGATAGAATTTCCTGATCAAAATCTATTTTAATTTTTAAACGGTTTGGTTTAACGGTTTCAATTTTAAGTGCTTTATAAAAAGTAGCACCACCAACACTTATTTTAGCATTCCAATTTCCTGTTTTATCAGCCATGGCTGTAGGTACCGTAAATTTGTAAAAGTGATTAAGATGATTACTTGTTATTTTTTTATAGGCCAATTTACCATTAGGACCTGTAACTTCTAATTTAACAGGATGATTTTTAGGGAGCTTATTTGCAGCATCATTTAACATAAAAGTTAAGTGTAGAGAATCTCCTGGACGCCAAACACCGCGTTCTCCATAAGTATAACCTTTAAGTCCCCGTTGTAAATGTTGTCCAGACACATCAAATTTACTTAACGATAAAGAGTTTCCATCTTTTAATTTAATATAAGTGGTGTTATCATTTTTCGTAACTATTGCAAAAGCGGCGTGTTCGCGTATTTCAATTTTAGCTAAACCTTCAGAATCTGTTTTTATACGTTGTATTTCCTGTTGTTGGTAATTATAAAGCGCAATAGTTGCATTGGCTTCTACTTCGGTAGTGAGTATATTAGTTACAGCAAAGTAATAGTTTTTATTTGCACCTTTTTTTGCAATAACTCCAAGGTTAGAAGCTAAAAGGTTTTGATAAACGATTCGGTCGTTATTGTAATAAGCGTCTTTACATGGGTTCTTACGATCTCTCCAATTGTGATTGTTATCTCTGTAGCTATAGGTTAAATTATCCCAGTACTCTTCTTCTCGTACATCTTCATCTTCAGTTGTAGAGGTTCTATAATCTTCATCATAATAGTAATCGTCTTCATAGTATTCATCTTCATAATAATCGTCATTGTTTTCAGAGTTTGTAATGTTTTGATTGCTTTCGCAATCGTATAAAGAGTACGCTTTCTTATAACTTAATTCTACTCTATAGATGGCGCCTTTATCAGCAGTAAAAAATTTAGATAAATCAATGCTATACGTTTTCCATTGGTCTGTATTCTGAGTGTTTTTTTCTTGAAGTTCTATCGTTTTTTTTGCAATGCGCCTTCCCACTTGGCGTATCGCATTTTGGTTATTGCTATGTAATTCATTGTTTTGTAAAAATTGTAGAATATTATCTTCAAAAATTTTAATCACACGAACATCTACAGCTCTTAAGTTTACGGCTTCAAAATTAAATTTAAGTTCTTGAGAGTTTGGTAAAATAACGCCACTATTTATTAAGCGTACTTCTGGTTTTACAGACTCGAAAGATAGTGTTTGAGAGAAGGGTGTTTTTAGTTTATAACCTTCAGTGTTTTTTATACCTTGAAAAACCTCGACTTGTACGTTTCCAGTAATTTTAGAATTTGGGTAGGCTTTAAGAACATTACCATCTACAATGTATTTTGGGTTCTTCATATTTTGAATGGTTACTAAACCATCAAAATTTTGTTGTTTTTTTAAAGGATCGGAAAAATTAATAGATAGATGTTGCTCCGGATTTTGAATGACATCGATTTTTGTAATTGTAAAGTTATTTTTACCAGGAATTATTACGGTGTTTTCGCCAGAGTTATCTGCTTTTATGGCTTTTCCATCCCATTTTACTAAAATATTAGAATCTTCAACTTTGCGACTAATACTGTCTATAGTGAACTCAAAAAAATTGGAAGGCTCGCTTTTTTCTTCCCAAACAATATTTAATTTTTTCCCTTTTTGCGAAGCTTCAACCAATTGTTTAGCTTCTTCTAAAGAAATAACATCTGAAGCGCGAACAACACCTAATAGATATTGCCATTCTTTGCTGTGAGATTGTAATTCATTCGTTATAATATTAAAATTGGGTTCTATAGTTTTAAACTGAAAGGTGTACGCATTAAATTCCGTAGGAATATCTTTATATAAATCACCTAACTTTAGTGTTACAGTATATTCTGTATCTGGATTTAAATATTCATCAGGTATAAAAGTAATTGTATGTTTGTTTTTAGCAACCAATTTCCCTTCTACATGAGGTTTTATACTAAAAAGTGATTTGGGAATATCTTGACCAATTTCCCAAGGTTCTATTGCTTTAGATAAGTTAATCTGAATTTCTTTCGTTACCGAGATACGTCCTGAAGTTGTATAACTTACGTAATCTCTAAACTTAAAAAGGTTATCGGTTTCTGTCTGGGTCTTTTTACAAGAGAAAAGAATTGAGAGGCAAAAGAGCAAAGTGAAAAGGGATTTAAATTTCATGGGTTTATTTTTTATTGAGTTTAAAGTAAAACTATATAAATATAGTAAGATAACTAGAGCCCATTTACAATTCGGTAAACAAAAAGTAGTATTCGTTTAATTAGGATGAGTATTCGTTTTTTGGGTATGATTTATTAGTTGTACACAAGCTAAATAAGCCTTTAACTTAATTTCTTAATATATTAACTAAATTAGCTGTTCTTAATAAAGAATAATGAGTAAAACCTTTAATATATATTGTGATGAAAGCTGTCATATAGAAAATGACCATAAAAAGTTTATGCTTTTAGGTTGTGTTAGTTCTGCTTATAATCAAGTAAAAAGGCATACAGCACGAATAAAACAATTAAAAGAAAAACATAATTATTATGGTGAAATAAAATGGTCAAATGTTTCTAACTCTCAACTATTATTTTATAAAGATTTAGTTGACTATTTTTTTGACACTGATATTATGTTTAGAGCTGTTATAATAGATAAATCTAAAATCAACAACTCAGTTTTTAATCAAGATTATGATGATTTTTATTATAAAATGTATTATCAGCTATTAAATCACAATAAAAATAGTTCTTTTAATTACAATGTTTATCTTGATATTAAAGATACTCTTAGTGCATATAAAGTTAATAAACTGAAAGAAATTTTAAATACAAAATTCGGGGTATTCAGAAATATTCAAAACATTCGTTCTCACGAAAGTATTTTAATGCAAATTTCTGATTTTATTATGGGGGCTTTATCTTACAACCTGAATAATACAGAAAAGAAAGTAATAGCTAAAAGACAAATAATAGAAAGAATAGAACAGTACGCTCCAAATGGTTTAGATTGCAATTCACAATATGCTGATAAAAAATTAAACTTATTTTTTATAGAATTGAAATAATATGCCATTTAATCAACTAAAAAAATATAACGATTTATTGGATATATCAGGGATGTCTCCTCAACAAAGTACTAAATCTTTAAAAGGTGTTTTTGATAGAGATATCAGTGATGATAGCAAGAATTTTAAATTTAAATCAAAACAGATTACTCCAACTCCAACAGATGGCATAATTAAATTAGATACTTTATTTTGGCATTTGACAACAGTTATTGTTGATAAAAAAACAAGGAAAAGAGAATATGATATTCACAGGTCTCAAAGACTACATTGGATTAAATATCACATAAAAGAATTAAAAAAGGATAATGTTTTAATTTATTCAATAAAAGAACCTGATGGATTTAGAACTTACATATATGATATTACGGAAAAGTATGTAATTGTTTTAGAACCACTTCGCAAAAAAAATGAATATTATTTACTTTCTGCATATTATGTGCGAGGGAAAGATGCTAAAAGAAATAAGTTTGTTAAAAAGTATAAACGAAAATTAGATAATATTCTATAAAAGCAAAAAACGCAGAGCGTCTAGGCTTGCGTTTCTCGATTTCCTTCCTCCGAACGGCAGGATGAACTCGATACAAATATATGACATAAATATAATAACAAGCAATTTTATTAACAATTATTATTTGTTATTAACATTTCTGACAAGCAAAGACAGGGTAGAACATGGTTTAAAACATAGTTAATTAGTGCTTAATCGAAAAGTTCGCTTCTATTTTCAAAAACCGGCAAGTTTTTAATTTGGCTTTAAGGATAGAAAAAATAAATCAAAATATAAAAATTAGCTATGTGTTAAACTCAAAAAGGAGTATCTTTTACACGCTTCGATTTTATATACGAAACGATAGAATTACTACAAAAACAAGACATATAATTAGTATCTTGTCCTTCAATAATCAAATTTAAAAAAGAATACATATGGCAGAAGTATTATCCGATTTTGGAATAAAAGAAGCCCTTAAGGAGTTAGGAATTAAAGCTATAAATGAAGGAACTTCTACAGGTTCTAATCATTTTTCTAATGGAGACATTATAGAGTCTTACTCTCCTGTAGATGGGCAGTTAATAGGAAAAGTAAAAGCAACAACGCAAGCCGATTATGATAAGGTAATGACGGTGGCAACTTCAGCATTTAAAACATGGAGAACAAAACCAGCACCGTTACGTGGTGAAATTGTTAGGCAGTTTGGAGATAAGTTAAGAGAGAAGAAAGAAGCATTAGGTAAATTAGTGTCTTACGAAATGGGTAAATCTTATCAAGAAGGTTTAGGAGAAGTTCAAGAGATGATAGATATCTGCGATTTTGCT
This sequence comes from uncultured Flavobacteriaceae bacterium, assembly GCA_937959395.1. Lineage (GTDB taxonomy): Bacteria > Bacteroidota > Bacteroidia > Flavobacteriales > Flavobacteriaceae > JAHDGB01. The sequence continues at coordinate 30,631 of CALGLR010000049.1, read as the reverse complement.
GTGGGATTATCTAGACAACTCCATGGTTTAACCATGCATTCTGAACGTCCCGGACATAGAATGTACGAACAATATCACCCACTTGGAGTGGTTGGTATTATTTCGGCATTTAATTTTCCTGTAGCCGTTTGGGCATGGAATACAGCATTAGCCTGGATTTGTGGTGATGTTTGTGTTTGGAAACCTAGTGAAAAAGCACCGATTTGTGGTGTGGCTTGTCAAAACATAGCTGCTGAGGTTTTTAAAGCCAATGGTTTGCCAGAAGGAATTTGTAATCTTATTAATGGCGATTATAAAGTAGGAGAAATGATGACTAAAGACGCTAGAGTCCCTTTAGTTTCTGCAACTGGATCTACCAGAATGGGGAGAATTGTAGCTCAAGAAGTGGCAAAGCGTTTAGGGAATTCATTATTAGAATTAGGAGGAAATAATGCGATCATTGTGACACCAGATGCAGATATTAAAATGACCGTAATTGGCGCTGTATTTGGAGCTGTTGGTACCGCAGGACAACGTTGTACATCTACAAGACGATTAATTATTCACGACAGTATGTATGATAAAGTAAAAGATGCCATAGTAAAAGCTTACGGGCAATTACGTATTGGTAATCCTTTAGATGAAAATAATCATGTAGGCCCATTAATAGATAAAGATGCGGTTAAGATGTATAATTCAGCTTTAGAAAGAGTCGTTGCTGAAGGCGGTAACATTATAGTTGAAGGAGGTGTCCTTTCAGGAGAAGGTTATGAAAGTGGTTGTTATGTAAAACCTGCAATTGCAGAAGCAAAACCAGAATTTGAAATTGTACAGCATGAAACTTTTGCACCAGTATTGTATTTACTAAAATATTCTGGAGATGTTGAAAACGCTATAGCGATTCAAAATGCAGTAGCGCAAGGATTGTCTTCTGCTATTATGACTAACAATTTAAGAGAAGCAGAACGTTTTCTTTCTGTTGCAGGATCAGATTGTGGAATAGCAAATGTAAATATTGGAACATCAGGTGCAGAAATCGGAGGTGCATTTGGCGGGGAAAAAGATACAGGTGGTGGACGCGAATCTGGATCTGATGCCTGGAAAGTATATATGAGACGACAAACAAACACGATTAATTATACAACTAATTTACCTTTAGCTCAAGGCATAAAGTTTGACCTTTAAAGAAGTAACTTGTTTGTTATCAATGAGCCACAGCATTCGCTGTGGTTTTTTTTTGTTTTTTTGTTTTTTGTCACAAATTTTACATATCTTTTAATCGATGAAATATGATTTTCGTCGATTTTTATAAAAGTTATTCTATTTTCTCACAGAAAGTGTTAACGCTTCTTACAAAATTTAATAACTTGAGGATATTAACACTAAACAAAAACTATAATGAGCAAAAAAACCGGTTATCTATTTGGGATTTTGCTTACTATTATTCTCGGAACTATTCTTTATTATTTTCTATGTTGTAACCATGATCATGGCATAGTTGGTAACGAAAAAGATGTAGAGGTTGAGAAAGTAGTAGCAGAACCAGAGGTGAAATCCACCACAAGAAATGCCTTTTCAATTGTTGACTCTTCTAGCAGTTCGGCTTTTAACGCAAATGACAATTTTAATTTTAAAACGTCTGGTTATACGATTTTAGAGCCTGTCACCGAGCGATTAGATGAAGAAGTAGCTAATTTGTCTACATACATAAAAGAGAATCCTAATAAATCTGTTAATATTACAGGTTATTACAGAAGTAGTGAAACAAATAATTCTGCATTTCCAAATTTAGGAATAGCTAGAGCTAATGCTATTAAAAACTATTTTGTTTCTAAAGGAGTTTCTTCCAAAATAATGAATACTTATGGCGAACTAAATGATGATTTAGTTCCTGATGCTGATAATATTAATTATGGGCCAATAAAGTATAGCATGGAAGCTGGAGCTAATTCAGGTGATGATTTAGCCACTTTAAGAGCTGAAATACAAGCAAACCCATTAATACTGTATTTTGATACGGCGCAAGCAACGATTAACCTTACAGCAGATCAACGAGATAAAGTTTCTAAAATTTCGCGATACATGGACAAAGCAGATAATGCAATGACCAATGTTGTTGGGCATACAGATAATACTTCTGGCCGTGCAGGGAACATCAGGTTAGGTAAAAAGAGAGCTGAATTTGCTAAAAGTTATTTGGCGAAAAATGGAATTAATTCGAATAAAATAAGAACATCTTCTAAAGGACCAGATCAACCAATTGCAGATAATGCAACTGAGGATGGACGTGCAAAAAACAGAAGAGTAGTTGTAACGATTAACTAAACAGATAACAAAAAAACATAAAATTATGAATTTATTATTAGCTATAAATATTCTTTGCTGGTTAATACCAATAGCAGTAGGTCTAATCTGTGCAATCTTAGGTTATTTACTAGGAAGACTTTTAGGAGGATCTAAGACCGTAGAAGTAGATGAAGATGTTTACAAGAATAGAATTTCAAAATTAGAAGAAGATCTTGAAGCTTGCAAATCTGGTAGAACAAAATTAGAGTCAGATTTAGAAGATTGTAAATCAGCTAGAAGAAGACTTGAAGCCGATTTACTAAATGCTAAAAATGCGGCAAGTAGTGCTTCAGCATCTACAGGAATCGCCTCATCCTTTGCTGCGCCGTCAGCGCCAGTTGCAACAGGAGTTACTTTTGATGCTGCTGCTGCTAAAGCTGCTTTTGGTAAAACAATAAAACAAGACGATCTTAAAGTAGTTGAAGGAATAGGTCCAAAAATTGAACAATTATTCCACAACTTTGATATTAAAACATGGGCAGCATTAGGAAGCACAAGTGTAGAAAAATGCCAAGAAGTCTTAAATAGCGGAGGAAAACGTTATGAGATACATAAACCAGGAACTTGGCCAGAACAATCTAAACTGGCTAGTGAAGGAAAATGGCAAGAATTAAAAACTTGGCAAGATGCTTTAGATGGAGGAAAATAGAATTTCTTTGATATAGTAAAAAGCAAAAACCGTTTTGAAAAAAACGGTTTTTTTATTTAAAACAATAAGGGATAAAAAACAAAACCTTGTTTTTGCGCCGAAATTCATCGAGAAAAACAAGGTTTATAAGATTGATTAATAGCAATACAAAGATGCTTAAAATTAGAACTTATTTACAGCTATAATGTATAGTTGGTATGTTTTATTGTATAGTTGGAAAGTACAATTTATTGTAGCGTTAACTATACTTTATTTTACGTAAAATTCTTACAGATTCTTTGTATTGATAATAAACAATTGGGTAGTTATTTTTTAAAAAAGGCTTAGTTTCATGTAATTTATCTATAGCTTCATGAAATAAATTAAGGTAACATAATAAATAAGTTGCGGGTAGATTTTGTAAGTCTTTTTCTTCGTTTTGAGATAATTGAATATTCTTTCTTAACTTTTCTAAAATAGAGTTATTATTATTGTAGATATGGTGCAATACCTTTTTGTCAAATTGAGGTGCTTCAAAAATTAATTTAGAATCTATAGTGTAACTCACATTGTCTTGAAAGTTAATAATTGTTTCTTCTAAGGGGTAATAATTGAACGAGTCTTGAAGCCCTAAGGAAACATACTCTATAATTTTAAAGCTATTATTATCAATAGATATCGAAACTTCATCAAATATTGAAAAGAATAAACGAACTTGCTCATTTATGAGTTCAATATCTACCCGTGAATAAAAGGTCTCGCCATCAACTTTTTTTTCTTGGCCAGCCCAACACACCACAAAATATTCTTTAAATACTTTATACTGCGGGTTGTAGTCTTTTCTATTGGTCATAAAATCGAAAACGCCATCTAAGGTGTATTCTATATTGTTTTGTGCATGACTTTCAATGGCATGAACAATTTTAGAATTAACATCTTTAATTTCAATATCAAATACTTTAGGCATGCTTATGCTTCCATCTCTAAAAAAAACGGAACCACCATAATATTTCCATATGTTTTTTCTTAATGAAGTTAAACCTTTACTAGCTCTAATCGTTACTAGCCCAACAACTTTATTATCTGGTAAATGTGGGAAAGGAATATTTTCATATTGAACTATGGGAGGATTTGTGAAATAAGCATTGATGAGGTTTTGAATTTTACTATCATCAAAAAAATCGACGCCAACAATAGTGTTATCTTCATCTTCAACACCAATAACAATAAAAGAATTGTTTTTTGGGTTAGAGTTTGATAAGGCGCAAATGTGTTTTAAAAATTTTGCTTTGCCTTCTTTTTGACCAATATCAATCCTTAGCTTTTTATCATAAAAACTATTCTCATCATTATGAGCTAAAAGGTTTTTTATAAGAAGGCGTTTGTTTATCATATTTATTCCCCGCGGAGGCGGGGATCTCATCTATTTTAGTTTAAATTTCCTCTTTTGTTTCTGCAATTATTACTCCAAATTCACCATTTAATTGCTCCCATTGTTTTGATGGTAAATAAGTTTTAGAAACAAAACCATCTAAATATAAAGCATTTTTACAGCCGTTCTTTTTGAAGAATAAAGCGAAATCATAAAAATTAATTTTCTCCTTAGACATAACAAAAATTAGATTTCCATTAGGTAAAACACCCACGCCATTTCTAATATTTAAGTTAGTAGATCCTTCATTAAATTTTGAATGAATTTCATTGTTGATAACTAACATAGGACCTGATTGGGTTGCATATTCTATATTCTCATTCATTCTAAAACTAGCTGATGTGCAAATCGTTGGCTCTTTGTCTGTATTTAAATAAAAAACACCATTAGGTTGTAAGTAAAAATTACCATAACCGTTGTTAATAGTATCTAATGAAGAACGTATGATTCTATTTTCTATATACAACCCCTGAGGGGAGAAGTTTTTATTAAACATCCCTCCATTTGTTGCAAAAACTAATCGTTTATTTTGTTTTTGAAGTTTAATTTTTAAGTTTTTGAAATTCGAATAATTTAAATTAATACTATCTCTCCAGTAAAATCTTAAGCTCTGCTTTTTAGAATTTATAGTATAACTTATAAATCTAGGATCTTTAATTTCACTATCATGATTCATACATGAAAGGAAAATAACAATACTTGACAATAAAATAATAGAAGTAATTAGAGATCGTTTTTTCATCAATTATATTTCTTTCTTTACTATTGTAGAACTAGCTTGCGCGGTACAAAACATTAAAACATCAGCAATATTAACATGTGCAGGTCGAGAGACCGCAAAATAAATAACTTCGGCAACATCATGAGGTTGTAGCGCTTTGTAACCTTTATAGACATTATCTGCTAATGTTTCTCCTTTAAAACGCACTTGGGAGAATTCGGTTTCTACTAATCCAGGGTTTATAGCACTTACCTTTATTCCGAAAGGATTAAGATCAATACGCATACCCTCAGTAATGGCAAGAACAGCATGCTTACTGGCACAATACACATTGCCTTTAGGATACACCTCTTTGCCCGCAGATGAACCTATATTAATGACATGCCCAGATTGTCTCTTTGTCATTTGTGGAATAATGGCTTTACTTACATAAAGAAGCCCTTTTACATTAATATCCATCATGGCATCCCAATCGTTTGTATTTCCATCTTGTATGGGATCTAAACCATGAGCATTTCCTGCATTATTTATTAATATATCAATATTTTTGAAGTTTTCAGGAAGGGATTCAATCGCTTTAAATACTGCTTTTTTATCTCTTACATCAAAATTTAATGTGTGAACTTCAGTTAGTTTATTAAGTGCGTCTTTAATAGTGTCTAGTCTTTCTTGTCGCCTACCGCAAAGTATTAAATTAATACCTTGTTTTGCGAATTCGTGAGCTGTGGCTCTTCCAATACCGCTAGTTGCTCCAGTAATTAATGCTATTTTTTTCATAATCATTTCCCGCGAAGGCGGGAATCTTTTTAATTTATATTAAATTTTATTTTTTGTTATTATTGGGGTAGCAAGCTTTTTCTTTCACTTTATAAGATTTCTGCCTGCTCAGGAATTTTACGGTACTTTATGTCCTTGGCTTGCAACTAATATTAAGAACCAATCTTGAAGTTCTAAATCAATATTTATGGCTTTTATAGCATTGGTTAATCTGGTTTTATTAGTTGTTCCTACCACTGGGTAAATGTTTGCAGGGTGTTTTAAAATCCAGGTTAAAAGTAATTGATCTTCTGTGGCGTTATATTTTTCTTTTAAATCACCTAATTGTTTATGTATGCGTCTAGTTTGTTCATTATCTTCTTTAAAAACAAAACCTAAAGGAGACCAAGCCATAGGTGTGATTTTATGTATTTGCATATGATCTAAAACACCATTATTCATAGGGGCGTTGTTAGTTAATGAGAATTCAATTTGATTTACAGAAACAGTGGTGTATTGTCTAATTAAATCGGTTTGCGAAGGCGAAAAATTAGACACACCAAAAGCTTTAATTTTTCCTTGTTGTCTTAAAGATGAAATGGCTTCTGAAATTGTTTCTGGGTGCATTAAAGGGCTAGGTCTATGCAGTAAAAATAAATCTAGATAGTCAGTTTTTAGGTTTTTTAAAGCATTTTCAGCTGAAGAAATGATATAATCTTTATGATAATTATAGTGTTTTACTTTATTTTGAGGTCGTTTTTCGCAAAGGTATTGAATGCCACATTTTGAAATGAGTTGAATTTTTTCTCTACTTATACCGCTTTCAGTAAAAGCATTTCCATAATCTATTTCTGTAGTATAGTCTCCATAAATATCAGCATGATCAAAGGTTGTGATGCCAATTTCTACACAATGATTTATAAGGTTTGCAATTTCTGTTTTGTTAAATTGTTTTCCCCATTTCCCGTAGGTCATAACACCTGAGATAATTCTAGAATAATTACTTAATATCATTATAATTAATTAGTTGCTTAAAAATAGAAAAGAAATAATGATTAAAGGCCTTAAACACTTGATTTTTTAACCAATTATTAACAGCATATCATTAAAAAAATCAACAATTTGCAATTCTTAATTTCCGATACTATATTCGACCCTTAAAAAATCAATAATAAAGATGGAAGAAACAGCAACTATTGATATAAAATCAATAAATGAAAAGATAGAAAAAGAGAGTGCTTTTGTCGATTTGCTAACGCGTGAAATGAACAAAGTAATTGTTGGTCAGAAACATATGATCGAACGTTTACTTATAGGATTACTTGGTCAAGGGCATATTTTACTTGAAGGTGTTCCTGGTTTAGCAAAAACACTGGCTATTAATTCCTTATCTAAGGCTATAGATGGTAGTTTTAGTCGTATTCAATTTACACCAGATTTATTACCTGCAGATGTTGTTGGAACGATGATCTATAATATGAAAATTAATGATTTTTCAATAAAAAAAGGACCAATTTTCGCCAATTTCGTCTTAGCCGATGAAATTAATAGAGCACCAGCAAAAGTGCAATCTGCTTTATTAGAAGCCATGCAAGAAAAGCAGGTTACTATTGGAGATGAAACTTTTATCTTAGATAAGCCTTTCTTGGTAATGGCAACACAAAATCCTGTAGAACAAGAAGGAACTTATCCTTTGCCAGAAGCGCAGATAGATCGTTTTATGCTAAAAACGGTTATAGATTATCCAAAGCAAGACGAAGAGCAGTTAATAATGCGTGCGAATCTTAAAGGTTCTTATGAGACTATAAACCCAGTAGTTTCTGTAGCTCAAATATTACGGGCGCAAGAAGCTGTTCGAGAAGTTTATATGGATGAGAAAATTGAAAAATATATTTTAGATATTATTTTCGCAACACGTTATCCAGAAAAGTATAAGCTTGAAAACTTAAAACCATTAATTTCTTTTGGAGCTTCGCCTCGTGGAAGTATAAATTTAGCAACCGCTGCAAAATGTTATGCGTTTATTAAACGACGTGGTTATGTTATTCCTGAAGATGTTAGAGCTGTAGTATATGATGTTTTACGCCATAGAATTGGGATTACCTACGAAGCCGAAGCAGAGAACGTTACTTCTGAAGATATTATTAATAAGATTGTTAACGAAATTGAAGTACCGTAGAATTTCTGATTTTAGAATAACGAATTACGATTTATGGTTTTTAATTAATAAAATCGCAAATCAAAAATCTCCAATCGTAAATTAAGAAATGGATACTAAAGAATTACTAAAAAAAGTTCGAAAAATTGAGATTAAGACACGCCGTTTGTCTGATCATATTTTTGGAGGCGAATACCATTCGACTTTCAAAGGTCGTGGTATGACTTTTTCTGAAGTAAGGCAATATCAATTTGGAGACGACGTAAGAAGTATCGATTGGAATGTTACTGCACGATATAATGAGCCTTATGTAAAAGTTTTTGAGGAAGAACGAGAGCTTACCATGATGTTGATGGTAGATGTTTCTGGTTCGGAATTTTTTGGAACGGAACAACAATTCAAAAATGAAGTAGTTACAGAGATTGCTGCAACTTTAGCATTTTCGGCAACACAAAATAATGATAAGATCGGACTTATTTTATTCTCAGATAATATCGAGTTATTTATTCCACCTAAAAAAGGACGCTCACACGTCTTGAGAATTATTCGCGAATTAATAGAATTTAAACCTAAAAGTAAGCATACCAATTTAGCTGAAGCGTTCAAGTTTCTTAGAAATGTAATGAAGAAAAAAGCGATTGTTTTTGTGCTGTCTGATTTTATTGCCGATGATTATAAACAAACGCTAAAAATTTCGGCAAATAAACATGACGTAACAGGTATTAGAGTCTATGATAAGCATGAAGAAAGTATTCCTAATTTAGGAATGGTACAAATGCAAGATGAAGAAACAGGAGAATTAATGCTTGTAAATACAGGGTCTAAAAAAGTGCGTCATAGTTATAGCAACTATTATAAAGAGAAAGTAAGTTATTATAAAGACAGTTTTGCGAAATCTGGAGCAGGAACTATAGACTGTAGAGTAGACGAAAGCTATGTGAAAAAGTTATTGGGTTATTTTAAAAGAAGAGGATAAGAATTAACGATTTATGATTAAAGATTTTAGATTTATAAATATTGAAGTTAGGAAGAATAGAACGCGTCTGTTCTCTTTATTTTTTGCTCTTTTTTCTCTATTCTCATTCAGTCAAGTAAAGACTTCTGTAGATTCTACATCAATAAAAATTGGTCAAGAAATTACGTATAAAATTGAAGTAGAGACAGATACGGTAAATGTTGTTGTTTTTCCAGAAGGCCAAACATTTATGCCTTTAGAAGTTATAGAATCTTATAAAATAGATACAACAAAACGTAATGCGAAGTACAATCTTATTAAAAAGTATGGGCTAACACAATTTGATTCTGGACGTTATGCCATACCAAAACAAAAGGTAATTGTTGGAACTAAAGAGTTTTTAACAGATTCTTTAACTATTGAAGTTAATAATGTTTTAGTAGATACTACAAAACAAGGGTTATATGGTATTAAGCCAATAATAGAAGTCAATAAATCTGGAGGTAGCTGGTGGAAATATTTATTGTTAACACTATTAGTTTTTACAATTATTGGATTTTTACTTTGGTGGTTTATTTGGCGAAAAAAACCATTAACTGAAGAAGAAGAAATTGCCTTATTACCACCATATGATCGCGCAAAATTAGCTTTAAAAAAACTTGATGAAAGCGGGTATTTACAAAAAGAAGAGTTAAAGGAGTACTACTCAGATCTTACTTTTATTATTCGTAAATATTTAGATGAAAAAGTATATGACCATGCTTTAGAAAGTACAACTGAGGAGTTAATTTCTCGTTTAATGTTGTTAAAAGATGGGAATCAAATCGATTTGAAAGAAGATGATATTCTTAAGATAAAAAATATTCTGCAACGTGCCGATTTAGTAAAATTCGCAAAGTCTGCTCCAGATATAGAGTTAGCAAAAATGGATAGGCAAACTATTGATTTAGAGTTAGATCTTGTAAAAGAAGCCTTGCCAGAACCAACTGAAGAAGAAAAACTATTAATAAAAGAGTATGAACAAGAAGAAAAGCGCAAACGACGATTAGAGAAAATAGTATTAACCTCTGTCATTGGTTTTCTTCTTCTGTTAATGATAGGTGGAGGTATTATTGCAAAGCATGGTTTTACCAATGTTAAAGATACAATTACTGGTAAGCAAACAAAAAAACTCTTAGAAGGAGAATGGGTACAAAGTGCTTATGGGTTTCCTAAGGTAAATATAGAGACACCAGAGGTTTTAGAACGACAGGAAGTGTCATTGCCAGATGAGATAAAAGACAAAGCGAGTGCTTCTAGTTTTCATTATAAACATGATAATGAACTAGAAATAGTATTGAGCACCATGGTTTATAAGCAAGAAAAGAAACAGGAAGCAGAAGCAAATAATGGAGATGAGCAAGTAGCAATGATAGCATCTAAATTAATAGATAAAACATTAAAACAGTTTGAAGCAAAAGGCTATAGAAATATTATTTCTAATAATGAAAAATTTGTCACTCCAAATGGAGCGGAAGGGCTTAAAGTATCAGGTAGTTATGAATACGCTTTAAAAGAAGGATCAGATAAGTATGTGCCTGGGAAATTTACATTATTAGTATTTACAGCTTCTGAAGACGTAATCGTTACCCATGCGATTTCAATGGCCTATTTAGGGAATGAAGACTATTTGAAAAAAATACATGATCGTGTATTAAACTCAATTGAATTAAAAGAACAAAAAACCGAAGAATAATGTTTGAAGGCGTAGAATTTTATAACAAAGAGTTTTTTTGGTTGCTGTTATTGCTTCCATTGGCTATGTTATGGTACGTGTTTAAATACAACCAGCAAACAGCCGAGTTAAAAATATCAACTTTAAAAGGGTTTAAAATAACTAATTCGTGGCTACCTAAATTACGTCATTTGTTATTTGCATTACGTTTGTTAGCCTTAGCGTTTTTAATTGTTGCAATGGCGAGACCTCGAACTAGCGATGTTTCTTCAAAAACAAAATCAACACGAGGAATAGATATTGTAATAGCCATTGATGTTTCGGCGAGTATGCTCGCAAAAGATTTAAAACCTAATCGCTTAGAGGCCTTAAAAAAAGTGGCATCAGCGTTTATTAAAGGGCGTCCGAATGATCGTATTGGTTTAGTAGAATATGCAGGAGAGAGTTATACTAAAACGCCAATTACAAGTGATAAAAACATTGTTTTACGATCACTAAAAGAAATACGATATAATACGATTATAGAAGGCGGTACTGCTATAGGAATGGGCTTGGCGACTTCTGTTAATCGTTTAAAAGATAGTAGAGCTAAAAGTAAAGTTATTATTCTATTAACAGATGGGGTAAATAATTCTGGAGCAATAAACCCTAAAATTGCTAGTGAGTTGGCCGTAGAGTTTGGAATTAAAACCTACACCATAGGCTTAGGAACTAATGGAATGGCATTATCGCCAGTAGCTATTAAACCAAACGGGAGTTTTCAATATGCAAGAACACCTGTAGAAATAGATGAAGTTTTGCTAAAAGAAATTGCACAAGTCACAGGAGGTAAGTATTTTAGAGCAACAAACAATAAGAAACTTGAAGCTATTTATGACGAAATAAACAAATTAGAAAAAACAGAAGTAGAAGAAATTAAGTACACCACGTACGAAGAGAAATTTAGATGGTTTGTATGGATTGCAGGGATTTTACTGCTATTAGAATTATTGTTAAGATATACTGTTTTTAGAAGTTTTGTTTAAATTGGACATTGAGCGTAATAGTATAGTGTGATCACTGAGCTTAGCCGAAGTGAGAAGATGAAAGGATTAATAAATAAGTTGCAAAAGAAATTACAATGGGTATCAATACCAAATTACATATAGACGATTCAACCTTAAACGTACTTTGGTTTAATTTATCATTTCACCAAAAAGCGAATACGAATGGTTACCCATCATCGAAACCAACAGGAGGAATTTGGGGATTAACTTACGAGACTCAAAAAGACGATGTGTTTTTTGATAAAATGGCGAGTGGTGAGATGATAGATTGCATAAAAATTATAATTTCACCTGCAAAACTAGATACAAAAAGCAAAGTTATTGAGCTTAGAGACGTTTATGTTTTAGAGCATAGAAATAATTTTAATGGGGTAAATAGCGACCCTATGAAAACTTATATTAAGCTCTCCCCAGCATCTATGGTTCAAGATGGAGAAACCATTTTTAAACACTATTGGAAAATCACCGATCCCGATGTTAAAGTTGTAGCCGCTACTACAACTGAAGATCCAACACCAAATATACTTTCTATAGACTGGATAAACCCAGAAACCAAAGAAACCATTCAAGAGACTACTTATGCAGAAAAGATCGCTTTAACAGCACAAATTGATAATCCAGAAACGACTAGCGTAAAAATTACCATTACAAAAGAAGATGGTAGCGAATTTGAAAACGGAGAAACTGAACTCGTTTTTGAAGAAGCCGTTACAGAAGATGGTATGGTAGAACTTACTGCTTTAGAAATAAAAGAACAGTGGGAAACTTTTAAAACTGCCGATATTGATAAGCTTATTGCTAAAATTGATCATAATGGTTATCAGAAGAAGAGTGAGGCTTTGCAGATAGTTCCTACATCTAAAGTGTTAGTTAACTTTCGAACAGGTAACAGTTATAAGGGGGACTATGGTTTTGATTGGTTGCGAATGGGTGATACAGGTAAAAAAGGAGATGTTTTTTATAAAGATTTTATTGGTAAATACGAATATAAAAAAGATGCGCTAGGTAATTTTGTTCTCGATTCATCTGGAAAAAAAATACTAACGAATACGTTTAAAAAAGATAATGCAGAGTATACAAAACTGGGCAAAAAGTTTGAAATGCCGAAACATCCTATAAAAGCTAATGATAAATATGTTGTTCCGGTTTTAGTCTTATTACCCAATAAAAAGGCAACATTAACATTAAAGGTAGAAATTGAGGGTTCTGATGCTAAGAAAATTGAATACAAGTACGACAATACTTATTTTAAACTCGATAAAACTGAAGTGTCTCATAAAACAGTTGGAAAAAAAGAATTGGCAGACGATTTAACGATAGAATGTATTAAAGAGTTTGGTGCAGATAAATTTATAGAAGTAGAAGCCGATGGGAAATTTGCTGGAAAACTAAAAGTCATGCCTAATGATAAAGCAAATCGTTATAAAGCAGATATTGTATTTGTTAAAGTTAAAATTAATATAGGAAATGGAGTAACTACTGGTAGTACTACAAATGAAAAAAGATTTTTAGAAAAATATTTAAATCAAGCCTTAATAAAACCAAATATTATCGAAAAAGAATTAGATTTAACAGCAGATCCAATTTTAAATAGTACTTATAAACTTAATTTTAATGGAGTGATCACTGTTAACGATATATCGGGTATTCATGCCCACTTAAGAACAGAGTTTGATAGAGTACATACTGGTTATAATGATTCTTTTAAAGTATTTCTTTTTGGAGAAGCGGGTGGAGAAGTAAAAATCAATAGATCATCGGCAACGAGATATTATCAAGGTTATAATGGTGCTGCGGAAAGCATTAATTCTAAGGCAGTTGTATTGTATAATACACACAATACATCTACAACGACTCATGAAACTTTACATGCAATGGGGTTACATCACAGTTTTAGTAATAAAGGTGATTTTACTTTGGTGAAAAATAAAACGGATAATATTATGGATTATTCACATCAAGTTAGTATTAATAGAATTAGCACTTGGCTATGGCAATGGAGTACTATGTGGGCAAATCCTAATGTAAAAAAAGAATAAATCGATGAAAATTATACCTATAATTACCTTAATACTTATTCTTTTTTCTTGTAATGGACAAGAAGAGAGTAAGCAAAAGATAAAAAATCAAAGCGAAATGACTACTGAAAAATTTGACATAGAAACTTTCAATAAAAATAAAGTTAATAATGAATATAGTTTCTTATTGGAAAGTGGAAAAAAAATAGAACAGATGCAAGCAGGTGATGGAGAATCTTTAATTTATATCGAATATGAAACTCCGAAGGATCCGGAGTTATTTTATGTTTATAAGGAATATCATAATAATGGTGTTTTAAAACTAAAAGGAGAGAGGTTTAAACAAGGAGGGAAGTTCCAAAAAGGAATTTGGAAAAAATATAATTCTAATAGTAGTCTATCTGAAGAAATAGACTATGACAAACCTTTTAAGTTCACTTTTGAACAATTACTTGAGCTAATCAAAAAAGAAAAAGATACTATTAATTTGTTTGATAAGAATACTTCTATTGCAAGAAGAAATGATAGTGAAGGTACAGATTGGTTTATTACATACAGGAAAGAATTTGGAAGAAGAGAAGTCATAAAAGTAGATGGTGTAACTGGAGAGATTTTAGAACGTAGTTTTTACCCTCACGAAGATAATTAAGTAGAAGATTTAATTGTGTAAAAACATATTAGGTTGGTGAAACAGAGAAGTTATATTAAAAAATTTAAGTGAGATTAGTCTTATCTTATGAAATTTTTGAAAAAAGAAGTGAATGTCAAAACAAATCTTTAAAATATCAATTTTAATAATTCTATTATCAGTCTCGAAGGTTAATTCGCAAGTTATAAAAGATAACATTCTTTCTAATGTGATTAGGATAGATGATAATAATATTACAATTAAGGAGAATAATTTATTATTGAATATTCCTCTAATTCAAAAACAGTTATTTCAAAAATATAAATTTGTTTCAGATGTAATACTTAATGATTCTAGGGTTTTGAATACTAGTGATTTAATTAATAGGGTTAAAAAAAACCTTGCTTATACTAAGGATAATAAAATAACTGTAATTACGCCAAACTGGGATTATTATGATAAAATAGAACAAGAAGCAACAAGGGAAGGTTTGTGTATAGAACCTAGTGCCTCTGACATATATTATGAAATTAGCAAAACTGAAAATAATATAGTTACAGTAGATAGTATTATTAAATTCGAAAATCTTCCTAAAATTAATTTTTTAGATTATAATACTATAGAGAATACTAAAATCTCTTATTACAACTGGTCTTATGGTTCAACTTGTTGTCCTAGAGATAAAAGGAGAGATGATATAGATCAAGTTAATGATGTAATTACCGCATACGAGAAAAAATTTGACAAGAAAATAACTCCTACATGTAAAATAATTAGAGGAAAAGAGGGAGAAAATAGCACTTATTTTTCTCTTAAAAATTTAACTCAAGAACAAAAACTTGAATTCTTGCTAGGAATGAGAAAAATCAATAAAAAAAGTGAGAATATCCAATTAATGACTCCTATTCTTTTTGAATATAAAAAATGTTATTAATTTGATACTTGCAAGTAATGATTTGTTGAAAATTAATTGCTGAATATTAAGTATTTAGTAGAAAAAAATGAACGAGCTAATAAAACATAAAAGCTGGTGGCAGCGAAATTGGAAATGGCTTGTGCCATTAACAGTATTAATTGCTGCAATAGTTGTCGCTTTAAGTTCGTCAAGAATTGGAGAAGATACAGCACAGATAGCAAAAGCGTATACAGATGTTTTACTTTATGAAAATGCATTTAAGCTAGCAAAGGAAAATGAAGAAGTAAAAGAATTATTGGGGGAGTTAAAACCTATGGACAAAATGACAATTTTAGAAGGTTCTGTAAAATATTCTAATGAGGGGAATTCAGTTGTTACAAAAGTGAGAGTAAAAGGTTCTGAAGGAAAAGGAATGTTAGATATTTTTGCTAATAAAAAAGGATCAGATTGGAAATACGAGAAGATTAGTATAAGAGCTAGAGAACCTAAACAAACCATAATTAACATATTGTAAATTGAAAAAAGGAATCATCATACAAGCAAGTGCAAGAAGTGAAGGGAATACAAGTAAGATTGTTACTTTTTTTCAAGAGAACACAAATTTTGATATTTTAGATTTAAATACCAAAAACATTAATCATTTCGACTACGATTTTAAAAATAGTGACGATGATTTTAATGCGGTTTTTAAAGACATTGTCGCCAATTATAAAACCATAGTATTTGCAACTCCAATTTATTGGTATACAATGAGTGGTTTGTTAAAGGTGTTTTTAGATCGAATATCAGATTTTTTAATGAAAGAGAAAGACATTGGTAGGAAGCTAAGAGGAATGAATATGGCGGTAATAAGCTGTAGTGATTACGATAAAACATTTGATGGTTTTACAATGCCATTTGTTGAAAGTGCTAATTATTTAGGAATGGAATACAAAGGCCATTGTCATACATGGTCTGAGGATAATAAAGTTTCAGAAGAAACAAAAACAAGACTAAAAGAGTTAATAGTTAATATAGAAAAAGAAGATTAAATGAGAATTAGAGATTAGCCGTTAGAGTAAGCTTTAATGACTAAAACCTAATGACTAATTACTGATAAAATGTTTCAATTAGAAGAAAAAATATGGTTTTGGACGCTACTCATAATTCCTGGGTTAGTATTCCTATTTGTAATTTTACAATTTTGGAGAAGGCGAGCACAAAACAAATTTGCGAATCAACAACTATTAAAACGACTAAGTCCAAATAAATCATTATTTAAATCGGCTTTAAAGTTATTCGTTTTATGTTTAGCATTTGGTAGTTTAAGTTTTGCATTAGTAAATCCTAAAATAGGAACAAAATTAGAGACGGTAAAACGCGAAGGCGTAGATATTGTATTTGCTGTCGATGTTTCAAAAAGCATGCTTGCAGAAGATGTCGCTCCTAATCGTTTA
Source organism: uncultured Flavobacteriaceae bacterium (assembly GCA_937959395.1). Lineage (GTDB taxonomy): Bacteria > Bacteroidota > Bacteroidia > Flavobacteriales > Flavobacteriaceae > JAHDGB01. The sequence continues at coordinate 13,898 of CALGLR010000049.1, read as the reverse complement.
GAAAAATCAAAACAACTGGTAACTCAAATCGTTAATAATTTAGGAAGCGATAGAGTTGGTATTATTGCTTATGCTGGAAAAGCATTTCCGCAATTACCAATAACTACAGATTATGCTTCGGCAAAAATGTTTCTTCATAATATGAATACAGATATGCTTTCCTCTCAAGGAACTGCAATAGATGAAGCCATAGAATTAGCAAAAACGTATTATGATGACGAAGAGCAAACCAATCGTGTATTGGTTATCATTTCAGACGGAGAAGATCATAGTGAGGCAGCGGTATCTGTCGCAGAGGAAGCGAAAGAAGAAGGGATTAGAATATTTACAATTGGAGTGGGCGATATAAAAGGAGGACCAATTCCTATTAAAAGAAATGGTGTCGTATTAAATTATAAGAAAGACAAAAGAGGTGAAACAGTTATTACTAGATTAAATGAAGAGACACTTAAAAAAATAGCAGAAGAAGGTGATGGAATATATGTAAACGGGAAAAGCACAAATAAAGTAGTAGAAGAGATTGGAGATGTCTTAAATAAAATGGATAAAACAGAATTTGAAGCAAAACAATATGCCGATTTTAAAGACCGTTTCCAATGGTTTTTAGGTTTTGGAATTCTATTATTATTCATAGATATCTTTTTACTAGACCGAAAAACGGCATGGTTAAAAAAACTTAATTTATTTAATGAAAATTTCTAGTTCCCGAGCATGTGGTAATCTTAATCATCTAAATGAAACTTTTGAATAAATAATGATGAACAAAGTGGTTTTAATTACTGGTGCAAGTAAGGGAATTGGACTTGCTCTTGCAAAAAAAATGCTGAATGAAGACTTTTTTGTTATCGGAACAAGTAGGAATGGTGTCATTGAAAACCTGCAGCACAAAAATTTTCATCCTTTAGAATTAGATCTTTCAAATCCTGTAAGTATTAAGAATGCACATCAAAAGATTTCAAAAACTTTTAAGCACATAGATATTTTAATCAATAATGCTGGTATAGGGCCAGATTTAGGTACTTTTCATCCAGAAAGAGATGCTTTCGATCAGACTTTTAATGTTAACGTTACTGGAACAGTTTTTTTTACCGAACCAATGATTGAATTGATTAATGAAAATGGAATGATACTAAATGTCTCATCAAAAATGGGTTCATTAGATGTTTGTGAATTAACAGATTCTGTAGCATATAGGATGTCGAAAAGTGCATTAAACATGTATACTAAAATTCTTACAAATAGGTTAAAAAATAAAATTAAAGTGGCATCTATTCATCCAGGTTGGGTAAAAACAACAATAATAGAAAGTAACATTAAAAACGCCAGATTGTCTCCTGAACAATCCGCAGAAAATATTTTCAAATTTATAGATAGTGATTTTAATAATGGTGTATTTTGGGATTCAGAAAACGAAAAAGTATTACTGTGGTAATATTTATTCGTGATAAGATTAAATTTTATAAAACCTTTAACTCAATTATAATACAGAGTTTAATAGATTTAGAGGCTAATTTATAAGTAAATTACTGTCGTAAATACAAATGAAACAATTAATAGCATACATACTTATCTTAATTTCAGCATTTTCTTTTGCTCAAGAAAGTGAAGACGCTGAAGTTCTAGAACTTCAAAAGTCAAATAATTATGTCGCAGAGGCAAATGATTTGGTAGAAAGTGATGATTTTGTTTTAGCCGAAAAAGAATACCGCAAAGCGATATCTGTTAAGTCAACAAGTGTTTCAGGCACTTACAATTTAGCACATTCTTATTACGAAAAGGAAAATTTTGAAGAAGCATTATATCGAAATCAAGAAGCAGCAAAAAATGCTATAGATAAAACTGAAAAATATAAAATATATCATAATATTGGCAACATTTTAATGCAAAAAAAGAAATGTAAAGAAGCCGTTGAAGCTTTTAAAAATGCATTAAGAAATAATCCTAAAGATGAAGAAACCCGCTACAACTTAGGATTGGCAAAAGAATGTGCTAAAGGCCAAAAAGAAGATCCTCAAGAAGAAGACAAAGACGGAGAAAATAAAAGCGATAAGGAAAAGGATAAAGAAAACGAAGATAAAAAGGAAGACGAAAAAGAAGAGGAAGATAAAGGTGATGAAAAAGAAGATGAAAAAGACAAAGGAGATAAAGATAAAAACGAAGGTGATGATAAACCTGAAGATGATAAAGGAAAGCCTAAAGAGGAGAAAAAAGATGAAGGGAAAGAGGGTAATGACGATAAAAAGCAACAACCGCAACAACAACCTGGTCAATTATCGCCTCAGCAAATTAAAAATTTGCTAGAAGCAATGAATAATCAAGAACAAAAAGTTCAAGAAAAAATAAACGCAAAGAAAGTAAAAGGAGCAAAGGTACAAACCGATAAAGATTGGTAATCGTGATTTACGATTGAAGATTTATGATTTTTGAATTCTTTAAAAATCGTAAATCAAAAATCTCCAATCGTAAATCATTTGTAGTTGTTCTAAAAGTTATTATGAAAAGTATTAAATACATATCAATCATACTAATACTGCTCTTTACGAGTACGGTGTTTTCGCAAGTTAAGTTTCAAGCTAAAGTAAGTAAGAAAAAGTTAGGTGTTAATGAGCGTTTGCGTGTTGATTTTGAAATGAATAAAGATGGAGATAATTTTAATCCTCCAAGTTTCGAAAATTTCAAAGTTATAGGCGGGCCTAACACTTCGGTAAGTAATTCATGGATTAATGGTAAACGATCTTTTGCTAAAACCTATAGTTATTTTTTAGCTCCAGTGCGAGTAGGGAAGTTTAAAATTAATCAAGCAACTATTGAGATAGATAGAGAAGTTTATAAATCTCAGGTGGTACAAATTACAGTTACTAAAGCGGTACAGAAGCCTAAAAATGGTAATGATTCCGATTTTATAGCAAGCGATAATATTCATTTAGTTGCTGAGATTTCAAATAATAAACCTTATTTAAATGAAGCGCTTACTGTAGTTTACAAACTATATGTTTCTCCAAATACTGGGGTAAGTAATTGGAGAGAAACAGACAATCCAAAATACGATGGGTTTTGGAGTCAAAATATAGATATTAAAGGCTTAAAAATATTAAATGGTGAATACAAAGGAGAAGACTATCGTTATGTGGTATTAAGAAAAACGGTGTTGTATCCTCAAAAAACAGGGAAATTAGAGATAGAACCTTTAGTATTAGATGTGAGTATCGATGTGCCTACAAAAAGGCGAGACATTTTTGGAGGGCGTATAATGAGAACAGCGCATGAAACCATAACAGCAGGAAAACGCTCTATAGAGGTAAGGCCATTACCAGAAGAAGGAAAACCTTCAGATTTTACTGGTGCAGTTGGAGTATTTGATTTTAAATTAATGACCACGAAAAGTTCATTGAATGCTAACGAATCATTACAGGCAAAAGTTGAAGTTTCTGGTAAAGGAAATTTAAAATTAATAAAACTCCCTAAATTAAAAGTGCCTAGTTCTTTAGAAGTTTATGAGCCAGAACATTCAGAAAGAGTAAGAACTAATTTAGGAGGAATGCAAGGCCGTATTTCAGATACATATACCATTGTTCCTCAGTACAAGGGGAAATACCCATTGCCAATTATTTCTTTTTCTTATTTCGATCCTAAAACAGAAACTTATAAGAGAATTTCTTCTGGGGAAAAAATAATTAATGTCATTGAAGGCCCTGTAAATGGATCAGATGATAATGATATATCATCTGTGAATGGAGATAATAAACGTGTTATAAAGAGCAATGATCAATTTGCATTTATAAAAACCAATTCGAATTTAGTTTCTAAGTCGTCTAATTATTTCTTTAAATCAAAATTATTTTGGAGCAGTTTGCTTCTTCCTTTATTAGCCATCCCTTTAGCAATTGTTTATAGAAGAAAGCGTGAAGAACGTAGTTTAGATGTTGTTGGAAATAAAACGAGAAAGGCAGACCGGTTAGCCAAAAAATACTTAGGAGCAGCTAAAAAAGCTTTAGGCCAAAAAGAAGCCTTTTATGTCGCTTTAGAAAAAGCACTACATAATTATTTAAAAGGAAAACTATCTATTGAAACTAGCGATTTAAGTAAAGATCGTGTCAAATCAATATTAACCGAAAGACAAGTAAATAGAAGTACGGTAGAAGGGTTTGATGCTCTTTTAGAAAATTGTGAGCTTGCTAGATATACGCCAATAACGAATGTAACCATGCAGCAAGATTATGAAAAAGCAGCAGAAACCATTTCATTAATTGATAAAGAAATTAGATGAGAGCTTTAATTATAATACTTTTTTTATTCTTAAACGGAATACTCTTTGCACAAAATGAAACTCTTTTTGAGCAAGGAAATAAGTTGTATAATGATGGGAAATATGCAGAGGCTATAGATAAGTATGATGCTATTTTAAAAACAAATGAACATTCAGCCGAGTTGTATTTTAATTTGGCTAATTCACATTACAAACTAAGTAATGTTGCACCTAGTGTTTATTATTACGAGAAAGCACTTCAATTAAAACCAAAAGATAAAGACATTTTAAACAACAAGTCGTTTGCTAACAATATGACTGTAGATGATATTGCCGTTATTCCAGAGGTTGGACTGTCAAAATTTGTTAGAAAGGCTTCTACAAGCATGTCTTTTGATGCTTGGGCTAAACTTACAGTGTCATTAGTTATTGTTTTTGTAATCTTAGTCTTGTTTTACTATTTTTCATACACAACTAATAAAAAACGCCTTTCTTTTGTTGGTAGTTTCATTGCTTTATTCTTAACAGTTATAAGTTTAGGTTTTTCGTTTCATAATTATGGCTTGCAAAAAGCGAATAATCCTGCTATTGTTTTTGCGCAACAATCACAAGTTAAAAGTGAGCCTAATATGAGAAGTGAAGAAGTATTTATAATACATGAAGGTGCTAAAGTTCAAGTAATCGACACGATTAATAACTGGAAAGAAATTAAGCTGGCCGATGGTAAAACGGGCTGGATCATAAGTGATGACATTAAATTATTGAACGATATTTAAAGTTTATTTAACAGAATCGTATTTCTTAAATGATATATTTGCATTTCATCAAAAGTAGAAATGTTAAGACAGTTTATTTCAATATTTTTTATCACGTTATTTATGGTCTCAGTAACTGCGCCGTCAATACTGTTAATTGTTGATGACTCTATTGATATTTCTTTCCTTTATGATATTTCTGAAGAAGAGGAAGAAAAAGGCAAGGAAAAAAATAAAGAATTTGAAATCATAGTTTTAGACTTGCCATTATTATGTGAAGATTATTTTAATTCAGAAAATGAAGAAGATTTAGGATATTTTTTTAAAAAGTATTCTAAACCGCATCTTAACCTCATATTTCCTCCACCGGAACATTACATATTATAATATCGGTTTTTTTAAGGCTAAATAATTAGTCATTTAATTAATCTTACTATTAGATATTTTCTAATAGTATCAATTTATATGTAATATGTTTAAAACTATTAAAAGTGACATACCAGCGAGTATTGTCGTGTTTTTTGTAGCATTACCACTTTGTTTAGGTATTGCTTTAGCTAGTGGAGCACCACTATTTTCAGGATTAATTGCAGGAATTATCGGTGGAATCGTCGTAGGTGCTATAAGTGGTTCTCCAGTAGGTGTTAGTGGTCCTGCAGCAGGTTTAGCTGCAATTGTTTTAGCTGCAATAGGTACCTTGGGATATGAAGCTTTTTTGGTTTCAGTAGTTTTGGCAGGTGTAATTCAAATTCTTTTTGGGGTACTAAGATTTGGTATTATTGGGTACTATTTCCCATCCTCAGTGATTAAAGGAATGCTTACGGGTATTGGAATAATTATTATTCTAAAGCAAATTCCTCATTTTTTCGGAATTGATAAAGATCCTGAAGGAAATTTTGTGCTTTTTGGAAAAAGCAGTAATATTTTAATGGATATTATAAGCATTCCTCAAAATTTGGGTATAGGTTCTACAGTAATTGCTGTCATAGCTATATTGGTATTGGTATTATGGTCTAATGTACTTGTTCATAAACACAACATTTTTAAATTAATTCAAGGACCATTAGTTGCGGTTGTTGCAGGTATTCTTTTCTTCGTTTTTGCCAAAGGCACCGGGATGGATATTGCCCAAAGTCATTTAGTACAAGTTCCAGTTCCAGACAGTTTAGATAGCTTTTTAGGACAATTTACTTTTCCTGATTTTAGTGTTATTGGTACATCTGGGATATGGATTACTGCATTTACAATTGCGCTTGTTGCAAGTTTGGAAACTCTATTATGCGTTGAAGCAACAGATAAATTAGATCCAGAAAAACGTGTTACTCCTACAAATAGAGAATTGTATGCTCAGGGCGCTGGTAATATTCTTTCAGGATTAATTGGAGGTATACCTATTACTCAAGTTATTGTTCGTAGTTCGGCAAACATTCAGTCTGGAAATAAAACGAAGTTAAGTGCAATAATCCATGGTTTTCTCCTACTGATCTCGGTAATATTAATCCCTAAGGTTTTAAATATGATACCGTTATCGGTTTTAGCAGCTGTTCTTTTTATTGTAGGTTATAAATTAGCGAAGCCTTCTACTTTTAAGGCGATGTGGACTGCAGGATGGAAACAATTTGTCCCATTTATTGCAACGGTATTAATTATCGTGTTTAAAGACTTACTATGGGGTATTGGTATTGGTTTAGCAATTGGTATAATGGTAACTTTATATCATAGTTACAAAAACTCACATTTCCTTCACAAAGAAGGAGAAGATACAAACGATGGCAAGATTAAAATGACTCTTGCTGAAGAAGTGACATTTTTTAACAAGGCTACTATTTTAAAAGAATTAGATAACCTCCCTGAAAACTCTTTTTTAGAATTAGATGTTAGGAAAACTAGATTTTTAGATTATGATATTATTGAAATCCTTGATGATTTCGCCTTTAAAGCTAAAGAAAGGAATATTAACATTAAACTGATCTCCGAAAGGGGTAATGTAGAAAATCCAGATAGTTTTATTGAGTTTTTTAAACTAAGGACAAAAAAGAAGGCTTAAATCTTAAACTTAAATTACTAATATGAAGATAATTTTAAGATCTTTTTCCTTTGCGTTTTTAACGTTTTTTATCACTTTTAATAGCCATTCCCAAGAAAGCGATCTAGGGAATTGGTTAATTTATATAGGCAGTAAAAAAATTAATTCTAAATGGAATCTTCATCATGAAGTTCAGTATAGAAATTATGATGCCATATCGGATTTAGAGCAATTATTGTTAAGAACTGGGGTAGGTTATAATCTTTCAGAAAACAATAATAATAATATTTTATTAGGTTATGGTTATATTTTATCAGAAAATTATGTGGCAAATAGCGATGATAAAATAGCTGTTAATGAACATCGTATTTTTCAACAGTTTACGACCAAACAAAAAATAGGTGTTGTTGGATTAAGCCATCGTTATCGCTTTGAACAACGCTTTGTAGAGCGCGATTATAAAATGCGTTTCAGGTATTTTTTAGGTTTGAAAGTGCCTTTTAAGAAAACTGAAGATGATGTAAGTCCGTTATATTTATCGGCTTACAATGAAATCTTTTTAAACACGAAATCCTCCATATTTGATAGAAATAGATTGTACGGAGGATTAGGGTATACGTTTTCGAAACAATTAAGGTTGGAATTAGGTTATATGAATCAATTTTTTGAAACTTCTGGGAGGGATCAAATTAACATTATAGCTTTTGTTAACTTTTAATGGTGTAAGTGTTGATTTAAATAATATGTACCTTTATAAAGTAAATAGAACCTATAATCACTTAAAACTTTAATAGTGTGAAAAACTTGTTTTCTAATATAAAAGGAGATGCCTTTGGAGGAATTACCGCAGGAATCGTTGCTTTGCCACTAGCATTGGCTTTTGGGGTATCTTCAGGTTTAGGTCCAGGAGCTGGATTATATGGCGCTATTTTTATTAGTTTTTTTGCGGCACTATTTGGAGGTACTAATACGCAAATATCAGGTCCTACTGCTCCTATGACAGCGGTAAGTATGGTTGTTATAGCCGGAATAATAGCTGCAAATGATGGAGACATAGAAAAGGCCCTTCCCGCAATATTAACAGTCTTCATTCTGGCCGGACTAATGCAAGTGGGGCTTGGTGTACTAGGTTTTGGGAAATACATAAAATACATACCTTACCCAGTAGTTTCTGGTTTCATGACCGCTATTGGCGTTATTATACTAATTACTCAAATACTGCCTTCTATTGGTTACTATCCAAAAGAAGATGTAGAGTTAGTCAATAAATTTAAACCTCAAGCAGAAGAATTAATTCTTGAAAATATTCTTAAGGAAGAAGCTGGAGAAGGAATTTTAGTTTTAGAAGACTTTAAAGAAACCATTAAAAGAGCACAATCACTTTCGCAAGAAGACATAGCTAAAGAATCTAAAACACTAGCAGCAAATTATTCTAAAGGGGTTATTGGGACTTTAAGGGCATTACCCAGAGCATTAAAACAAGTAAATTGGTTAGAGCTTATTTTGGCCTTGTGCACAATTGCAATTGTATATGGATTTAAAAAGATTACGACCAAAGTACCAAGTGCTTTAGTTGCATTAATTGTTGTCTCTGGAGCGGCTTATGCTATGAATTTAAATTATAGGCCAATAGAGGAGATACCCTCAGGATTACCTATCCCTAGGTTGGATATTTTTTCTCAATTTAGTTTCACTAGTATAACACCCTATATTTTCACTGCAATATCGTTAGCTTTATTGGGAGCAATAGATTCTTTACTTACAAGTGTGGTTGCAGATAACATGACTAAAACCAAACATAAACCCAACAAAGAACTCATAGGTCAGGGAATAGGAAATAGCATTGCTGCTTTATTTGGAGGTATTCCAGGTGCAGGAGCTACAATACGTACTGTTGTAAATATTAATGCTGGTGGTAAGACCAAGCTTTCTGGGATGATTGCTGGGATAATGCTTCTTATTATTCTTTTAGCATTAGGTCCCGTAGCTTCTAAAATTCCAGCTGCTGTGCTAGCAGGAATTTTAATTACAGTAGGTATAGGAGTTATGGATTACAAAGGTCTTAAAGCAATACCTGCAATGCCTAGAGATATGAAAGTTGGTCCATTTAAATTAAGTTCGGAAGTTCTAATTATGTTAGTTGTACTTGTTTTATCTTCGATTTGGGATCTGGTTTATGCTGTAGGAATAGGTTTAATAATTGCATCATTGATGTTTATGAAAAAAATCGGAGACGTCACCGCAAGGCGTTCTGATGTAAAAGTATTAAAAGAAGAGACTTGGCCAGACGAAATTGATTTCCCAGAATATTTAAAAGAAGAGGTGTTTATAAAACACATCAAAGGACCATTATTTTTTGGATCTAATGATGAGTTTCAACAGTTGGCTAAACAAATTCCAAATACAGCATCTACAGTAGTGATAAGACTTGGGCGAATGCCTTATTTGGACCAAAGCGGACTCTATACAATGGAAGATATATTAGTCGATCTAAGAAAACAAGATATGACTATATTATTTGTCGATGTACTTAAACAACCCCAGTATATGATGGAGCGTATTGGTCTTATCCCAGATCTAATTCCTAAAGAATGTATCTATCTTGATTTTGATTCTTGTATGGAATGGATTAAAAATAATGTAAAGAATAATGTAAATAATAATAAGCAATAAAGATGAAAAATTTAGCAATAACAAAAGACATACAAAGTGGATTAACACCATCAAGCGTATTAAATGATTTACTTGAAGGAAATCAAAGATTTATAAATAATCAAACGGAGAGTACAGATAATAGTGCTCTAGTTCAACAAACCATTACTGGTCAATTTCCTAAGGCTGTAGTATTATCTTGTATAGATTCTAGAGTCCCTGTAGAAACAGTTTTAGACCAGGCTATTGGAGACATATTTGTAGCCAGAGTTGCAGGAAATTTTGAAAATGTAGATATTTTAGGGAGTTTAGAATATTCATGTAAAGTAGCAGGCAGTAAATTAGTTTTAGTATTAGGTCATGAATCTTGCGGTGCTGTAAAAGCAGCTTGTGATGGTGTAGAATTAGGAAATATAACGGCTTTACTAGATAATATTTTACCAGCTGTTAGAAAATCGGCTAATGAAATAGATGGAGAAGCAAATTCTTCGAATAAAGAGTTTGTGGCTAGAACAGTAGAGAATAATGTTAAATTAACTATAGATCGTATAAGAGAAAAAAGCCCAATACTTAAAGAAATGGAAGATAGTGGAGACATTCAAATTGTTGGAGGCGTATATAGTCTTCATTCTGGTAAAGTAGAAATGATTTAAAATTCTTTAAAACATAATTTATAGAGGCTGTCTAAAAAGGTTAGTTTCGTCAACCTGAACTTGATTCAGGTTCTCACAAAAGGCTAGCGTATAGTATTGTGAGATTCTGAAATAAATTCAGAATGACGTTGAAAATGCTTTTCATACTGCCTCTTTTTAATATATATTAAAAAATATTTTTATTTAGAATGAATCTAATTTATATTTGTTGAGATCTATTTAGATCGTGTCTAAATAAAAGTGTAAATTATATGGATGAAATATATACAATATATCATAATGAATATGGAATGGCATTTCAATGGAAAAGAGGAGCTGCTAAAAATTTAAAAAAAATACAATTGGTTTTTAGAGATACAGGTTTATTTTTAACAACCAAAGAGCTTACACAGTTTGCTAAAATGATAAGCAATTCAATTAAAAAACCATTACGTTGTGATGACTGTAAAACGAATAGAGATTGTAAATCTTTACTATTAGAAACTCCTGCTTTTCAAGTAAGCCTGGCAATGAGTTATAACGAATTATTAAAGGTAAATGATTTGGTGAAGGGCACCCTTTTTGAGCTTCAAATAAAAGCTATCTGTAAGAATTTATCAATAGAAACAGGTCTGTAATTAGTCTTTGTTTTCTTCAGTTTTTAAAATACTAGGAAATAGCATTGGTGCTAAAGATTTTACAGGTTTGTAAAGGATAGAATCTTTAAGTTTTTCATCATTAACAAAAGTAACTGTACTGTTCATTTTACTAAAAACAATAAGAAGAATACTTAAAATTAATCCAATTTTAAGAGCTCCAAATACACCACCTAATAGTTTATTTATAATACCAAGAGCTGCAAAATTTGCTAATTTAGTTAGTGCCTTTCCAGCAAGAGAAATAACAACGATAATGATAATAAAAGTAATGGCAAAAGCAGTAACATTAATAGTGTTTTCTGCCCAATTCGTTTTTGTTTCTAAAAATGAAGCTGCAAAACTACTAAAATGAATAGCACCATAGACTCCAGCAACTAAAGCAACAAGCGATGCTACTTCAACAAAAAGCCCTTTCATGAACCCACGAACCAATCCAAATAAAATGAGAGCGCCTAAAACAATATCTATAACATGCATTTACTAGTGAATTTTAAACAAATATAAATTAACTTTGCAACAGAAACGAAATAATTCAAAAATTCATATAATTATACCAAATGAATTTCAAAACTTATTGTTTTAAATTTGAATTATTTTTTATTAATATTTAAATAAAAAATCTAAGCATAGCCTTAGTTACGGTTCTATTTTATATTTAAATATTAATAAGAAAGAAACCGATTTAACCAATGATTTTGATGTTTATTTGGTATTAGTTATATTAAATTAAGTTTTTAGAAAAAGAAAATGGCAAGAGACGAAGAGTTAAAGGAGCGATGGAAATTGGTTGTAGAGAAACTTTCTAATCAATTTGCCGATGGAGATGTATTAGATCTAGATGCCATAATATACCTCATTGGAGTACAAGAATTAGGGCAGTTTGATAGAAAATATAAGAAAGATCAAAAGTTAGACCTAATGCATATCGCTATATGTAAACTACTTGCTCCTTATGGGTATTATGAATTTGAGTTTGTAGACGAAGACGGCTGGCCACATTACAAAACAAAAGAAGAATTACCTCATTTAAAAGCAGGTGAACAAAGTGTATTAATGAAAGAAGCGATTGTGAATTATTTTGTTGAAACAGAATATATAAACTAGTATAAACGAAATAACAAAGCCATCATCATTAAGGCTAATCTCGTAAAAATTACTAAATTTGCCTTCCATTTCGATGCTGAAAATACTCCCGATTGTTATTAGGATAGCTCAAGATTAAAGATCATGATAGACAAAATAAAAGAACTCATTACAGAGGCTGAAGATTTTAAAACGCAGTCTAAAGAAGAAATAGAAGCATTCCGTATAAAATACTTAGGTAAAAAAGGGTTGCTAAATGACTATTTCGCAGAGTTTAAAAACATAGCTAGTGACCAAAAAAAAGAGTTTGGACAAGTTATTAATAAGTTAAAGAAAACAGCAGAGGAAAAAGTAAACACTTTAAAAGAAGCTGTAGAAAATAGCCAAGACGATAAAAGTATTTATGGAGATTTATCACGTCCTGGAGAACCCATAGCTTTAGGATCACGTCACCCCATATCTTTAGTGAAAAATCAAATTGTAGATATTTTTTCTAGAATTGGTTTTAATGTAAGTGAAGGTCCAGAAATAGAAGATGATTGGCATAATTTTACAGCATTAAATTTACCAGAATATCACCCTGCAAGAGACATGCAGGACACTTTTTTTATACAAACCAATCCTGATGTTTTATTACGTACGCATACCAGTTCTGTACAAGTACGTTATATGGAAAATAATAAACCACCAATACGTACAATATCCCCAGGAAGAGTTTATCGTAATGAGGCGATATCTGGTCGGTCTCATTGCTTTTTTCATCAAGTAGAAGGATTGTATATAGATAAGGATGTAAGCTTTGCAGATTTAAAGCAAACACTACAATACTTCACAACAGAACTTTTTGGGAAATCAAAAATTAGATTGCGCCCTTCGTATTTCCCATTTACTGAACCAAGTGCTGAGGTTGATGTATACTGGGGGTTAGAAACCGAAACCGATTATAAGATGACCAAAGGTACTGGTTGGCTAGAAATTATGGGTTGCGGTATGGTAGATCCTAATGTTTTAGAAAACTGCGGAATAGATTCTAAAGAGTATTCAGGTTTTGCTTTTGGTATGGGAATAGATCGTATTGCTTTATTGTTACATCAAATTAGTGACATTCGCTTGCTTAGTGAAAACGATGTACGTTTCTTAGAGCAATTTAAATCGGCGTTTTAGAGCTTAGATTCCCGTATTCACGGGAATGAAAAAAAGCATTTTTTCATGAAAAAAGATATTGAAATTCCGAAAGTAGAAGGCGTATATGTTGCTATTGTAAACGAGTATAATGACATTTATAAAAGCCAAGATTGGAATGCCTATATAATAAATGACAATTCTGTAGACTTAGATATCCTTTTAATTGTAACTAATGGTTATTCCGAAGACAAAATAACTTCTACATTTCGAAAAAAACTAGATAAACTTCCTGCTAAGAGTTATGCTAAAATAGAATTAATGCAAGAAGATTTATTTGCCTTAAATAACCAATTTAAAGTGACTTTTTTCGAAAGCGATAAACTTTATGATAGAACCTTTTTATTTCGAAAAAATACTATTAATTTAAAAGCGTTACAGCCCATTCCTTTAATGGAAGCTAGAGGGGTTTTAGTGAAGTAAAATTCCTGCGCAGGCAGGAATCTCATAAAAGAGAACTAAATTTTTATTTTAAACTAAAACTATTTGTTTGAATTTCCACAAAATATAAAGACTTAGCCCGCATTATTCATCGGAATAATATTTTGGTCAATCATTCAATATTATATTTTACAATTACTTATTTCTTTATATTTTGTAATTTCTAAGCTATTTTTTGAGTTGTACTTGAGTATAATGTGTCTAATAAATTTATAAATCACG
>CALGLR010000048.1 GCA_937959395.1 uncultured Flavobacteriaceae bacterium | reverse complement strand
ATGCTTGGTTTCATGGGTACGGTAATTGGTATGATTCAAGCCTTTGATAAAATTGAAGCAGCTGGTGGTATGGATGCAACCTTAGTAGCAGGTGGTATTAAAGTCGCACTTTTAACAACTGTATTTGGTTTAGTAGTCGCAATTATTCTTCAGATTTTTTATAATTATATTGTAGCTAAAATTGACAGTATTGTTAACGATATGGAAGATGCTTCTATCTCATTAATGGATTTGTTAGTAAGACACAAGAAGTAATAATTACTAACTAAAAAAAGAATAAGATTATGCATAAGATTTTTAAAATAGTTGCATTAGTACTTAGTCTTGCAGGGATCGTATCTTTAATACGAATTATTTCTGCAGGTGATACAGTAATGAAAGATGCAGCAGCGACTGGAGATACTGCTCTCGTAGAGCCTATGGCTTGGATAGCATATATCATTTTAGCATTAGTGCTGGCATTTGTAGTGTTTTTTGTGATTAAAAATTTATTTACAAATTCTGCCGGTCTAAAAAATACATTAATAGGTCTTGGAGGTTTTCTTTTAGTAGCAATAATTAGTTACGTTATTTCTAGTGGAGTGGAAACGCCAATGAGAGATGGGAAAATATTATCGGCATCAGGAGCTAAATTAGTGAGTACAGGATTAAATATGTTTTACATATTAGCAGTACTAGCAATTATAGCTATGTTAGGATCAGGAGTGAAAAAATTAATTAAATAATTTAATTATGGCAAAACGCGCAGCACCGGAAGTAAATGCAGGCTCAATGGCCGATATTGCCTTCTTATTATTGATATTTTTCTTGGTAACAACAGATATCGCGGTAGATTCTGGATTAAATAGAAAGTTACCGCCTAAGCAAGAAGATTTAGAAGAGAAACCGCCAATCATTAAAGAGCGTAATATCTTCCAATTAAATGTAAATAAGAATAATTCCTTATTTGTAAAAACTGGAGGTGAAGAGAAAACAATTAAATTGACTGATCTTCGTAAAGAAGCCGTCGCTTTTTTAGATAATGGTGGAGGAATTGGAGACGATGCTTGTAAGCAATGTAAGGGAAAGAAAAATTCTAAATCTTCAGATAACTTTCAGAAAGCAATTATTTCATTACAAAACGATAGGCTTACTAAGTATTCAACTTATATAGCCGTTCAAAATGAGATCTTAGCAGCCTATAATGAGTTAAGAGATAGAGAGTTTAAAAGAATGTATCCTAATTTAGGAGTAAATTTCGTTCAAGCAAACGCTGCTTATAACGATCCTGGAACTGAGCCTGAAGATAAAGCGAAGCTAAAAGATAAGCTGAGGATAATTAAGGATTTAATCCCTCAAAAATTCTCTGAAGCAGAGCCTAAGAAAAATTAATTAGATAATAAAACGTATAAATTATGTCTAAATTTAAAAAGAAAAGTGACGGAGGTTTACCTCCAATTTCTACAGCATCTTTACCAGATATTGTATTCATGCTATTATTCTTTTTTATGGTAGCTACCGTAATAAAGGAAGATAATTTAATGGTAGAAAACAAATTGCCTTCTGCAGATCAAATAGAAAAACTGGATAAGAAAAATCCAATTAGTTATATTTATATAGGAAAGCCTAGTAGAAACTATCAATCTAAATTTGGTACAGCTGATAGAATACAACTTAATGATAAATATGCTCAAGTAGAGCAAGTAAAAGCTTTTTTATCTACAGAACGAGCAGCTCTAAGGGAAGAACTAATACCTCGACTTACAATTGCTATGAAAGTAGATAGCGATGCTAACATGGGGATTATATCAGATGTTAAACAAGTATTAAGAGAAGAGAACGCTTTAAAAATAAACTACACGACCAGAAAAGGTGATGCAGTTGCTAAAAACTAAAGTTTACTCATACAATTTTATATCAAGGACGTTTTGTATTTACAAAACGTCCTTTTTTTATTTAATTTGCATTAATTTTTTAATGATAAATAGTATTAACGCATAAATGAAATATTTAATAGCAACATTTTGTTTTTTATGTATTGGTCCTTTTTTGTTAGCGCAAAATAATGACGAAGAAGCGGGAGATGCGCTTTATAAAGAAGATCAGTTTTATATTGGAGTTACTTATAATCTTATAGCTAAAAAACCAAAAGGAATATCACAAACAGGTTTTTCTACAGGGGTACATTTTGGGTTTATTAAAGACATCCCTTTAAATGAAGGACGGAATTTTGGAATAGGTATTGGCATAGGTGGGTCTCTAAATTCGTTTAATCAAAATTTACTAGTTAATCAAAATGGAGATGAGACTTATAACTATAGTGTTTTAGATGATAATATTACTCCTTATACTTTAAATAGATTTTACATGAACTTAGTTGAGGTGCCTCTTGAGCTTAGATGGCGAACCTCTACAGCTAGTGATTATAAATTTTGGAGAATATATTCTGGAGTTAAATTTGGCTATTTATTAAGTAATGTTACCAAATTTGAAGCAGAGTCTGGAGATATTAGACATGCTCAAGTAAAGGACTTTAACGACTTCCAATATGGTTTAAGCTTTAGCGGAGGTTATAATACTTGGAATTTCTATTTTTATTATGCGTTAAATCCTATTTTTAATAATAAGGCTACTATAGATGGAAAAACAATAGATACTAATGCCATTAAAATAGGCTTGGTATTTTATATTCTATAACCAATATCCTAATAATGTAAATTGAGGAGCAACTCCAATTAATGTTCCTATAAGTATCTCTTTAGTCGTATGTGCTTTTAAAGACAAACGAGATGTTGCAACTGCTCCAGTTATTATAGCGAATAAAGACAAACTACCATTAATATTTATACTAAAATGTAATGCTAGGGCTATTGCGAAAGTGAAAACTCCAGAAATAGCAATCATGTGTATACTCGCTTTATATTCTAAATAGGCTAAAAGCAGGCATGACATTGTAGAAATAAGTATGCCTATAAAAAAATAATAAAGTTCTATTATTTGAGAACTGGGTAGGACACGTTTTATGACTAGAAATGTAATTGTTGCATTAATTAATAAAGGTAAAATACGCTCCTGAGTTGTTTTTAAATAAACAGATTTAACCTTACCTAAGGTTTTAAGGAGTAAGTATATTAGAACAGGTAAAATCACTGTTAAAATTAATATAGAAATGAACTTAGCTCTTATGAGATCTTGAGGGAAAAACTTAGGAGACTTCCAAAAGTAAAAACATAGCCCAAATAATGGCATAAAAATGGGGTGAAATATAAACGATATGCTTTTAATAATGCCATTCATTAAATTTTCTTCCGCAACCTTGCAACTGGTATATCTAATTGTTCTCTGTATTTTGCTACTGTTCTTCTAGCAATAGGATACCCTTTTTCTTTCAGAATTTTAGCTAAAGCTTCATCGGTTAATGGTTTTTTCTTACTTTCTTCTTCTATTACTATTTCTAGTATTTTTTTAATTTCTCGAGTAGAGACTTCTTCTCCTTGGTCATTAGTCATCGACTCGCTAAAAAACTCTTTAATTAATTTAGTGCCATAAGGTGTATCTACATATTTACTATTAGCAACACGAGAAACTGTAGAAACATCCATTTCTATTTCGTCTGCAATGTCTTTAAGAATCATTGGTTTTAATTTCCTTTCATCTCCAGACAAGAAGTACTCTTTTTGATAATGCATAATAGAACTCATGGTTACAAAAAGTGTTTGTTGCCTTTGTTTTATAGCATCAATAAACCATTTAGCAGCATCTAATTTTTGCTTAATAAACATAACAGCATCCTTTTGAGATTTTGATTTGTCTTTAGACTCTTTATACCCTTTAAGCATATTATTATACTCCCTAGAAACATGAAGTTCTGGCGCGTTTCTTCCGTTTAAGGTGAGTTGTAATTGGCCTTCAACAATTTTTATAGCAAAATCTGGAACAACATGTTCTACAATGCGATTGTTTCCAGCGTAAGAGCCTCCAGGTTTTGGATTTAAACGTTCAATTTCACGAATAGCATCTTTTAATTGAAGCTCACTTATATCAAACTTTTGCATTAACTTTTTGTAATGCTTTTTAGTAAATTGATCAAAAGCTTTGTTAATGATATTTGATGCAAGCATAACATCTGGATGTTGCTCTTTTCTGCTTAACTGAATACTTAAACACTCTTGTAAATTACGAGCTCCAACTCCAGAAGGGTCTAATTGATGCACTATTTTTAATACCGATTCAATTTTTTCTTCTGTAGTGAACACATTTTGAGTAAAAGCTAAATCGTCCATAATGTCACTTAATGCTCTACGAATGTATCCGCTTTCATCAACGCTTCCTACAAGAAATTCGGCAATATATCTTTCTTCATCATTTAAACGGTAGGTATTTAATTGATTCACTAAATGTTGAGTAAATGAAGTGCCTGATGCATATGGAACGCTTTTTTCATCATCATCTGCACTATAATTATTTGCATTTGTTCTATAATCTGGTATTTCGTCGTCGCTTAAATAATCATCAACATTTATTTCATCAGCAGCATTATCCTCATATTCATCTTTAGAATTGTCAAAATCATCATCTAAATCTGCTTTATCTTCTTTTCCACTCTCTAATGCCGGATTTTCTTCAAGTTCTTGCTTTAAACGTTGTTCAAATGCCTGCGTGGGCAGTTGGATCAATTTCATTAATTGAATTTGTTGTGGGGACAACTTTTGAGATAATTTGAACTGTAAATATTGTTTAAGCATAGGAGGTATATCGTCTTATAAAAATAAGAAAACTATTTAAAATGTTTAATTGATAAAAAAGCTAACACGCTTAATTATTTTTTATTGCACTACTTTTTAACAAAATAAAGAAAACAATCTAGATTAAAGAGTGATCTAGATTGTTTTTAAATATATAATGCAATTATTTTGGTAAAAGTAGTGTTAAAACTCTGCGTTTTGAGGTGTTCTAGGGTAAGGGATTACATCTCTAATATTACCCATTCCTGTGGCAAACATAACCAAGCGCTCAAAACCAAGACCAAAGCCAGAATGTACAGCTGTTCCATACTTTCTAAGATCTAAATACCACCATAATTCTTCTTCAGGAATGTCTAAAGCTGCCATTTTTTCTTTAAGGACTTCTAAACGTTCTTCTCTTTGCGAACCACCCACTATTTCTCCAATACCTGGGAATAAGATATCCATGGCACGAACCGTTTTGCCATCTTCATTTAAACGCATATAAAATGCCTTGATATTTGCAGGATAATCAAATAAAATTACTGGACATTTAAAATGTTTTTCAACTAAGAAACGTTCATGTTCACTCTGTAAATCAGCTCCCCATTCTTCAATAAGGTATTTGAATTTTTTCTTTTTATTAGGCTTGCTATTTCTTAAAATATCGATAGCTTCAGTATAGCTTACACGTTTAAAGTTGTTTTCAGTAACAAATTTTAATTTTTCAATTAAATTAAGTTCACTACGTTCTGCTTGCGGTTTTGTTTTTTCTTCATCTAACAAACGTTTGCTTAAAAACTCAAGATCTTCAATATTGTTTTCTAATACATATGAAATCACACTTTTCATAAAGCTTTCTGCAAGATCCATATTGCCTGCAAGATCCATAAATGCAACTTCTGGTTCTATCATCCAAAACTCAGAAAGGTGTCTTGATGTATTAGAGTTTTCTGCTCTAAATGTTGGTCCGAAAGTATATACTTTACCAAGAGACATGGCATATGTTTCAGCTTCTAATTGTCCAGAAACAGTTAAGTTGGTGTCTTTTCCAAAGAAATTTTGGGAATGGTCTATATCTCCACTTTCATTTAAAGGCGGATTTTTTTGATCTAATGTGCTAACGCGAAACATTTCTCCTGCTCCTTCGGCATCACTACCAGTAATAATTGGCGTATGCATATAATAGAATCCTTGTTCGTTAAAATACTTGTGAATGGCAAAAGATAAAGAAGAACGTAATCGCATTACGGCACTAAATGTATTGGTACGTGTGCGTAAATGTGCATTTTCTCTTAAAAATTCGAAAGAATGCTTTTTGGGTTGAATAGGAAATGTCTCAGGATCACTATCGCCTAAAATAATAATAGAATTGACTACAATTTCTACATTTTGTCCTTTTCCTTGACTTTCTACTAACTCTCCTTTAATATGAACTGCAGCACCTGTAGTAATGCGTTTTAGAGTCGTTTCATCTGTGTTTTCAAAATCGACCACACATTGAATGTTATTTATAGTTGAACCATCATTTAATGCAATAAAACGCTTTGCTCTAAATGTTCTTACCCAACCTTTAACTTCAACTTCTTGTAGTTTGGTTTCTTTTAATAATTGTGAAACGGTTTTTAATATCATTTTTAACTAAATTTAAAAGGCAAATATAAAATTTTGTGTGCTTTTATTCTTTACTATTCTCTGTATAATTTTCTTCAGGAATAATATTTATAGCAGGTTTTTTTAATGTTGATTTGTTGGCAATACTTCTTTCTAACGAAAGTAATAAAGATGGTAGTAAAAGTAAGTTAGAAAGCATTGCAAATAATAAGGTTACCGAAACTAAGGCGCCTAGTGCCACTGTACCTCCAAAATTTGAGATCACAAATACAGAAAACCCAAAAAATAAAACGATTGAAGTGTAAAACATACTTACTCCAGTTTCTCTAAGCGCTGCATAAACCGATTTTTTAATCCTCCAGTTATTGGCTTGTAATTCTTGTCTATATTTTGCTAAAAAATGAATGGTGTCGTCTACAGAGATTCCAAAGGCAATACTAAACACTAATATCGTTGATGGTTTTATAGGTACACCAATATAGCCCATTAAACCAGCAGTTACTACCAACGGTAGTAAGTTAGGAATAAGAGAAACAATAATCATTTTAAATGATCTAAACATGTAGGCCATAAATAATGATATAAGTACAATAGCGAGTGTTAATGAAATGGCTAAGTTTTTGACTAAATAAGTGGTCCCTTTTTGAAATACCAATGCTTTACCTGTCATGGTTACATTGTATTTTTCTTTAGGAAAGAGATGGTCTATTTTGGCTTGTAGATTTTCTTCTATTCGTTCCATTTTATCGGTTCCAATATCTTTCATAAATGTAGTAATTCTAGCATATTGGCCAGTACTGTCTACAAAATTATTAAGAAGATCGGTATCTCCGTTAGAATTTTTTATATAGGAAAGAATAAATGCTTTTTCTTGATTAGTAGGGATTTGATAATACTTAGGGTTACCGTTATAATAGGCTTGTTTAGCATATTTAACTAAACTCACAATGGAGATTGGTTTAGAAAGCTCATCGGTTTCTTCAATAACGTCTTCTAGCTCACTCATTCGTTTAATATTCGAAAGTTTCATGACTCCATTTTTACGTTTGGTGTCAATCATCACTTCAAGCGGCATAATACCGTTAAACTCACGTTCAAAAAACTTAATATCGCTATAAAATTCTTCGCCTTTTGGCATGTCTTCTATTAAACTTCCCGATATTTTAATTTGATAAATTCCAATAATACATGCTATAAGAAGTACTAGAGATGTAATATATATGGTGATACGTTTTTCTCGAACCATACCTTCCATCCAATTTACAAAACCACCAATCCAACGTTTATTTAAATGCTCTAAGTGTCTTTCTTTAGGATAAGGTAAAAAGCTATATAATATGGGTATAATAAGTAAGCATAAAATAAATATAGCGAGAATGCTTAGTGAGGCTACAACACCAAACTCTTTTAGTAATTTACTTTCTGTAATTATAAATGTAGCAAATCCTGAAGCAGTAGTTACATTAGTCATTAAAGTGGCATTTCCTACTTTTGTAATTACACGCTGTAGAGACAGGGCTTTATTGCCATGTAATTTTACTTCATGTTGGTATTTGTTAATTAAGAAAATACAATTAGGAATTCCTATTACAATTATTAAGGGAGGGATTAAAGCCGTTAAAACAGTGATTTCATACTTTAATAAACCAAGTATACCAAGGGTCCACATAACTCCTATGCATACAACTACCAGTGAAATTAATGTGGCTCTAAATGATCTAAAAAACAGGAAAAATATTAATGAGGTCACAAAAAGTGCTGCACCTACAAATAAACCGATTTCATCTACAATATTTTGCGCATTTAAAGTCCTTATATAAGGCATTCCAGAAATTCTTACATCGATATTTTGCTCTTTTTCAAAGGCTTTTACTTTTTCTATAAGTGAAAGCATTACAAAATCTTTTCTAGCTGGTGTATTTACAATCTCTTTATTGATATAAATGGCTGTCCGTACTGTTTTAGTCTCTGTGTTATATAGAAAATTGTCGTAAAAAGGATATTTATTAAATAACTCGTCCTTTAATTTACTAATTTCATTAGTTGATTTGATAGAATCTGTTATAAATGGTTCTAAATTGAATTTTTGGTTTTTTGTGTCTTTTTTTAATTTTTGAAGATCTTTTATTGAAACAACAGTTTCTACTTCCTTTTCAGCTTTAAAAGTTTCAGATAAAGCATTCCAAGCGTTTAATTTTTCAACTGTAAAAAGAGTAGAATCTTTAACACCTAAAACAATTAAATTACCTTCTTCACCAAAAACATCTAAAAACCGATTGTAATCTTGATTTACTTCATGTTCATCGGGCAATAGATTTGCCTCAGTATACGTAAATCGCATATGTTTCCACTGTGTACTAAAGAGAATTGTAATAATAACGATAATAGAAAGTATCGCTATTTTATTACGTAAAATTAATCGGGCAACAATGTCCCAAAAGTCTTTAGTGAATAGTTTAATCATATCTTTTAAAAAGAAAGCAAAGGTATGTAAAAGCAATGTATTTGATCGACTCTATGGACTATAAAGTCACATTAAAAGTGAATTTAAGGGCAATATTATCATCAAAGCGAGGTAAATGGTATGCGCCATACCGATAGGATAAGCTTAGACCAAAACCAAAAAGCAATTTATTGATTTCAATTCCAGATTCTGTATACCCTTTTTCTAATTTAGAAAAGTTAATATCTTGATGTCTAGAAGAGTTGCTTATGCCTCCTAAAGCATAACGAGTAATTAAGACGAGTTGCGGTTTAAAATGTTTAGATATTTTAAATGAATTAAAGTAATGTTTAAACTGAAAGGTCATTAGTTTATCTGAAAAAAACTCATTAAAAAACATGGTTTCAAAACTGTTTATTCCAGCTACGGAAAATCGTTTACTTATGGTTTGCTTGCTAATATTATTGGGATAGGCATGGTATAAATGCGTTAAAGGCGTATCTCCATTTGCAAGCCCGGCAGTGAGTGTTAAAAACGAAAAAGAATTATTTTTGTAATCTATTTTATGATGGGTTCTAAAGTCTATTTTTGTAAAATTGAAATTAGATTTTAACAAGCCTTTTAGGCTTTTTGTAAATTGAAATGTAAATTTAGGATAGCCATCTTTAATCATATTTACCTTGCCTTCTTTCATGTTAAAAGTACTAAATGGGCTCCATTGTATTGCCGTTTTAGTTGTTGTGGCTTCAAATGCTCTATATGATTTGTCTTTTAAAACAAAAGTATAGCTGTAAGTAGGTTCAATGTTACTTATTGCAAACTCTGTTTCTGATAGTATATGAGAAGATAAATTATGTGATAAAGATACTTTACTTGTAATGTGTTTATGAAACAAATTTATGTTTAATAAACGAGGTTCAAAGAATGAAAAAAAACGTTTATCAGTTAAAAATATAGAGCTTCCTGTTTCTTGTAAATCGTTTTGATGGGAGAAGTTTATCCATGTATTTGTTTTTGGAGCAACTCTAAACCCGCTACCAAATCCAAATTTAAATTGTTTATCAATAAAGCCATATACGGTATAAGCATTAAGTTTGATTTTTTCTGAAAAAGCTTTACTTGTTTCTCCTCCAATTCCAGTTCTAAAACCTTCGAATTGATTGTATTTAACTAAATATTTTAAATCTATATTTACATATTTAGTAGGAAAAAAACCATTGCCTAATTTATTGAGAAATGCCGATTTTCTCAAAGAATCTTGTTTGAAAATAATACTGTCTTTTTCTTTTTTTGGTTTTTGAGCTCCTGCAGATAGGGAGAATACAAAAACGATTAAAAAAGCCAGTTTATGCATTTTAGGATAACTATAGAACAGTATTTATAGAGTTGGTAAGTACTTCTTTAATATTTGTTCTATAACCTAGCTCTTTTAAAACGATTTCACCTTCTTTATTTATAACGATACTTGTAGGGTAGCTTTGTACACCATACATCGTTATAACATCATTAGCATTTGGAGCTATGGTATAGTTAAATTGGTGGCTCTTTAGAAATTGTTGAATCATTTCCTTCTTATTAAATGTAATTGCTAAAAAAACAACGTCTTTATCTTTGAATTCGTTTACCAAACCATTAAGATCAGGCATTTCAAGTTTGCAAGGGCCACATTTGGTAAACCAGAAATTTAAAACCACAACTTTGCCTCTTAACTCAGAGAGTTTTACATGTTCACCTTCTATTGTTGTAACAATGAAGTCAAGTGCGCGTTCGCCTTTGGTGAATTCAGCCTCAGGATTTTTTTCAATAAGAATCGGGTTGTCACTTTTCTTAAGAAAGATTACAGACTGTAGTTTTTCACTCGTATCGACATAAAACAAAGGCCTATAATCAGGATTGGTTAGTAAATCAATTTGAGAGAAAGGCAATATTTTGCCATGTTCATTAAAAAGCATAATGTTAGGAGTAATCATTATTTCTATGCTTTTTAATTGCTCATCACTTAACAACCTTTGGTTAGCAGGAATGAATTTATAACCCTGAGCTATAGTTGTAAAACTTTGTAGTAATATAAAAACTATAAATAGTGATTTGGAAATTTTCATAGTGTTTAAACTTTATAAGTTGAATTTAATAAATAAAAGCGACTTAATAAGTCGTTTTTCAAAATTTATACAGTCATTATTTCTACCTCTTTACTATTAAAAGCCTCGTCAATTTTTTTAACATAACTGTCTGTTAGATTTTGAATATCTAGTTCAGCATTTTTTTGTAAGTCTTCAGAAGCACCTTCTGCCTTTTTTATGTCGCTGTTAGCATCTTTTCTAGCATTTCTAATTCCAATTTTTGCATCTTCAGCTTCAGATTTAGCTTGTTTAGCTAATTCACGTCTTCGTTCTTCTGTTAATGGCGGTACATTTATAATTAAAACTTCTCCATTGTTCATAGGGTTAAATCCTAGGTTTGCAATTTGTATCGCACGTTCAATTTCTTGAAGCATGTTTTTCTCCCAAGGCTGTACTGTTATTGTTCTTCCATCTGGAGTGTTAACATTAGCAACTTGGCTTAATGGCGTTTGAGATCCATAATAGTCTACTGTAACACTTCCTAACATTGCAGGGCTAGCTTTTCCAGCTCTAATGTTTACAAATTGTTTTTCAAGATGTAAGATTGCATTTTGCATTGCTTCTTTTGCAGAATCTATAATGAATGTTATATCCTCGTTCATTACTTTATAATTTTAATTTGCTAATTAGTATTCAAATATTAAGCCAAAGTTAATAGAATAGTTTAATCGACGAAAAGGTGTTGGAAAAAAGTTATAAACTAACTTGTGTCCCAATATTTTCTCCAGAGACCACTTTCATAAGGTTTCCTCTGGTATTCATATCAAAAACTATAATAGGTAATTCATTTTCTTGACTTAATGTAAATGCTGTTGTATCCATTACTTTTAAACCTTTTCTTAAAACATCATCAAAAGTAATATGATCAAATTTTATTGCAGTATTATCTTTTTCCGGATCAGTATTATAAATGCCATCAACTCTAGTTCCTTTTAGAATAACATCGGCCTCAATTTCGATAGCACGCAAAACGGCAGCCGAATCTGTAGTAAAATAGGGATTTCCTGTTCCTCCGCCAAAAATGACAACACGTCCCTTTCTAAGATGGCTCATTGCTTTACGTCTAATAAAAGGTTCTGCTACTTCATTAATTTGTATGGCAGTTTGTAATCGTGTTTTAACGCCAGCATCTTCTAGTGCATTTTGTAACGCTAGCCCATTAATTACTGTAGCTAACATTCCCATGTGGTCACCCTGTACACGATCCATCCCATTCATTGCTCCAGCGACACCTCTAAAAATGTTACCACCGCCAATAACAATAGCGACTTCTATACCTTTATCTGTAACAGCTTTAATGTCTTCAGCATATTCTGCTAAGCGTTCGGGGTCTATTCCATATTGGCGTGTTCCCATTAACGCTTCACCAGATAGTTTTAGGAGTATTCTTTTATATTGCATGTTTAGTTATGTGAGTTTTAGTCTCTAATTACGAAACTAAAGTTTAGCAAAACTAAGTGTTTTTGAGCATAAAAAAAACCACTAGCTCTAAAAATAGAGTAGTGGTTTTATATAATTCTTATGTATCCCACATGTAGTATGGAATAACATAAATAATTTATTATCCTAAAGATACACGTTTAAATGCTGTAACAGCAACGTTTTTAGACGCTACATAATCTGCAACAGTTTGTTTTTCGTCTTTAATAAACTTTTGATCTAATAAACATTGTTCTTGATCTAAAGTGGTGTTATCTGAAATAAAACGTTCCATTTTTCCTGGTAAAATTTTATCCCAAATTTGTTCTGGTTTTCCTTCAGCAGCTAATTGTGCTTTCGCATCCGCTTCAGCTTTAGCTATAACTTCAGGAGTTAATTGTGCCATTGAAATAAATTCAGGTACGTTTTTAAGTGTTTTACCTAAACGACCTAATTCGATATTATCTTTTTCAATAACAGCAATTCTAGCTTCAGTTTCTGATGCTACATATGCTGGATCAAAATCTTTGTATGATAAAGTAGTAGCTCCCATAGAAGCAACTTGCATAGCGACATCTTTAGAAACGACATCTGCAGTATCAATCTTTTCAGATAAACCTACTAGAGCACCAATTTTGTTAATGTGAACATAAGTTCCAACATATGCTGCTTCTAATTTTTCAAAAGCGTTGATTTCTAATTTTTCACCTACAACACCAGTTTGTTCAATTAGTTTTTCGGCAACAGTCATACCATCAAAATCTGCAGCTAAGAAATCTTCTTTGTTATCAAAGTTGATTGCTATATCTGCAAATTGGTTTGCTAATGCTAAAAAAGTTTCGTTTTTTCCAACGAAATCTGTTTCACATCCTAAAACGATAGTAACACCTACAGTGTTATCTGCATTTACTTTAGAAACAGCAGCACCTTCGCTAGAGTCACGATCTGCTCTTTTTTCTGCTACTTTTTGACCTTTTTTACGTAAAACATTAATAGCTTCATCAAAATCTCCTCCTGCTTCAACTAATGCTTTTTTGCAGTCCATCATACCTGCACCTGTAGCTTTTCTTAATTTGTTAACCTCTGCGGCTGTAATTTTTATTGTAGTACTCATATCTATAAGTAATTTAAAAAGTCGTTTAATAAGTTTCAATAAAGAAAAAAATTAAACGACTTATTGATATTGGATAATTGTTAATTATTCTTCTTCTTTTGCTGCTACTGCTTCTACTTTTGCAGTTTCTGCTTTTGCAGGTGCCGCTTTAGCCTCAGCTTTTGCTGCATCTTTCTCAGCTTTTTCAGCTTTACGCTCATTTAAGCCATTAGTAACTGCATTAGTTACATGCGTTAAAATTTTATCGATCGATTTAGAAGCATCGTCATTTGAAGGTATAACGTAATCTACTTGACGTGGATCAGAATTCGTATCTACCATTGCAAATATTGGAATGTTTAATTTCTGCGCTTCTTTAATCGCGATATGCTCACGTTTAATATCTACAACAAACAAAGCTCCTGGAAGACGAGTCATATCTGTAATAGACCCTAAGTTTTTTTCTAACTTAGCTCTAAGACGATTTACTTGTAAACGTTCTTTCTTAGAAAGTGTTAAAAAAGTACCATCTTTTTTCATTCTATCGATAGTTGCCATCTTTTTGATTGCTTTACGAATAGTAACGAAGTTAGTTAACATTCCACCTGGCCATCTTTCAGTAATGTAAGGCATGTTAATGTTAGCTGCTTTCTCAGCAACGATATCTTTTGCTTGCTTTTTTGTAGCAACAAATAAAATTTTACGTCCAGAAGCTGCAATTTTAGAAAGTGCTGCTCCAGCTTCGTCAATTTTAGCTGCTGTTTTATATAAGTTTATAATATGGATGCCATTACGCTCCATATATACGTAAGGAGCCATGTTTGGGTCCCATTTACGTGTAAGGTGACCGAAGTGTACACCTGCTTCAAGTAATTCTTTTACTTCTACTGCCATTTTTGTAATAGTTTACGTTCTGTTGAATTAGCAATGTTCCATTTGGCTTTTAGCTTTTAGCTGCTGGCTTTTGGCTTCATTTAGATGCTAAACTAAATCCTGTCATAAAATTTTATAGACTAGGACAACAATAACTGTTTAATTTTTTTAAGTTGAAATTTTTTCAACTTGCTTTAATTTCAACACCATTGAGATAACTGATAAATAGATTCCCAATAGAGTTAAGGATATTAACGTTTCGAGAATTGGAATTTCTTACGCGCTTTCTTCTGTCCGAATTTCTTACGCTCAACCATTCTTGGGTCTCTAGTTAATAATCCTTCTGGTTTTAAAACTAATCTATTCTCAGCATCTAATTCGCACATTGCACGAGAGATTGCTAAACGGATAGCTTCAGCTTGACCAGTGATTCCTCCACCAAATACATTTACATTAATGTCAAAAGTACCTTCGTTTTCCGTTAGCATTAACGGTTGGTTTACTTTGTACTGTAATGTTGCAGTTGGGAAGTAATCTTTTAATTCTTTTTTGTTAATCGTGATTGTACCTTTTCCTTCAGAAAGGTAAACACGAGCAACAGCCGTTTTACGACGACCAATTTTGTGTAATACTTCCATTACTTAAATTCGTTTAAGTTAATTGTTTTAGGTTTTTGAGCTTCATGAGCGTGCTTTGTACCTGTAACAACAGTTAAATTTCTAAAAAGTGCTGCTCCTAATTTATTTTTAGGTAACATTCCTTTTACAGATTTCTCTACTAATCTTGACGGATCTTTTCCGAACAATTCAGTAGCAGTTAAACTTCTTTGACCACCTGGATAACCTGTGTGACGAATGTACGTTTTGTCATTCCACTTGTTTCCTGTTAAGTTGATTTTTTCTGCATTGATAACAACAACGTTATCGCCACAATCAACGTGTGGTGTGAAGCTTGGCTTGTGCTTTCCTCTTAAAAGTCTTGCGACTTGAGTGCACATGCGTCCTAAAGTTTGACCATCGGCATCAATTAAAACCCACTGCTTATCTACAGTAGCTTTATTTGCTGAAACGGTTTTGTAGCTTAATGTGTCCACAATTCTTATTTTTTTAATTAAACATTCCTCTTTCAAAAAGAGTTTGCAAATTTACGATAATCTTCTTGATTACCAAATACTATAGACTGTTTTATTTGATAAGTTTGTTGATATGTTTTTACATTATGTTAATTCTACCTAAAATTCTTTAAAACACCTGTTTATAAAGCTGATATTTTGTTGATTTCCTTTAGAAAAACAACGACTCGTCACTTCGAGTAATTTGTGAAGTATGAACAAATTGTATCGAGAAGTCTTTTTACTAGTTCTCGATACAATCCTCCTTCGTCGCATCACTCGAACTGACGTTTATTTACTCTGTATAATGATAGAAATGTATAAATCAAAGTGCTAAACCCTTTAATAATAATGTCTAGGACTCTTTTTTTGACTATTTTTGTAGCGATATGCAAGATTTAAAACTTTCAGATTGGTTACCTACCACAAACAAAGAGGTTAAAATTCGCGGTTGGGAAGCGCTAGATGTTATCTTATTTAGTGGAGATGCTTATGTAGATCACCCTTCTTTTGGCCCTGCGGTTATAGGCCGTATTTTAGAAAGTTATGGCTTGCGTGTAGCGATTGTTCCTCAGCCTAATGTAAAGGATAATCTTCAAGACTTTGTAAAAATGGGTAAACCAAAGTTGTTTTTTGGTGTTACTGGTGGCTGTATGGATCCTATGCTTAGTAATTACAATGCTAATAAGAAGAAGCGAGATAAAGATGCTTATACACCAAATGGTGATATTGGGTTTAGACCAGATTATGCAACGACAGTTTACTCTAAGATTTTAAAAGAAAAATGGCCAGATACACCAATTTTAATTGGAGGTATTGAAGCATCATTACGTAGAGTAACGCATTATGATTTTTGGAGTGACAAATTAATGCCAAGTATTTTAGCAACTTCTAAAGCAGACATGCTGGTTTACGGAATGGGAGAGCAGCCCTTACGTGAAGTGGTGCGTTTATTGCAAAAAGGAGTTCCTTTTTCTAGTATTACAACTATAAAACAAACAGCAGTTTTATTAAATGAAGGTGCTAAAGTGCCTAAAAATAGTAATTGGGAAGATGTTGAAATCGCTTCACATGAAATCTGTTTAGAGGATAAGAAAAAATATGCTTCGAACTTTAAAATAATAGAGCAGGAGTCTAATAAGTTGGCTGCAAGACGAATTTTTCAGAAAGTAGGAGAAAAGACGTTGATGATTAATCCACCATACCCAACAATGACAGAAAAGGAAATTGATGGTTCTTTTGAGTTGCCTTATACTAGAATGCCGCATCCAAAATATAATAAGCGTGGACCAATTCCGGCTTACGAAATGATTAAGTTTTCTATAAACATACATCGTGGTTGTTTTGGTGGTTGTAGTTTTTGTACTATTTCTGCGCATCAAGGAAAATTTATTGCATCTCGTAGCCAGGAATCTATACTACGGGAAGTCGATACTGTAGCAAATATGCCTGATTTTAAAGGTTATTTGTCTGATATTGGTGGACCAAGTGCCAACATGTATAAAATGAAAGGTAAAGTACAGTCTATATGCGATAAGTGTGTGGCCCCATCTTGTATTTCACCTGTAATATGTAGTAATTTAGATACGTCGCATAAACCATTAACCGAATTATATCAAGCTGTAGATAATCACCCAAAAGTGAAAAAATCATTTATTGGTAGTGGAATTCGTCATGATATGTTAGTGCCAGAGTTTAATAAAAATGTAGACCCAAAAGAACTTGACGATTATACAGAAGAAGTAATGACTAAGCATGTTTCTGGACGACTTAAAGTAGCGCCAGAACATACTAGTGATCCTGTCTTAAAATTAATGCGCAAACCATCATTTAGTTACTTCCATAAGTTTAAAGAACGCTTTGATAAGATTAATATAGCAAAGAATTTAAAGCTTCAATTAATACCATACTTTATATCAAATCATCCCGCTTGTGAAGTGGAAGATATGGCAAACCTAGCTGCTGAAACTAAAGATATGGGTTTTCAGTTAGAACAAGTACAAGGTTTTACACCAACACCAATGACGGTTGCTACGGTGATTTATTATAGTGGTTACCATCCATACACGCTTAAAAAAGTAAATACGCCAATAACACGTAAAGAGAAAGAAGAGCAACACCGTTTTTTCTTTTGGTATAAAGATGAAAATAAAGCATGGATTAAAAAGACCTTAAATAGATTAGGTCGTGAAGATTTATTAAAAGTACTACTTCCAGAAAAAGGCGAAAAATGGCGTAAAAATAAACCCAAAGGAGAAGCTAAGAATACTTATAATGATGCTATTCCTTTTAATAAGAGAAAGGATAAAGCTAAGTTTAAGAAGAAAAGGTGATAAGTATTTGGAACAGGTACAAACCTTAATATTCTATTGTTGGTTTATAATCTTCGATAAATACAAAACGATATATAAAAATAGAGATGGTTTAGTATCCTTTTTTGAAAATGAAAAACTATTGAATACGCTGTTTTAATTTATATTATCGTAAAATACAGATAAAATTAATGAAGTTCTGTTTTTTGATTTTTTTAAAAAAAAGCTTAATTGTTGTAACAAACATTATAAATTAAAGTCTTTATATCATCAATCAAATTATCGTTTTATGAATTTTAAACTAATTAGTTTATTATTATTTGTAGTATTAGCTGCCAGTATTATTAATGCTCAAGAATTAAATTCTACTAAAGAGAAAAGAGTTTACACAACTAAATCAATTAATTCAGAGAATCCTCCAAAAATTGATGGATTAATAGATGATACTGTTTGGAGTATTGTTGATTGGAGTTCGGATTATACAGAGTTTGAACCAGACAATGCTACAGCGCCTTCAGAGCAAACAAAAATGAAGATTATTTACGATTCTAAAAACTTATATGTTGCGTTTCGTTGTTATGAGAAAGAACCATCTACTATTGAAAAAAGAATGGGAAGACGAGACGATTTTCCTGGAGATTGGGTAGAAATTAATTTAGGAACTCTTGGAGATGATCGTACTGGTTTTTCATTTACAATATCTGCCTCTGGAGTTAAAGGCGATGAATTTATATCTAATAACAGTAATTTTGACGATAGTTGGAATCCTATTTGGTATGTTAATACTAATATAGATGGGGAAGGATGGACTGCAGAACTAAAAATACCTTTAAGTCAATTACGTTTTAGTGCAGAAAAGGAACAAGTTTGGGGCTTACAATCTACCCGGCGGTATTTTAAAAAAGAAGAGCGCTCTACTTGGCAACCTTTATATCCAAATCCTCCAGGATGGGTAAGTGAGTTTGGAGAGCTAAGAGGTATAACAGGACTAAAGCCTCAAAAGCAATTGGAGATACAGCCATACTCTGTAGCACAATTAGATACTTATGAAAAAGAGCAAGGGAATCCTTTTAGAGATGGAAGTGATGCTAAATTAACAGTGGGTTTAGATGCAAAAATTGGAATAACAAACGATCTTACTTTAGATTTAACCGTGAATCCAGATTTTGGACAAGTAGATGCAGATCCAGGAGCCATTGCATTAGATGGTTTTGAAATTTTCTTTCAAGAACGACGGCCTTTTTTTGTGGAGAATAAAAGTATTTTCGATTTCCAATTTGGAGGAAATCAAGACAACTTATTTTTTTCCAGAAGAATTGGACGAACTCCTCAAGGGTTTACAACGTTAGAAAGTCGTCAAGGCGAATTTGAAGACTTTCCAAATAATACAACCATTTTAGGTGCAGCTAAGTTTAGCGGAAAAACAAAAGATGGTTGGGCCATTGGTTTTTTAGAAAGTGTTACTGCTAAAGAGTTTGCAAAAATAGATTTAAATACAGATCAATCTGTTTTAGATGGGTTAGGTCAAGTTGGTGAACCTAGAAAAGAATTAGTAGAGCCTTTAACTAATTACTTAGTCTCTAGAGTTCAAAAAGATTTTAATAATAACAACTCTTATATTGGAGGTATTTTTACCGCTACTAATCGTAACCTTGATGGTAATCTATCTTTTTTGCGAAAAGATGCCTATAGCTCTGGTATAGATTTTAAACACAATTGGAAAGAGCGTAAATATTATGCTGAAGGTAGTGCGGTAATAAGTAATGTAAAAGGAAGCGCAGAATCTATTGAATTAACCCAACGTTCTATAACACATTTGTTTCAGCGTGTTGATGCAGATCATGTAAATGTTGATTCAACAAAAACGTCATTAACAGGATCGGGAGGTCGTTTTGAGATTGGAAAAAGTGGGGGAGGAAATTGGCGTTATAATGTTGGCGGCAATTGGCGTTCGCCGGAACTTGAATTAAACGACATAGGGTTTTTAAGACAGGCAGATGAAGTACGTCAATATTTTAATATAAGACGATTATTTAATAAGCCAACAAAATGGTATCGCCAAGCAAATATTGGGTTTTCTCAATTTACTACTTATGATTTTGAAGGGAATTATAACAGAATACAATATGAAATAGGCGGACGTGTTAACCTTAAAAATAATTGGAATATAAACTTTGGAGGTGCCCATAAACCAAGAATTTTTTCCAATACGAATTTAAGAGGAGGACCGCGTTGGCGTTTCTCACAAGAAAATTTTGCTTATTTATTTGTGAATACAGACCAACGAAAAAAGGTTAGTGTTACTGCAGGGCATGTAAATTCTCAAGCGAAACAAAATAATTTTTCTTTAAGACGATATGAATTAGG
Source organism: uncultured Flavobacteriaceae bacterium (assembly GCA_937959395.1). Lineage (GTDB taxonomy): Bacteria > Bacteroidota > Bacteroidia > Flavobacteriales > Flavobacteriaceae > JAHDGB01. The sequence goes on along the minus strand of CALGLR010000048.1, from coordinate 45,119 downwards.
AGTTAATTATCAGCCTATTAATTCTCTAAGTTTATCCCTTTCTACAGAATATTCAAAAAATCCAAATAAAACCCAATACGTAACTACAAGCGATTTTAATGGTACAGCAAGGTATATTAATGGTGAAATAGACCAAGAAACATTGAGTGCAACTTTACGAGTAAACTATAATATTAACCCTAATCTTACTATTCAATATTATGGGCAACCTTTTATTTTTAAGGCTAAGTATGCTAATTTTAATTATGTCAATAATCCTATTGCTAGGAATTTAAATGATCGTATTATTTCTTATGAAAATAATCAAGTTTCTTTTTTGAATGACAATTATTCTGTAGATGAGGATTTAGATGGAACTATAGATTATTCGTTTGGAAACCCCGATTTCGCTTTTGTTCAGTTTCGTTCTAACTTAGTTATGAGATGGGAATATATTCCTGGCTCTGAAATATTCTTAGTCTGGTCTCAAGGCGTTACAGGTTCTGGAGATCCTTCAAATGATTTCAGTGCTATTGTAGAGAATCAGTTGCTTAATCAAAAACCTCAAAATACATTTTTAATAAAAGCAACGTATCGATTTATTTTATAAGAGTATCTTTTTTTAGTATTTAAAGTTGTTCCAGTAGTTTGTTAGTTGTAATAATTTGAGCAAACTCTTCTTGTAAGTTAGCTAAAGTAGTTTGGTGAATAATTTCAGCAGAAAATAATTCGCCATTTACTCCCTTTCTATCAAAAGTTGCAGTGGCATCTTCTACTAATAGTGTATCAAATCCTAAATTCCCTGCCATTCGCGTTGTAGTAGAGATGCAATGGTTTGTCGTTAACCCTAATATAACAAGCTTATTTATGCCTTGGTTATCTAGAGTTTCTTTTAAATTAGTGCCAATAAAAGCGCTGTTTACGTTTTTAATAATTAAAGGTTCACCTTTTATAGGCTTTAATTCGTTTTTCATTTCAAACCCAGGGTGAGATTCATGCAGTTTAGAATTAGGATCCAGGGAACTATGAATGATATGAAAAATAGGTAAGTTTAATGCTCTCCATTGGGTTAGGATTTTTAAGGCTTTTTTTTCGGCATCTTTATTATTTCTGTTGCCTCCCCAAAAATCTTCATTATCAAACCCTTTTTGAAAATCAATTAATAATAATGCTGTTTTTTGTTCTCTTAGTTTCATAGATTTTAATTTGTAAGTCAATAAGTTAATCGTTGCAATTTTGTTTATTGAAGTCGTTCAAAGATATTTATGTTTTTGAATGAATCCTAATTGTTTTAGGCTGTAGTTTATTTAAGCGTTGTTATTTGTCTCAAGTTAAACATCCTTCTAAATCTGCCTTCAAAGGGAGACTTTCTGACTCTCTTCCTTCAGAATAAAGAGCTGGGAATGGATGTTGCTTTATAATTAAAAATGTTAACTAATTTATAATCAATTGTTTTAATATTTTCATTTGAATACAGATAAATATACTTTTATAGATCAGTAAAGTGTTTATGAAAAAGAAAGAAAATGAGACTAAAAGAATAAAGAAATCTTGGCCAACTAAAGATGCGATGGAGCAAGTTTATGCAATGAAACTTTGGGGTGATAATAAATCAAAATTTTATTCAGGAGTGGGATCTCATCATCCTGAGATAGTAAATCCATATATAGATGTTATAACATCCTTTTTAACTTCTTTTAAAAACCCTCTTATAGTATGTGATTTAGGTTGTGGGGATTTTAATGTAGGAAAAGAATTGGTAAAGTATACTAAGAAGTATGTTGCGGTAGATATAGTAACAGGTCTTATAGAATATAATAAAGAAAAATTTAAACAAAAAAACTTAGAATTTCATTGCTTGGATATCGCAGTTGATGATTTACCTGCTGGGGATTGTGCTTTATTAAGACAAGTACTACAACATTTATCGAATGCTGAAATACAAAGTGTCGTTAATAAGTTAAATAACTTTAAATACGTCGTTTTGACAGAGCATTTACCTGAAGGCCATTTTGTACCTAATAAAGAGATTATTTCAGGGCAAGGAATTAGACTAAAAAAACAAAGTGGTTTAAACTTATTGGCTCCACCATTTAATTTTAAGATAAAAGAAGAAAAACAATTATCGTCTATTACTTTAAATGATAATAAAGGTATTATAGTAACTACGTTCTATACGCTTTTTTAAGCTACAGCTATTTTAGGTGCGCAAATATTTTTTTAAACCTTTGAGGGAATTTGTCTTTTATATGAATTTCTTCATTTGTATATGGATGTATGAATTTTAAAGAATAGGCGTGTAAATACATACCTTTACCGTTTAAAATTAAATTTTTAATCCCATATTCTTTATCGCCCAATATCGGATTTCCAATATTTGATAGATGCTTACGCAATTGATGTCTTCTTCCTGTTAAGGGCTCTAATTGTACTAAGTTAAGTTTTCCGAATCTTTCTGAAGAGACAGATTTGCATAGTGTATAATTAGATTGCGATTTCTTTCCGTCAATTTCTGAAGTGATTTTTCCTTGATAGTTCATTTCTCCAATAGTAACCGCATAGTAAGTTTTCTTAATCGCTCTATTTTCGAATATTTTATTTAGAGCACGAATGCTACTACTCGTTTTTCCAATTAATAAAACACCTGTTGTTGCAAAATCTAATCGGTGAACAGGTTTTGGTGTTGTTGCATCGGGAAGATTACTTTGTTTTATATTTTGGGCTAAAGCATTAGCAATAGTTTTAAAACTATTACCGCTAACCAAAATACCAGCAGGTTTATGAATCACTGCTAAGTAATCGTCTTCAAATAATACTTCAAGCTCAAAGATCATCAGTCTTTTCTTAGAACTAGTTTCTTCTAAAATAGATAAATTAATAGATTCTCCACCATTTATAAAAGTAGCCGAAGTGGCTACAACACCATTAACGGTTATATACTGTTTTTTTAGTGCTTTTTTTAATGCTGATTTCGTTAAGACTGCATTGAAAATACCTACGCCATACTCTTGTAAACGCATAGGAGTATGTAGTAGTTTGGGGACCATATGAGATTCAGTTGATTTTATAATGGTTTTATAAGGTTACATTGTTTAAATAACAAGAATAATATTAATAAGTTGATAGTTTTTTTTGGTCTTTACCATAGAACTAGTTTAAATTTTTTATCAAATTGAAAAAGTTTAAACGAGTTCATAATTAAATTTCTTTTATAAAATCCAAAAAGACTTTTTTATGAAGCTCAAGATTCATATTAGGAGAAAGTGCTACACGGGCAATATAATCCTTATCACCTTCTTTGGTTGTTCCTTGAGTAGATGTTGCTGGTATTGTCCAGTAACATCCATTTAACTGTCCATAACTCACACAGTATTTACTTTCATTAGGAATTTTTGTAATCATTAAATTGATTAATTTATGATTTAACGCTCTTTTGTAAGATTCTTTTTCTTGGTCTGTATTTCCTTTAGTGGGAAGGTCTAATGAAAACACGGAAGGCGTAAATCCTTTTTTTGCCAATTCTTCTGAAACAAAATTGATTTTCGCTTCTGGTAAATTATCATTGATAAAGTTTACAAATTCACGTGTGTTTTTATAAGCATCATGAATTCTTTGATTCATTGAAGGCATTTGTTTTGCTAATATTTCATATTGAAGGTTTGTAGCTTCGTTATCGCAAAGCATTAGATGTTTTTCTATTTTTTCCATCAACGCTTCAGTTTTTTTATTTCCTACACAATAACCAGCAGTACATTTTCCTCCACTTGGAAATTTCGATCCGCTAGCAAATGAAATGGTTCTAATCGTTGAGAGTATTTCATTTTCGCCTAAAAAATGCACATTAGGGCAAAAAGTTTGATCTAAAATAAAAACAGGATCGACAGCAATTTCACCAGTTGCAGTTTTACGAGTTGCACTTAAAACGGCTTTTAATTTTATAAGATCTGGAACTTCAACTCTAGGATTTGTTGGGATTTCTGCAATTATATAAGGAATAGCATCTTCGTTGGCGATTTTAGCTAAAACGATATCAATACTTTGATTCATGTCATTTCCACCATCAACTGGTAAATCTACGATTTCAACATTCTCAATACAAGCTGCAACTCGTCTTGCTTGGTCATTTGTTCCACCATAACAATTTGGAGGAACAATAATTTTGATGTCTTTTCCTTTATGTTTTTCTAACGCATCGTGAACTAGTCCCATTAAAATCGCATATTGAATAGATAATCCACTAGAACCAACAAGTGGTTTTGTAGTTGTGCCAGTAATCTCTTTAATTGAATCTAAAACAACTGTCTTGTTTGTTTCCAAATTATTGTCCTTAGTTCCAGGAGACTTCTTTATTAGAGTCTTTAAGGCGGCAAGAGAATTAGCCGGTGTCATTGCAATAGTCTCTCTTCTTCGAACATGTTGAATTTCTGAGATATAATTTTCATTTTGTTCACCATTTACTAATAAGAGACTTCCAAGGTGAGAGTGAATACTTATAAAAAAGTCAATATTTGGTGAGAGATTAATATTATAGATTTCATCTTGTTGTGAAATAAAAATGGTACTACCATTAAATGAAGAAACCGTTTCTGGTTTTTCAACATGTTTTAAATCAAAATTATAACCGTAAATATTTTTTAGTAATTCAGCATTAAAAAACTCTGGTAATTCACCTGTATAAATGATCTGCGTCTTTTTATTATCTAATAAATTTTTTCTTAGAATTGCCAAAATAGGAATCGTCTTTGATGAAAAACTGATTACATTTTCTGGTTTTAGATGATATAAACTAGCAATTCCCCATTCTAGTATACAAGATAATGGATGACCTAATCGAATATAGTCGTAAGCAGTAGGTAATTCACTTAGTGCTGATAATTCAGAATTATTATTATTAAATAAGATTTTAAACTGATCTAAGAATTGAATTTTGGCCAGTTTTTCATCATAAATATCTAGTCGATGGGTTGTTAGATTCAGCCAATTGCTTGGCATGTTTTCTAATACATCTTTAATATAATTTAGCATTTTATTGTCTTCCATGATTTCCATCTTTAGATAGGCTTGTAATATACATTAATTAGATTTTTTTTAAAAGAGTTATAAGACGTTTTGTTACATCTTACCTTACGTTTGAGTTATGAAAAATGACTTGGTTTAGTCCTAAATTTTAAGAGATGAATGAACAAGCAATTATTTTTAGGAGTCGTTGTTGGGTGTTTTTTTATTCCGTCTTTAAATTCGAAATCCTCTACTTTTTCTTTATTTCTTTTCATTGAAGTGATTTAAACTTTTAACGTTTAAGCGAAAATTAGAAATTTTATGTTCATTTGAAGGCTTTTTTGAGTTGCATAGCATCGCTACGGAAATAAAAAAAGACAAAAATGGGATTAAAAGGTCAATTTTTTAGCAAATGGAAAAAGTTTAAATGACTTCATTACTCCATTTAGTCGAATATCTTTTGAGGTATCTAAAAAGTGCGTTTCAATGGTTTTTCAAAAATGTAATAACTGGTTTTAAACTTTGTTCTGGATTTTCTTCCATTGGGAGGTGTCCAACGTTTTTTAGAATAACAAGTGTGTCATTAGGTAAGTCATTATGAAATCGGTATGCCATTTTTGGCGGAATTAACTTATCTTGTTCTCCCCATAAAATCAGAGTTTTCTGCTTAATTAATTTAATTTTATGGTGGGGATTAGAACCCCTACTTATCTTAAATCGATCAATAAATGCTTGTCTATTGCCTTCTCTTAACATGAGTTCAAAATAGCGATCAACTAATTCTTTAGTTACCTTGGTTTCGTTAGTATATACATTTTTAAGGCTTGTTTTTACTACATATCGTGGTGTGATAAATGTAAAGATGTTTTTAATGAAAGGGATTTGAGCAATTTTGAAGGCTATGGGAACGCTCTTTGATTCAGATGGATAACCAGACGCATCAATTAGGATTAATTTTTCTACCATATCGGGATGTTCAATTGCGAAATTCCATGCAATACCGCCACCCAATGAGTTTCCGGTTAACACACATTTTTTAATTCCGAGCGACGTTAAAAAGTGCTTAAGAAAAACGACATAATTATCAATTGAATAATTTTTATGAGGAAAGGGACCAGTAAGTCCATATGCGGGCAAATCCATTCTAACTACTCGATAATCCGTGATTAATTGAGTTGTCCAATCATTAAATGTATGTAGGCTGGATCCAGTGCCATGAAGTAGTACTATTGGAATCGAATCCGTTGCTTTTCCTTCATCTCGATAATGTACTTGCATTCCATCAACTGAGATAAATGAAGACGGATCTGAAGCGTATTTTGTCTTTAAACTCTCTAAGGAAACATCTCTATAACCGAAAAATGAAGCAATAAGAATTATTAAAACACCTATACCCAGAAGTGTTATTTTTATAATCTTAGTTAAGACCTTTTTCATAGTATTATTTGTGTCTAACGTTTTGTGTAAGAATAGTTGCTTTCTGTTACAGAAAATTTTCTATAAGTAAAATTCGAAGCGTAAAAGTACTGGTCTTTGAATATGCCTATCGTAGCAATTATTTTTACGCGTTATAAACATTTTTATATTAGGTTTAATGCGCCTCCAACCAATTTTCACCCGTGTCTAATTCTACATCTAATGGCACAGCGAGTTCAAAAGCATTTTCCATTTCTGTTTTTATAAGCGTTTTCATGGTGTCTAGCTCAGGCTTATATACATCAAAAACCAATTCATCATGTACTTGCAATAACATCTTAGTTTTATAACCTCCAGCTTCAAGAGCGTTGTAAATATTAATCATCGCTATTTTAATAATATCTGCGGCGCTTCCTTGTATAGGTGCATTAACTGCATTACGCTCTGCAGCTCCTCTTACTACTGCATTACGAGAGTTAATGTCTTTTAAATAACGACGGCGGCCTAAAACGGTTTGTACATAACCATTATCTCTAGCAAAATCGACCAATTCACTCATGTATTTTCTTAATTTAGGGTACGTTTCATAATACGTATCAATCAATTCTTTGGCTTCGCCACGAGATAAATCGGTTTGATTACTTAATCCAAAAGCAGAAACACCATAAATAATACCAAAATTTACAGTTTTGGCGTTACTACGCTGTTCGCGAGTAACGTCTTTTAAATCTACATCAAATACTTTTGCAGCTGTACTAGCATGAATATCTTCACCATTTTTAAAAGCTTCAATCATGGTTTCTTCCTCGCTTAAAGCAGCGATAATACGAAGTTCTATTTGAGAATAATCGGCAGCCAGTAAAATATGGTTTTCATCTCTAGGAATAAATGCTTTTCTAACCTGTCTGCCACGTTCGGTACGAATAGGAATGTTTTGTAAATTAGGATTATTACTACTTAAACGACCAGTAGCGGCCACTGTTTGCATATAATCGGTATGAACACGACCTGTTAATTCTTCAACTTGAGTTGGTAGCGCATCTACATAAGTACTTTTTAGTTTTGCTAATCCACGATAGTCTAAAATGTTTTGAATAATTTCATGATCCTTGGCTAAATAACTTAACACATCTTCTGCAGTAGAGTATTGACCAGTTTTAGTTTTTTTAGGTTTATCGACCAGTTTTAATTTTTCAAATAAAACAACGCCCAATTGTTTAGGAGAAGCAATGTTAAATTCTTCTCCAGCGGCTTCATATATTTTTGCTTCTAAAGTTTTAATATCGTTATTTAATTCTTCCGAAAGCGATTTTAAAAAGTCACCATCTAAATTAATGCCTTCTAATTCCATAGCCGCTAAAACACGAAGTAAAGGGACTTCTATATCATCAAACAGTTTTTGGGTGTTAGCTTCTCCTAATTCGTTTTGGAAATGTTCTTTTAATTGAAGCGTAATATCGGCATCTTCAACAGCGTATTCGGTTTGCTTATCTATAGCGACATCTCGCATAGAAAGCTGATTTTTACCTTTTTTACCAATTAATTCAGTAATCGAAATTGGGGTATAGTTTAAATACGTTTCGGCAAGCACATCCATATTATGTCGCATATCAGGATTGATTAAATAATGCGCTAACATGGTATCGAATAACTTCCCTTTTACAGTAATGTTATATTTATGAAGGACTTTTATATCGTACTTTAGGTTTTGTCCAATTTTTTCGATGTGTTCTGCTTCAAAAAATGGACGAACTATTTCAATAATATTCTGCGCTTCATCTTTATCTTCTGGAAAGGGAATGTAAAATCCTTTTCCTGTTTCCCAAGAAAATGCAATACCAACAAGTTCTGCTGTTAAGGGATTTAAGCCCGTTGTTTCGGTATCAAAACAAACGCTAGTTTGATTTAATAAGTTTTTTACGAACAATTTTGTGGCCATTCCTGGTGCAACACTTTGGTAAAAATGTGACGTATTTTGAGTTGTTTTTCGTTGAAAAGTGTCTTCTGTTGCGGTTTGGCCACTGAGCGAATTCGATTGGTTACTGAGCGAAGTCGAAGTGCCAAACAAACTAAATTGTCCAGCACCAGCTGAAGCCATTTCTTTTGGAGTTACTTTCGTTTCGGTTTTAGCCGAAGTAGAAGTCGCTCCATTCTCATTATTCTGGTGGCTGAGCGGAGTCGAAGCCCCAGAAAATGTTTTATTAAAATTATCAATTAAACGTCTAAATTCTAACTCTTGAAAAATTTCGTTAACCTTAGGGATATCTGGCTGTTCTAATTCGAAATCTTTTGCATTAAATGTTACAGGAACATCGAGCATAATAGTTGCTAGCTTTTTGGATAACAATCCTAATTCGCCATTAGCTTCTATTTTTTCTTTCATTTTACCTTTTAACTCATGGGTATTTGCTAAAAGGTTTTCCATGCTACCATATTGGGCTAAAAACTTTTTAGCTGTCTTTTCACCAACACCAGGAAGCCCAGGAATGTTGTCACTCGCATCTCCCATCATCCCTAGAAAATCGATAACTTGGAGTGGTTCTGTAACTTCAAACTTTTTTTGTACTTCAGGAATTCCCCAGGTTTCATAGCCACCACCAAACATTGGGCGGTACATGAATATGTTTTCACTAACTAATTGTGCAAAATCCTTATCAGGAGTAACCATAAAAGTTTGATAGCCTTCTTTTTCGGCTTGTTTTGCAAGAGTCCCAATAACATCATCGGCTTCAAAGCCTGCTTTTACCATAATTGGAATGTGCATGGCTTTTAAAATATCCTGAATGATAGGAACGGCAACTTTAATAGCTTCTGGAGTTTCATCTCTATTAGCTTTGTATTCGGCGTACATTTCTACACGATCTGCACTTCCACCTTTATCAAAACAAACCGCTAAATGGTCTGGCCGTTCTCGTTTTATAACATCTAAAAGAGAATTCATAAAGCCCATTATGGCTGAGGTATCTAATCCTTTAGAGTTAATTCTTGGGTTTTTAATAAAGGCATAGTAGCCACGAAAAATTAATGCAAAAGCATCAACTAAAAAGACACGTTTATTATTAGACATTTTTAAGTATTAAGGATTGAAATTATAGTCAGTTCAAACACAATCGAAAACTCTTTTGGTTAAACAACCCTCTCGACTTTAGTCTGTCTTGAGCGACAGTCGAAAGGCTCGAGGAGACAAAAGAGGACGATTTTGAAACTATTAAAAATCAATGTGCAAATTACAATATCTTTAAAAACAAAATAACATACTCTTTGAAAAAGTTATTAAAAGTCTTTTTAGTTTTATTTAACTAAATTGTACCTAATAATGCGAGTTACTTATAAATACATCTTAGTATGAAATTAATTTGGAAAATAATTATTGGTATTGTTTTATTCGGAATCATAATTATTACTGGTGGGATTGCTTGGCTTTATAAACAAGTTAAAGTAGATCATTTGAAAGTTGATAAGCAGGATGATATCCATCAAAAAATAGAAAAAGCAGATATTTGGCTAAACCAATTGCAAGAAGCTAATAAATTTAATGGTGCCGTTTTACTTATTAAAAACGATTCTGTTTTGCATAAAAAAGTTTATGGATATACAGATTATTCTAAGCAGGAAAAATTAACAACACAATCCTCGTTTAGATTAGGGTCTTTGTCGAAACAATTTACGGCATCAGGAATTATGATTTTAAAAGAAAAGGGCATATTAAGTTTTGATGATCCCATTATTAAATTTCTGCCTACTCTACCTTATTATAATGTAACGATTAGACATTTGCTTAATCACACTTCTGGCATTCCTGATGTTTATATGGGATACCCAGAAAAATATCCAGAAGAGGTTAAGCCCTTTCTTACAAATAGTAAAGTAGTAAGTCTATTATCAAAACATAAACCAGAATTAGTAACGCCTCCAAATGAGGCCTATGAATATTCAAATATTGGTTACGTATTATTATCTGCAATTATTGAAAGCGTTAGTGGTGAATCTTTTGAGACGTTCATGCATAAAGAATTGTTTAAACCTTTAGGGATGAAAAATACGCGTGTACGGAATCTTTTATCTCAAACGAAAACATTTGAAAATAAAACGTCAAGTTTCGATGTTGATCTTTTAGGTAATAATTCGCCTTTAAAACCTGGGTTATTAGATGGCGTTTCTGGAGATGGTGCTGTTTTTAGTAGTATAGACGATTTTATTATATGGAACGATTTCTGGTATAATAATTCAATACTTTCTCAAGAAACAATTCAAGAAGCGTTTAAACAACCTATTTTAAATAATGGAGAAAAATCTAATTACGGTTTTGGATGGTTAATTGCTCCAAACGCAGTGATGCATAATGGGAGCTGGTTGGGAGCAAGAACTCAAATTATTAGAAATTTCTCATTAAAAAACACAATTGTTATTCTTGATAGTTCAAGTAGTCTTTTAGTCGATCAGATTTCTGAAGAATTAACCAAGGTTTACAAATAATTATAGTTGATAATTTGGATTTAATGCTCCGAGGACGTTTACTTAATTAAAAAACTATACTGTTTTTAAAACGAATCCAGACTTTATATTTTCATTTTTACCATTTTGGTATTTCATATACGTAAAACCTTCATGAATACAATACGATCCTACATCTCCAGCTTTATTAATCGCGATATAAGCGATTTGAAAATCTTTATGGCGTTTGTTTTTAGTAACAATTCTTCTTATGGCTTCCTCGCATGCGGCTTGCGGACTCATACCATTACGCATTAATTCTACAATTAAAAAACTACCTACCGTTTTCATAACCTCTTCACCCATTCCAGTGGCTACTGCACCGCCTATTTCATTATCTAAAAATAAACCAGATCCTATTATAGGCGAATCCCCAACGCGACCTTTCATTTTGTAAGATAACCCAGAAGTTGTGCAAGCACCAGCAATATCACCATTTTTATCGATGGTAAGCATACCAATAGTATCGTGGTTTTCAATATTAATAATGGGTTTGTATTCTGGAGATTTTTTCCACTCTTCCCAATCTCTTTTTGAGGCTTCGGTAAGTAAATTTTCTTTTTTAAATCCTTGTCGGTATCCAAACTCTTCGGCACCTTCTCCAGCAAGCATAACATGAGGTGTTTCTTCCATTACTTTTCGTGCCAAAGCGGCAACATTAGTAATGGTATTTACACAAACAACAGCACCGCAATCGCCATCTGAATTCATTACGCAGGCATCTAATGTTACATTGCCTTCTCGGTCTGGCGCACCACCTTTACCTACGGTTGTGTTTTTTAAGTTTTCTTCTTCTACTTCAACACCAGAAATGGCAGCATCTAAAGCGGATTTATTGTTCGATAATTCTTCTCCTGCCTTTGCATTGGCATTAGTAAAAGCCCAGGTGCATATTGCTATTGGAAATTGATTACGCATATTAGTCATTGTGTTTTTTTCTTCTGTAGAATGTATTGAAGTCGTTTTTTCACTGTTATTATTACAAGCAGATAGTACGGTTCCAGCTGCAATACCTATACCAGTTAAAGCTGTCTTTTTTATGAATTTTCTTCTTTTCATTGGTTAGAAAATTGAACTGTTTTGGAATAGCAAGATAGGGATTTTACATCCGTTTTTTACAATAGAAAATTGGAACTATATCTCAACTCTTTTTCTATTATTTCTAATTCCATAATAAAAAATGTAACCATAGCAAAGTATAATAAAAAATAATGCAGATTTAAAACCAATACTGTCTGTAAGAAAGCCATATAAAGGCGATATAATTGCGCCTCCAAAAATGGCAGTACATAATAAGCCAGAAGCTTTTGGTTTTAGTTCGCCAATACCATCTATTGCTAAAGTGAAAATAGTTGGAAACATAATTGAGTTAAATAACCCTACAGCTAAAATACTCCACATCGATAATAAACCAGTTGTGCTTATTGAGATAATAATTAGTAAAATAGCAATTGAAGCGAAAAGACCAAGTACTTTCCCTGGTTTTAATATCTTAGTAAGATAAGCGCCTATAAAACGTCCTATCATGGCTCCAGACCAGTAAAAAGTAACAAAAACACCAACTATAGCTTTATTATCATTTTCTGCCAATCCTGAATTTAAAATGCCTTCAGCTATAGATTTCATGAAGTTGTTTTCTTTAATAACTTCAACTAAATTCATGTCTAGAAAGTAATTAACCAAATAGCTGCCAATAGCAACTTCTGCTCCAACGTAAAAGAAAATACCAAGAACTCCTAGCATTAAGTTCTTCTCTTTAAAAGTATCGGCATAAGTTCCAGTTGAAGTTTCGCTTATTAATTTGGGGAGTTTTGCGAAGAAAAAAATACCAGCAATAAAAAGTATAAATACTGCCAATCCAATAAAAGGTGTTTGGACTGCAGATGCTTCAGAAGCTAAATAGCTTTCTTTTGCTGTTTGGGTTAATGCCGCAATTTCAGTTTTAGATTTAATAGTATCACTTAAAATTAATAAGGCGCCAATAGCTGGTGCTATAGCTGTACCCAACGAGTTAAATGCTTGAGATAAGTTTAATCGGCTAGATGCACCATTTTCACTTCCTAAGACAGCTACATATGGATTAGCAGCAACTTGTAATATGGTCATTCCACCTGCTAGAATAAAGTAGGCTAACATAAAAATACCGAAAACTCTATAGGATGCAGCTGGATAAAATAATAAGCAACCTAGAGCCATAGTTAGTAAGCCTAGAATAATACCTTTTTTGTAACCAATTTTTGAAAGAATATAACTGGCAGGAATTGAGAGTAAAAAATAAGCCCCAAAAAAAGCAAATTGAACCATTCCTGCTTGGAAATAAGATAATGTAAATAATTCGCGTAAGCGCGGAATTAATGAATCAACTAAAACCGTAATAAAGCCCCAAAGGAAAAATAAAGTCGTTAATAGTATAAATGAGGAGCGATAAGATTTTGATTCAGTCATGATTTAATTTTTATTTTATTGTTATTTCATCTACAAATAGCCAACTTCTGCCATCGTGTTTATAGCCCAAATGCCATTCTGGTAATTTGCCTAGTTTTGTTGCTTTAATTTTTACGTAACGATAATATGCATTCACATGATCGAAAGTGATTGTTTTAATATCAACTTCTTCAGATGGTAATGTTGTATTAATTTTCTGGCTAACAGTTAAGGGTTTAAAGTTTTTACCGTCTTTAGAACCGTAACATTCTACTTGAGTAGGATAAAATATCCAAGAGCGTTGGTCTTGTAAAAAATTCACGTTTACTTCGCTAAATACTTTTAGACTTCCAAGGTCTACTGTTGCAATCAAATCTTTATCAAAATACCCTTGCCAAGTCCCTGTTCTAAAATCTTGAGCGCCAAGAATACCATCAATCAAAGCGTTTTTTCCTCCGCCGTTATATTGATTTGCATATTCTGAGTCTAATTTTATAGATAGATTAGGATCTATTTTAAAAAATTGAGTAGTAATTATTGAACTCTTTTTTTTGTTTAATTCTGAATACACTTTTAAAACTCCTGCTTCAGAAATAGAAAAAGGAGTCTCGTACTTTTTATAGTCTGAATTGTTTTCAGCATAGTAAATAGTGGCATTCTTTGTATTGCTTTTCAATTCCACTTTTGTAGACTCATTAAATGCGATATCTCCTTTAGAAATAAACGGTGGAGAAACTATTAAATGGTCTTTAATTTCTGTTTTTGGTTCTTGGCCTTCTTTGGTCGCCCAATTTGATGGACTATTTGTCATTTTAAAATTAAGGTTACCTCCATTAATAATTGTGTTATGAGAAATATAAGACTGGTTTAATGATTTGCCATTGAAAGTGACCGATTCTATATATTTATTTTTGGGACTGAAGTTTTCAGTTGAAATAGTGAAGTGTTTTCCGTTTTCTAAGTTAATTGTCCCTTTTTTAAATAGGGGCGTCCCAATAATGTATTCATTAGAACCTGGTGTTACAGGGTAAAACCCAAGAGAACTAAATATGTACCAGGCACTCATTTGTCCGCAATCTTCATTGCCCGAAATACCATCTGGCGTATTGGTATACAATTCGGTTAAAATTTGATGTACTTTTTCTTGAGTTTTATGAGGTTTATTTACGAAATTATAGAGGTACGCCATATGGTGGCTCGGTTCATTGCCATGTGCATATTGTCCTATTAAACCTGTAATATCTACTTGCTCACGCCCAGATGTTTTGTCTTCGGCCGTAAATAATTTGTCTAAATTTGTTTCTAATTTATCTTTTCCTCCTAATAAATTCATAAAACCAGAAACATCTTGCGGCACATAATAACTGTATTGCCAAGAATTGGCTTCGGTATAATTAAAATTAACTTCATAAGGATCGAAAGGCGCAAACCATGTATTACGAAACCGACCACGCATAAATTGCGATTCGGGATCGAAACTATTCTTATAATATTGGGCACGCTCTATATATTTTTTATAAATAGCCTCTTTATTCATGGCCTTAGCCATTTGCGCTATGGTCCAATCATCGTAAGCATATTCTAGGGTTTTAGAAACTGATTCACTTTCTTCTTCAACAGGAATAAATCCATAGTTTTTATAAGATTTTAAACCTAACTTGTCTTGAGAAGCGCTATGAATCATGGCATTTAAAGCTTTTTCAGAATCATAACCGCGGATTCCTTTTAAGTAAGCATCTGCGATAACTGGAACCGCGTGATAGCCAATCATACATCCGGTGTAATTTCCTGCTAAATCCCAAATAGGCATGATGCCACCTTCATCTTGTTTTGCTAAAAAGGTATTAATAAAATCATTGGTTCTATCTTGCTCAATAATGGTGTATAAAGGATGTGCTGCCCGGTAAGTATCCCAAAGCGAAAAAACAGTGTAGTAATCGAAATCTTTAGTTTTATGAATCTTTAAATCCATTCCGCGATAGCGTCCGTCGACATCTTGATATAAATTGGGAGCAATTGAAACATGATACATTGAGGTGTAAAAATTAGTTTTATAATCTTCATTATCACTTTCAATAACGATTTTTTCTAATTGCTTTTCCCAAATATCTTGAGCTTCTTTTTTAATGACTTCAAAAGTTTTGTTACTAATTTCTTGTTCTAAATTTTTCTTTGCACCAGCTTCATCAACTGCACTAATGCCTATTTTAATGTAAACAGGCTCGTTATTTGGGTTAATGAATGTCAACGCTACTCGCTTGCCACCTGGCTTACCTTTAATTGGAGGAGATTGTAAAATATCATTGAATTTATGAGACGTTTTTATTGTGAAGAATAAACGTTGATCTGTAGCCCAAGCTTTGCTATGTCGATAGCCTTGAATTTCTGTGTCAGAAAGAACTTTAATTTTGGCATCTAAAACTTCATCTCTATGAATTAAGTCGAGTATCGCAACCTGATTTTCAGGGGAAGGAAATTTATATTTATGAATACCACTGCGTTTAGAAACAGTGAGCTCTACATCAATATTTGTTGAGTCTAAATGGACTTTGTAATAGCCAGGTTCTGCGATTTCATTCTCATGAGAAAAATAGGCGCGATATCCTTTTTTACCATCACTTCCGTTATTAAAAACAACGTTGTTAGTTGGCATTAGTAAAATATCACCATAATCGCTAACTCCTGTGCCGCTTAAATGCGTGTGCGAAAAGCCGTAAATATAATTGTCGCTATAATGATAACCAGAACAACCATCCCAACCGTCTAATCTAGTATCCGGACTTAATTGCATCATGCCAAAGGGAAGTGTAGCTCCAGGATAAGTATGACCATGTCCTCCGGTACCAATAAAAGGGTTTACGTAAGACGTAAGTGACTTGTCTTTTTTTGCTAATTCAGCCTTTTTTTCTTTACAAGAAGAGAAAAGAGCTATTATAATAAAAAGGATGTGAAGTTTAAGCGTCATTTTAAAATAGGATTACTACATTTATAAGCATCTAATATAAGGAAATGCAAATCAATAAATTGTTGTTCATTTTAATAAGTTTTAGTCTTTTTTTTAGTTGTGAAAAAGAGCAAATAACTGTAGAAAAACCAAATATAATTCCGATACCTTCCGTATTAAATATAGAAGAAGGCCAATTTGTTTTAACTACTGATACTGCTATAAGTTTTGACAATGGTTTTAAGGCGTCTGCCGAATTCTTAAAAACATACTTGTCAAATTCTTTTCAAATTAAAATAAAAAATGAACAGTCTACTAATACTATTTCTTTTAAGAAAGATACTTTGCTTTCAAAAGCTGAAGGTTATAAAATTAAAATAACGCCTCAATCAATTATTATTTCTGCCGCTAATGATAAAGGTGCTTTTTATGCAGTACAAACTTTACGGCAACTTTTACCAGAAATGATAGAAAACGGTACTTTTAAAGCTGAAAAAGCTAGCATTTCCTGCCTTATCATTGAAGATGAACCTGAATACCAGTATAGAGGCATGCATTTAGATGTTTCAAGACACATGTACTCGGTTAATTTTATTAAAAAATATATCGATGCTTTGGCTTTATTAAAGATGAATACGTTTCATTGGCATTTAACCGATGACCAAGGTTGGCGAGTAGAAATTAAAAGATATCCCGAACTAAATACTATTGGTTCGTATAGAAATGAAACTTTAATAGGGCATTATAACGATACGCCACACCAATTTGATGGTAAAAAATACGGTGGTTTTTATACTCAAAAAGAGATTAAAGACATCGTAAAATACGCTCAAGATCGCCATATTACAATTATACCAGAGATTGAAATGCCTGGACACTCACAAGCTGTTATAGCAGCTTATCCTAAGTTGGGATGTACTTTAAATCCTGTAGAAGTTGCAACAAAATGGGGCGTTTTCGAAGAAATTTATTGCACTAGAGAATCGACATTTACTTTTTTAGAAAATGTATTAGATGAGGTTTTAGAGTTGTTTCCAAGTGAAAATATACATATTGGTGGAGATGAAGCACCAAAAACGCGATGGAAAACATGCAGTGAATGTCAAAAACGCATGAAGACTGAAGGGTTAAAGAATGAACAAGAGCTTCAAAGCTATTTTATTAGAAGAATAGAAAAATATTTAAATAATAAGGGCCGACAAATAATTGGGTGGGACGAAATTTTAGAAGGCGGTTTGGCGCCAAACGCTACAGTGATGTCTTGGCGAGGAATAGAAGGTGCTGTTACTGCTGCTAAAGAAAAACATAAAGTTATAATGACCCCAACTTCTCATAGTTATTTTGATTATTACCAAAGCGATAATGAAAATGAACCTTTAGCAATAGGAGGGTTTTTACCGCTTGAAAAAGTATACCACTTTAATCCAATGCCAGAAGCTTTAAATAAAGAGGAACAGCAATATATTTTGGGAGCTCAAGGTAATGTCTGGACAGAATATATGCCTACAGAAGATAAAGTCGAGTATATGGTATTTCCGCGTTTACTAGCTATGAGTGAAGTGGTTTGGTCTAAAAATGAAAACAAAAATTATAGTGGCTTCATTTCAAGATTAGAGTCTTTTAATAAGCGTTTAGAGGCTTTAGATATTAAATATGCCAGTCATTTATATGAAGTAGAAGGGGAGTTGAATTCAAAAAACAACAAACAGAGTTATGCTCTTAAAACATTAACTAAAAATAAAACAATTAGATATACTTTAGATGGCAGTGAACCCACATTAAATTCTAAGAAATATATTGAATCTATTCCTGTTTCAGAAAGTAAAACGATTAAAGCAGCAGTTTTTAATACTGAAAAGAAATTAGGGCAAACTTTTTCTGAAACACTAAATTATCATAAAGCAGTAGGTAAAAAAATAATAGTAAATACAACACCTCATAAAGCTTATAGTGGTAGTGGTAAAAAAGGATTAATTAATGGAGTGAGTGGGAGTAATTCGCGTTATGGTGATAAAGAATGGTTGGGCTTTTGGGGAGACGATTTGGAGATTATTATTGATTTGGGGAAAATTACAGAAATTAATTCTATTGAAACTCGTTTTTATAATGCTAATGGACAGTGGTTATATTCTCCGAAAGAAGTATTTGTGGATTTTTCTACAGACAGTAATGTAAAAGATAAGTTGCGAAGGGTTGAGGTGAAAAACAGAGATTCATTACTTTCTAAATTTAGTGTTAAGTTTGAAGGGCTTTCTGCAAGCAAAATTATTTTAAAAATCCCAAGCTATGGAACAATCCCAGAAGGGAAACAAGGAGCAGGAAATAAAGCTTGGACTTTTATAGATGAAATTATAGTGAAGTAATACGGCAAGCGATTGTCAAAAAAGTATTATTTAGTAGCTAAATGATTTTATAATTTGCAAGAGATTATAAAGGATTGTTATTTCTGTCTGGTCACCAGAGCGTGGTCGAATCTATTTGGTCGCAGAGCATAGTCGAATCTATTTCGGTCACTGAGCGTAGTCGAAGTGAAGGCGATTTACCACCAGACCCGACAGGTTTTTAAAACCTGTCGGGTCTAAAACGAAAATATAAAATCTGTCATTCCTGTGAAAATAGGAGTCCATTTTGAAAGTATTAGTGTTAATTGAAAACACAAGTTTGCACTTCGGCTACGTTTAGTGACCAAAGAATAATAAGAACACATATGAAATTAGAAATTTGTGCCAATTCCTATCAATCTGCTAAAAATGCGCAAGAAGCAGGGGCCCATCGTATTGAATTATGCAGTGAGTTGGCAATTGGAGGGATTACTCCTAGTTATGGTTTATTAAAAAAAGTAACTCAAGAATTATCAATAGATACTTTTGTTTTGATTCGTCCAAGAAGTGGCAATTTTACGTATTCTAATATTGAGTTTGAGATTATGAAAAGTAATATCAAACTGTGTAAAGAATTAGGTTGTAAAGGCATTGTGTCTGGGGTTTTAAATAGCGATAATACTATAGATGTTGCAAGAACTAAAGAACTAATTGAATTGTCGAGACCATTATCATTTACGTTTCATCGCGGGTTTGATTGGTCTCCAAATTTAGCCGAAGCTTTAAAACAATTAATATATCTAGGTGTAGATAGGCTATTAACTTCTGGTCAAAACTTAACTGCAGAAAGAGGGTTAGAATTATTAAAGATTTTAAAAACAAAGGCAGAGGATAGAATAATTATTTTACCAGGAGGAGGTGTTTCTGTAGATAATGTTATACTCTTCAAAAATGCAGGATTTAATGAAATTCATGCCTCTCTTACCCAATTAGAAAAGGTGAATTATAAACCGTTAATACCAATGAATGGTTCGAAACATTTTAATGAAACACATATAGGTACTTCTAATTCAGAAAAAATAAAACAGCTACTTAAAACTATTCAACAAAATGAAGATTAAATTATGCCTTTTAGGCTTACTCGTTTTTACCACCTGTGCAAGAGAAGTAAAATCAATTGGTGATAATTCCATATCAATTTTTGATAATGAAAATCTATATTTTGATATGGCTTTTAAGGAGGAAGGGTCTAAAAAATTAAAAGATTCTATTTTGCGTTTAGATGCTGGACGCGTTATCGTAAAAAAAATAAAATTGCCTAATTATAAGAAGCAGCCTAAAGCTACTGTAAATGTTACTTTAACCTCTAATGGAGATCCTTGGGATAAAGCAGGGTCGTTGTTTGTAATTCCAAAAACAGCGAATTTAAATTTGTTAGATTTTGAAAATGGAAGCTTCGATTTAAAAAGTTTAAAAGAAAATTATCCAGCCGTAAGTCTTATAAGAAATGATAGCATAAACTATGCTCCTAATGTTGAACTTGTGCGTTTCATGACGCCATTTGGTGTTGGGCATTTTACAAATCAAGAAAGTGTTAAAGATAGAAAACCACCATATATTCCACATTGGGAAAAAGAAGTAAAGTGGTCACAAGATGTCACACATTTATTACCGCTTTTAGAGGATGAGGTTTATATAGGTGTCTATATTGATACATGGACAAAAGAAGGCTATACTATTTCTGTGAATTTAGATTTTGAAGAAAGTAAAATACCAAATCATTATAAAAAAAAACAAATTGTAGTACCATTAGTAAATACTTCTAAATATGCTGCAGATCAGAAGTTGTATGATAATTTTTCAAAACAGCCCTTAGAAGTAGAGTTTACTGCAAATGAGAATTATAAAAATGCTAAACTATATTTTATAACTACTGGTCATGGTGGACATTCTGGAGGTGATGAATTTGTGAAAAAAGAACATCAAATTAATTTAGATAATAAGAATTTAAAAACTTGGGTACCTTGGAGAGATGATTGTGCGAGTTTTAGACGATTTAATCCAACATCAGGCACTTGGCTGGCTAAATCGTTTATGCCAGATGAAAAATCTGATGATAAAATTGCTTCTTCAGATTTGTCCCGTTCGAATTGGTGCCCAGGGAGTCAAGTCTTACCAGAAATTATTGATTTAGGAAATTTAGAAACAGGAAATCATATACTTAAAATTGTCATTCCAGAAGCGCAAGTCGCGACTGAAAACGAGAATAATTATTGGATGGTTTCTGCTTATATTACATATAATAATGAATAAATTATTTTTAGTATTACTGTTAGTTGTGATGATTAGTTGTAAAAAAGATGACATTCCAAAAACAAACAACTTAAACGAAAACTGGACTTTTAAAAATGTAAAAGATACTACCTGGGAGACTGCTGAGGTTCCTGGAGAAGTCCATTCTGACTTATTTAGAAATGGAAAAATAAAAGACCCTTTTGTGGCAAATAACGAATTAGATTTGCAATGGATTTCTAATGCCGATTGGGAATATAAAACCAATTTTATTGTAGATGAAGAAACACTTTTAAAAAAGCACCTTGAATTAGATTTTAAAGGACTGGATACGTATGCAACAGTATTCTTAAATGGAAAGGAGATTTTAAAAACGAATAATGCTTTTCGCGAGTTTTTAGTTGATGTAAAACCACTTTTAAAATCGGAAAATGAATTACACATTGTTTTTGAAAGCACTACTAAAACTGAAAAAATAGAAAAAGAAAAGTTACCTTATGAGTTGCCAGCTGGAGATCGTATTTTTACGAGGAAACCACAATTTCATTATGGTTGGGATTGGGGTCCAGTTTTAACGTCTAGCGGTGTTTCAAAACCAATTAGTTTAAAATCATGGAATGATTTTAAAATTGAAGATATTTATTTCAATCAAAAAGTGTTAAATGATACTATTGCAGAAATAGAAGCGCAATTCGAAGTGAAATCTTCTGTAGAAAACCCAA
The DNA here is from genome assembly GCA_937959395.1 of uncultured Flavobacteriaceae bacterium. Classification (GTDB taxonomy): domain Bacteria; phylum Bacteroidota; class Bacteroidia; order Flavobacteriales; family Flavobacteriaceae; genus JAHDGB01. The sequence goes on along the minus strand of CALGLR010000048.1, from coordinate 23,529 downwards.
TTACAGTAGAAATATATGTAAATAACGTCTTGAATTCTGAAACAGAATTGGCAAAAGCATCCCAAACATTTTCTATTCCATTTAAAATTAAAAATCCAAAAAAATGGTGGCCTCATAATATTGGAGAACCTTATCTATACAATATAAAAACTGTTGTAAAAGAAGGAAGAAGAACGTTAGATACACATACTTTAAAAAAAGGACTAAGAACGGTAAAATTGATGACTGAAAAAGATAGCATTGGAGAATCGTTTTATTTTAAAGTTAATGGGGTTCCTGTTTATGCAAAAGGAGCGAATTACATTCCGCAAAATAGTTTTCAAAATCAAGTAAAAGATGAGCATTACGAAAAGCTTTTAAACGATGCTGTAGAAGCGAATATGAATATGCTTCGTGTTTGGGGTGGCGGAATTTATGAAAACGATATTTTTTATGACCTGTGTGATGAAAAGGGAATTATGGTTTGGCAAGATTTTATGTTTGCTTGCGCCATGTATCCTGGAGATGAAGCGTACTTGAATAATGTAAAGCAAGAAGCAATTGATAATGTAAAACGTTTAAGAAATCACAGCTCTATTGCTTTATGGTGTGGGAATAATGAAAATAATGAAGCTTGGCATCGTTGGGGATGGCAAACTGGAAGAAGTGAAGAAGAGAAAAACGAAATATGGGGGAACTATCTTAAATTATTTGATACACTTCTGCCGCAAGTTGTAAACGAATATCACAAAGAGATAGATTACTGGGAAAGTTCACCAAGATATGGTAGAGGAAATCCTTTGTACAAAACAGAAGGCGATGCACACGACTGGTGGATTTGGCATGACGAATATCCTTTTGAGCATTTATTAGATGCAGTACCGCGTTTTATGAGTGAGTTTGGGTTTCAAGCTTTTCCAAGCTATGAAGTGATAAAGTACATTAATGGAAATGAAAGCACTTCAGTGTCTTCAAAAGCATTTGATACGCATCAAAAACACCCAAGAGGTTATTCTATTATAAAAAATTATATGGAGCGCGATTATCCTGTGCCAGATAATGATGAAGATTATGTATACGTAAGCCAACTAATGCAGGCAAACGGTATGGTATTGGGTTTTGAAGCACAACGCAGAGCAAAACCCTATAATATGGGAACATTATATTGGCAACTTAACGATTGTTGGCCGGTAATTTCTTGGTCGAGTATCGATTTTTTAGGAAATTGGAAAGCCATGCATTATAAAACCAAAAAAGCATTTGAAGATGTTTTAATTTCTTCAAGAGTGGTTAATGATACGTTGAACACCTATGTTGTTAATGATGATTTAGAGGGGTATAAAGGCGATTTGAATCTTAAAATAATGGATTTTAATGGTGCGATTTTACATGAAGCTTCTAAACCAATTGAAGTTAATGCGGATAGTAGTGAAATAAAACATAAATTAAATGTTTCAGAGTTTAATAAAGATGAAGTTGTTATTGTTTCAACATTTAATGAAGAACGATCTGTTTTTTATTTAGAAAAACATAAAGCGTTAAAACTTCAAAAAGGTGATATAAAACAAACCATAACAAAAACTGAAACAGGGTTTTCTATAAGATTATCAAGCAAAATATTACAAAAGGATGTGTTTTTAATTTCCGAAGAAAAAGGCCATTTTAGCGATAATTTTTTCGATATGTTACCAAACGAAATTTACACCATTCATTTTAAAACAAAAGCGCCAAAATTAGAAAACATACAGATAAAAACCTTTAACAATTTAGTAAGATTAAAGCACCTTTAAATGGTTAATTTTGTTGCTAAATATAACACCGCATGTTACGACTCTTAATACCAGCACTAATTTTTATTATTATTGATTTTTATGCCTTCCAATCTGTAAAAACAGTTTTTAAAGGGCCATGGGTATTTTGGGTTTATCTTTTAATTTCTATTGTGGTTTATGGGTATCTGGCTTATATATTTTTAAATTACGATAGAAGTGTTGGTCCAAATGCGGCATCGTTGCGTGCAATGGGATTGTTTTTACTCATGTTTGTGCCAAAAGTGGTGCTTTTATTGGTGATGTTTGGTGAAGATATCATTCGCCTTTTTGTGGGAGGTTATAATTATTTAACCGATAATTTTTTCTCAGGCACTTCAGAAAAATATTTGCCAAGCAGGCGCTTGTTTTTAAGTAAACTCGCTTTGGGTTTAGCAGCGATTCCTTTTGCATCTTTGCTCTATGGAATATTTAAAGGGAAATATAATTTTAAAGTATTAAAGTATACGTTGCATTTTGATGATTTGCCAGAAGCGTTTGATGGTTTTAAACTCACACAAATAAGTGATATCCATTCTGGTAGTTTTGATAGTCGAGAAGAAATAGAATATGCCGTAGATTTAATAAATGAGCAAGACACAGATGTTATTTTATTTACTGGAGATATTGTAAACACCAAAGCAAATGAAATGGATCCTTGGATCGATACGTTTAAGCGTATTAAAACCCCTCAATTTGGAAAGTATTCGGTATTAGGAAACCATGATTATGGAGAATATGTAACATGGCCTACCAAAGAAGCTAAAGATGCTAATTTTGAAGAGATAAAAGGAATTCATGAGAAGATAGATTTTAAATTGTTATTGAATGAGAGTGATTATTTAGAAAAAGACGGAGAACGAATTGCACTTGTTGGTGTAGAAAATTGGGGAAAGAGTTTTAAGAAAGCTGGCGATTTAAATAAAGCGATAGATTCTATTTCCAGTAATGACTTTAAAATTTTGCTAAGCCACGACCCTTCACATTGGGAGTATGAAGTAAAATCACATCCAGAACATTTTCATTTAACATTAAGCGGCCATACACATGGTTTACAGTTTGGAATAGAAATCCCTGGAGTTTTTAAATGGAGTCCTGTACAATATGTTTATAAGCAGTGGGCAGGATTGTATAATGAAGCAAGTCAATATATAAATGTAAATAGAGGATTTGGGTTTCATGCCTACCCTGGACGTGTAGGGATTTGGCCAGAAATAACGGTTATAGAACTCAAAAAAGGGACGCAAACGGCTTAATTTCAGGGAAATGTTATATTTGCATAACAATTGTATTAATAAATACCGCGATAAATGTCAAAATTTGGTGATTTAATAGATGCAAATATTCCTGTACTGTTAGATTTTTTTACAGAATGGAATGAGCAATCTACAGCAATGCATCCCGTATTAAGAGATGTTGCAGCCGCACTTGGTGATAAAGCTAAAGTGATTAAAATAGATGTAGAAAAAAATAAAGAACTCTCTGAAGCATTAAGAGTGAAAGGCTTGCCAACGCTTATGATTTATAAAGGTGGTGAAATGAAATGGCGTCAAAGTGGAGAGCAAGATGCTAATACCTTAATATCTATCGTTCAACAATACGTTTAGTTTTATCACTTTAACTGTTGAAGTTTGCTGAAGTTATGGCTTCAAAACGAAATCCTTTTTTGCTATAGTAATCCAATACTTTAGGTAAGGCATATCGCATATTCCGAGATGCTTTTATACTATCATGAAATACGATAATACTTCCGCTAGTCGCATTTTTAAGAACACTATTTAAACACTTTTCTGGAGTGATATATTCCTCCCAATCGAAGGTAACGACACTCCACATAATTATTTTATAACCTAATCGTCTTAAAGCTTTCCCTTGGCTCGTTTTTAATTGTCCAAAAGGCGGACGGAAAAGATTTACGATTAACGATTTTTGATTAACGATTTGTGAATCTTGCAGGTTAGAACTCTCAATAGTAGTAGTAATGATTTCCTCAGCTTTTCTAAAATCTTCTAAATATGCTTTCGTTTTTGTATGCCATCCTTCTACATGCGTATTGGTGTGATTTCCTATACTGTGACCTTGAGCTAAAATAGTATTAAAAATTTCAGGATGCTTTTTTACATTTTCACCAATACAAAAAAAAGTCGCTTTAGCATTGTATTGTTTTAAAACATCTAATGTCCAGGGCGTTATTTTTGGAGTAGGGCCATCATCAAATGTAAGATATAAAACCTTGTCACTATTTATATCAGAAGAAAATTCCCAAACATAGTTTGGGAATAATTTCTTAAATAACCAAGGCGTTTTAGATGGAACTAATCTCAAATTTTAGTCTTTAATTGGTATACTACTGTCTCTGTTTATATCGCGTTCTTCTTTAATAGGTGGTTGTTCTTCTTCCTCTTCCTCATCGCCATAGAAATATTTAAACTTTTTAATATAATTACTAAAAACTCTAGATTCTTCTAAAGCAAAATCCCTATCATAATTTATAAGTTGATCGACTAAGGCTTTATAGCGTTCAATATCTGTAATAATATCTTGAAAATGTCGCTCTTGGTTTTCTATAGTAAGCGTACTATAGTATTTTAAATTCTCTTGATATTTAGTAGAAACATCTTTAAATAGTTGTCTAGCCTTATCTTTAGCTTTTACTTCGTAATAAGCACCTATATAAGGTTCTAAGAGTGTGTAGTATCCAAAGTAATCTACAGGCATGTTTTCCATAGCAATATCTGCTAATTCTTCGGCTTTATCGTATTGTTCTTCGTTAATAAGCTGTTCTATAGCTCTTGCGATGTTTCCGCGATAAGTAATAGAATTTTTTCTGGTTTCAACATCATGGTAAATGTCGCTACTACCGCTATTTCCCCAATCCCATGCTATAATTTTGTTGTACATAATATCGCTATCTACACGTCCCATATCAAAAGGGTTCGCTCTTGCTACGGGCGTTTTAATAGGGACCAATTTATAACACATACCATCGAGTTGTAAATAGTCTTTCATCCAAATATAGTCGTCGTCTCCAAAGGCACCTCCAGTAAAATATATCGGGCGTTTCCAGTCGTTACTTGCAACTACATCTAGCATTAATAAGCGATTTTTGTAGATAGCTCCGCCTTTAATTTTAATATCAATATGTGGTGCTATTTTATCTGCATCTTTAGGTTTTACTAATCCATTTTTTAATACCGTTTCTTTGTTTACAGGAATTCTAATATCTTCAACTGGAAAATAATTAGCGTTTATATGTCCAGAAGGATACTCATTAGGATTTTCACCTTGTTGTTTTAGGATGTGTCTAAATTTAGTTTTTGAATTATCACTAGTAACAAACTTCATGAAATCTTTAATCATCATAGTATCTCCAGAAATTTGATTTTTAATAATATAATCTCTTGTACCATATCGGTATTGTTCATGTTTTAAAGAACTAGGAATAGGATCACTATCATAAGCTTTTCGTTTCATTTGATCGATATACCAATCCGTTTGAAACAAACTGGTATTTACCACACGAACATCTGTTCTATAGCCTTCAATTTCTTGAGCATACCAAAGCGCAAATGTATCGTTATCTCCAATAGTGAATAATATGGCATTTTCTGCACAAGAATCTAAATACTTTTTGGCCATTGCTTTTGCGGTGTATTTTCCAGAACGGTCATGGTCATCCCAATTATTAGCTGCCATAATCGCAGGAACTAACAATAAACAAATAACAGATATAGCTGGTGCTAATAATTTGCTAGAGGCATATTTTTTTAAGCTATCAAAAATAGCATAGACTCCAAAGCCAATCCAAACCGCAAAAACATAAAAAGAGCCTACTACAGAATAATCGCGCTCTCTGGGTTCAAAAGGACGAACGTTGGTGTAGACCTGAATGGCTAAACCTGTAAAAAGGAAAAACACTAAAAGCACCCAAAAGGATTTTAAATCTTTTTTAGCCAGAAAAAGTAAACCTATTAAGCCTAATATAAATGGAAGAAAGAAATACGTATTTCTAGCCTTGTTGTTTTTTACATCGCTAGGTAAATTATCTTGAGATAATCCTAAATGCATCTCATCTATAAATTTTATACCACTTATCCAGTTACCATGATTGTCATATTTACCTTGAATATCATCTTGTCGTCCAACAAAATTCCACATAAAATAACGCCAATACATGTAGCCCAGTTGGTATTCAAATAAATAAACGATATTACTGAATAATGAGGGTTTCTCGACATCGATATATTGAGTAAATTGTTTTAAGAAATTATGATAATCTTCATAATCTACTTTTCCTTGAACAACATCGTTTTTAAAATCAGTTACCGATTTGCGTAACTCATTTTCCATTTGGTAGTCTGGCTTTAATTTAAAATCTAAAAAGCCAGAAAACAACATGTAATTTTCTGCGTTTTCACCACTCCACATCCTTGGGAGTATAGAGGCGTGTTTAGAGTTGTACTTTTGTTGAGCGTTTTTGTAATCGTTAACTATAATGTATGTGCCAGTTTTATAGTCTTTCTCGTACTTAGGTTTAGCATCTATATAAGGTTCGTCTTCATCTAATCCAGAATATTGATCAGTAAATAGAGGGCCATAAAATAAATGTGTTTCTGGGTATTGCTCTAAATTATAATAGGCCAATAATTCTCTAGCACTAGAAGGGTTATTCTCATTAATTACCACATTTGCATTCGCTCTAATAGGTAGCATTAACCATGTAGAAAAGCCAAAAATGACAAATAGTAAGCACAGAATACCAGTATTAAGATGTATATATCCTTTTTCTCTAGTGTATTTTAATCCGAAGTAGAATCCTGCAACTAATAAAATACCAGCAATAATAGAGCCTGAGTTAAATGGCATTCCTATGCTGTTAACAAAGAAAATTTCTAGAACACTAAAGAATCTAAGAATATTTGGTGCTAATAATTTAAATATGAATAATAGAATCGCAATAGAAGCAATGTTTGCAATAATAAAATTCTTAACCGTTATGGTTTTATAATTTTTGAAATAATAAATTAACCCAATAGCAGGAATCGTTAATAAGCCCATGAAATGAACTCCAAAAGAGAGTCCTATTACAAAAGCAATGAGTACTAACCATTTATTACCTCTAGGTTTATCCATGTCATTCTCCCAACGAACACCTAAATAAAATAGAATAGACATAATTAGAGTAGCCATAGCATAAACTTCAGTTTCTACAGCATTAAACCAAAATGAATCGGTAAATGCAAAGGTTAAACTACCTACAAAAGCACTTCCAATAATCGCTATTGATTTATTTGATGAATACGTTTCGTCTTCAACTAATTTTCTAAGTAATAAAGAAATGGTCCAAAAAAGAAATAATATGGTAAAAGCACTGCAAACGGCACTAACCATATTAAGCATTAATCCTATTTGTGAGGGTTCAAACGCAAATGTAGAGAACATGGCACCTAGCATTTGAAATAAAGGAGCTCCAGGCGGGTGTCCTACTTGAAGTTTTGAAGCCGTTAAAATATACTCTCCAGCATCCCAAAAACTTACAGTAGGCTCTACAGTAAGGCTATAAGTTATTAAAGCGATTAAAAAAGCAAGCCAGCCAAAAATGGTATTCCATTTTTTAAAGCTAAAATTTGTCATATGTATTAGTTTTTGTATGCTTGGGCGAATTTAATAATAATTATTAAACAGCGCCTAACTATTTTAAATGTCTTAACATATAATATTAACCTTTGTATAAAGGGTTAAAAATAAAATATTTATGACCAATAAACGAATGCTAGTTTTCAATCTAAATAATTTTAATTTTTTTTTCTTTAAAAAATGTTTGTGCAAATAAAACTTTGTGTTAAATTTGCAGACTCGTACAAAAGTATTGGCCTATGGTGTAACTGGTAACACGTCAGTTTTTGGTACTGAAGAGTCTAGGTTCGAGACCTAGTGGGCCAACTTTAAATTTAAAAGAACTATCCGTTTGTGGTGGTTCTTTTTTTTGTTGAAAAAACGAATGCTAGATTGAGAAGTTTATCCTGAGTGGAGTCGAAGGGAGACTTAGTGGGCCAACTTTAAATTTAAAAGAACTATCCGTTTGTGGTGGTTCTTTTTTTTGTTGAAAAAACGAATGCTAGATTGAGAAGTTTATCCTGAGTGGAGTCGAAGGGAGACCTAGTGGGCCAATTTTAAATTTAAAAGAACTATCCGTTTGTGGTGGTTCTTTTTTTAGTTCCAATTCTTGCTATTTTAAATAATTGTTAGCTCGTTTACATTGCGATAACCATAAAGTAGTAATAAGATCACTTCTACTTAACTATTACAAAATCTAAGGTTTTTTACTTTGTGGGATTAACTAATCCAAATACAATTAAAATGAAAAAAAATACTTTTTGTTTAAGTGTCGCATTGTTTTTCTCACACTTAGTTTTCCTAGAAGCGCAAACGCTTAATCATTTATCCAGTTTCCAAACCAATATAGAAGGCTCAGCGGAAACGGTGGCCTATGATAAGGTTAATAAGCGTGCTTATTTTACAAATTCTTCTGACAATAGCTTTACAATTGTAGATATTAGTAACCCAGAAATGCCAACATTATTTAGTACTATAGATTTGTCAACTTATGGGGATGGCCCAAATTCAATAGCGCTTTATAATGATGTGGTAGCCTTAGCAGTAGAATCCAATCCAAAACAAGATCCAGGTAAAGTAGTGTTTTTTGACTTAATTGGGACTTATACCAATAGCATAACTACCGGCGCTTTGCCGGATATGTTAACTTTTACTCCAGATGGTTCTAAATTAATCGTAGCTAATGAAGGCGAACCTTCAGATGATTATACTAATGATCCTGAAGGTTCAATTACTATTATTGATTTAAGTGGTGGCGTATTGGCAGCTTCAACAAGTCAAATAGGATTTTCGCAATACAATGATAAAAAGGCCTCATTGATCAATAAAGGTATACGTATTTTTGGTAACAATGGAAGCGCATCAGTTGCTGAAGACCTAGAGCCAGAATTTATTACAGTTTTAGAAGACGGTTCTAAAGCTTATGTAAACTGTCAAGAAAATAATGCGTTAATTATTTTAGATCTCATTTCTAATACTATAATTGATATTGTTCCTTTGGGAGTTAAAGATCATTCTTTAGGAACGCCAAGTGTTGCAAGTTACGTGCTTAATGAGACGATTGCAAACTGGCCAGAGTTAGGAACACCTGTTTACGATGGTGGACAGCCAGCAGTGAATTTAGGTGGGTTTTCTGGGCTTTATTACGATGAGGTGAACTCTAATGCATCGAACCTAGTGTTTTATGCCGTTCCAGATAGAGGACCAAATGGGAATAGTGTAAGTAAAAATAAATTTACACCAAATACACTACAAAATGTGAGGCCTTTTAAGCTACCAAATTATCAAGGTAGAATAGCCAAATTCACATTAAATAAAGAAAATGGATCTATAACATTAGACAATCAAATCTTATTAACTAGAAAAGATGGTATTACTCCAATAACAGGAAAAGGTAACATTCCAGGAGTTGATGAAATCCCTGTTACTTTTGCAGATGCTGTTACTGAGTTTCCTAATGCAGATTTAGTAGATGAAGATGGAGAAGAATACCATACATTACTCTACGATGAATACGGCGGGGATTTTGAAGGTGTTTTAATTGATAAAGATGGGTTTTTCTGGATGTGCGACGAGTATCGTCCGGCGGTATATAAATTTGAAACCAGTGGTAAATTAGTAGAACGCTATGTGCCTTACGGAACTTCTCTTTTAGGAACGACACCAAAACCCGCCGGAACTTATGGTGCAGAAACATTGCCAGCAGTATATTCTAAACGAAGAGCCAATAGAGGGTTTGAAGCCATTGCTTACGATAAAGAGAATCATGTAATATATGCTTTTATTCAAACACCACTATACAATCCTTCTAGCATCACAAAAGACAACTCAGATGTAATAAGAATTTTAGGAATTGATGCCAATACTGGATATCCAGTATCAGAATATATTTATTTATTAGAAAGAAATAAGGATGTGGGATATTCAAAATCGAGAGTAGATAAAATAGGAGATGCTGTTTATAAAGGTGATGGTAAGTTTTTAGTAATTGAAAGAGATTCTGAAGATCCTACAGTTAGAGAAGGAAAGAAGTATATTTTTGAAATTGATATTAATTTTGCAACAAATATTATAGGTCAGCATCGTAATCGACACGAAAAATTAGAACAATTAACTGCTGATGAAATTTTGGCAGAAGGGATTAGAGTAGTTCAAAAAACGAAAGTGACTAACTTGCCTTCAATTGGTTATAATGGTTCCGATAAGCCTGAAGGAATCGCTTTATTGCCAAATAATGAAATCGCTGTTTTAAATGATAACGATTTTGGTATTGCAGGAGCAGGAGTAACCGATAGAAGTGTTTTAGGAATTATATCGTTTGCAAATAACTATGGATATGATGCTTCAAATAGTGATGGCATAATTAATATTTTGCCTAATCCAACTTTAGGCTTATTCATGCCAGATGCCATTGCTTCTTATGAAGTAAATGGAGTTAATTATATAGTAACAGCTAACGAAGGAGATGCGAGAGATTATGATGGGTATTCTGAAGAAGTTAGAGTAAAAGATTTAAGTTTAAATGAAGCGTATTACCCAGATGCGTCAGAGCTGCAAAATGATGCCGTTTTAGGTCGATTAAAAACAACTAACGCGACTGGCGATTATGATAATGATGGTAAAATAGAACAAATTTATTCTTATGGAGCACGTTCATTTTCTATTTTTGACGAGTATGGGAATTTAGTATTTGATAGCGCAGATGAGTTTGCACAAACTATTGCAGTAGAAGAACCTGGATTGTTTAATGAAGATGATGGTGAGTTTGATAATCGATCAGACGATAAAGGTTCAGAACCTGAAGCTATTGCAATTGGAGTAATAAATGGTAAAACTTATGCATTTATAGGTTTAGAAAGACAAAGCTCAATTTTAATGTACGACATTACAAATCCTAGAGATGTAGAATTTATTGCGTACTACAAAGACAATAGAGTTACAGGAGATGTTTCTCCAGAGATCATAAAATTTGTTCCTGCCAGTGAAAGTCCTAATGGTAAAAATATATTGTTAGTAGGTTATGAAGTAAGTGGTTCCTTGGGAATAATTGAAATAGAAGAAGGTATTTTATCTGTTAGTGAGCAGGTTGCTAATAATAGTTTTTCAATGTACCCAAATCCAGTGGTAGAAAAAAACTTGAAGTTTAGTAAAAATCTTTCTGGAGCTATATACTCAATAAATGGAAAGCGTCTTAAGTCTTTTGAAAGTGTCAATCAAATAAATGTGTCTAAGCTATCAACAGGGGTTTATCTTATTAAAACAAAAAACAATGGAGCTAAGCGTTTTGTAAAGTTGTAATTAAAAAATCGAATACAATCAAAAAGCCCATTCTTAAAAAAGACTGGGCTTTTGCTTTTTGAAGTAAGCTTCAATAATTAAAAGTAGTTTTTCACCATATTTAAAAGTTTTTTATATTCTAAAAGTAATTACGGGTTTTTGTGCATGATTTACTAAGTCTTCACTTAGGCTTCCGTTAAAAAAATGAGACAGACCTTGTCTACCATGAGTACTAATGCCTATAAGATCTGCTCCCATGATTTGAGAAAAGTTAAGAATTCCTTTTTCAGGAGTTTCATCATTATAGATATTTATAGTATAATTGTCAAAGCTAACATCTTTTATGAATTCAGTGATACGAACTCTCGCAGAAGCTGTTGTAGTAAAATTACCTATGGTATTAACCATTAGTAAATGAATCTTAGCATTAAAAGTTTTAGCCAGTTTCACAGCTTTTTTGTAAGACTCTTTATTGTCTTCATTAAAATCTGAAGCAAAAACAAAATCATCAATATGGAAATTTGGTTGATCATTTTTAACAACAAGAACTGGGGTGTCTGAATAGCGAACTACTTTTTCAGCAGTAGAACCAACGAATAGTTCTTTAAGTCCGCTAGCGCCTTGCGACCCCATAACGACTAAGTCTATATTGTGTTCCTTGCTAATTTCCATAACGCCTAACTCTACTTCCTTAAAATCGATCATTTCATGAACTGTAATGCCCTTTAAGTAAGGTTTGTTAGTGATGTTTTCGAATTCCTTGTGCGCAAGTTGCATAAAAAATAGAGCCTCTGGTAATTGAGACGAATTTGAAGAATCGCTATACGAATAAAGCTGTTGATCTAGTAAGTGTAACAAGATTAATTCGCAATCATGTTTTTTTGCCAATTTAGCTGCAATTTTTATTGCATTTTCGGCTTCTTTCGAGAAATCTGTGGGTACGAGAATTTTTTTCATAATTTCTAAAGTTTAAAGAGTGAACCTCTTACTAAATTTAAGCATAAAAAATGATTTTTAATACTTCGAAAATTCAATAAAAAGTTATATATTTGCACCGTTGTAAGAAAAAAGATAATTGAGGGGACGGAAAGTCCCCTCTTTTTATACTTAAGAATGTTTATAAATACAGTAAAGGAATTACTTCAGGACAGTCTAGCAGAAAGAGAGGATTTATTTTTAATAGATTTCTCTATAGATGGCGATAATACTATTAAGGTTATAATAGATGGTGACCATGGTGTTAAGGTTGAGGATTGCATATTTATAAGTAGAGCAATAGAACATAATTTAGATAGGGAAGAAGTCGATTTTTCTTTAGAAGTCGCTTCAGCTGGAGCTTCAGAGCCTTTGAAAACACCTAGGCAATACAAAAAGAATATAGGTAGAAAGCTAGAAGTGAAAACTGTTAATGATACCATTGAAGGGGATTTAGTAGAAGTTAATGAAGAATCAATCCACCTTGAATGGAAAGCAAGAGAGCCTAAGCCAGTAGGAAAAGGTAAGGTTACTGTACAAAAAGAAGCAAATATTGCATACAAAGATATTGTAGAAGCAAAAGTGATGATAAAATTTTAATTCAATAGAGTTATGGAAAATTTAGCCTTAATCGATTCTTTTTCAGAATTCAAAGACGATAAACTAATTGATCGTGTAACATTAATGGCGATATTAGAGGACGTTTTTAGAAATGCATTAAAGAAGAAATTTGGAGATGATGATAACTTCGATATTATTATAAACCCTGATAAAGGAGATTTAGAAATTTGGAGAAATAGAGTTGTGGTTGCTGATGGTGAAGTCGAAGAGCCTAATCAAGAGATTTCTCTTGAAGAAGCCCGAAAAATTGAACCAGATTTCGAAGTTGGAGAAGATGTTTCTGAAGAAGTTAAATTAATAGACCTTGGCCGTCGTGCTATTTTAGCATTGCGCCAAAATTTAATTTCTAAAATTCATGAACATGACAATACAAACATATATAAACAGTTTAAAGACTTAGAAGGTGATTTGTATACTGCAGAGGTACACCATATACGTCATAGAGCTGTAATATTGTTAGATGACGATGGAAATGAAATAATTTTACCAAAAGACAAACAAATTCCTTCAGATTTCTTTAGAAAAGGTGATAATGTAAGAGGTATTATTGATAGCGTTGAGCTTAAAGGGAATAAGCCAGCAATTATTATGTCTCGTACCTCACCTAAATTTTTAGAAAAATTATTTGAAGCTGAAATACCAGAAGTGTTTGATGGTTTAATAACAATTAAAAACGTTGTTCGTATTCCTGGAGAAAAAGCAAAAGTAGCAGTAGATTCTTATGATGATAGAATTGATCCCGTAGGAGCATGTGTTGGTATGAAAGGATCTAGAATTCATGGTATCGTTCGTGAATTAGGAAACGAAAATATTGATGTTATTAATTATACTAATAACCTTCAATTATATATTACCAGAGCATTAAGCCCAGCTAGAGTAACCTCTATAAAAATAGATGAAGAAAATAAGCGTGCTGAAGCTATTCTTAAACCAGAAGAAGTTAGTAAAGCGATTGGTAGAGGCGGACATAATATTCGTCTAGCAGGTCAATTGACTGGTTATGAGATAGACGTGTTTAGAGAAGGTGCAGAAGAAGATGTGGAATTATCAGAGTTTTCTGATGAAATAGAAGCATGGATTATTTCTGAATTTTCTAAAGCCGGTTTAGATACTGCAAAAAGTATTTTAGAGCAAGATGTTAATGATCTTGTAAAAAGAACAGATTTAGAAGAAGAAACAATTAACGATGTTCTTAGGATTCTTAAAGAAGAATTCGAAGATTAAATCATATATTTGGGTTTTTTATGCCCAATAAATATTAAATGAACTAAAATTGAATGCGCACAAGCAAATTCATGGTTTGTTTTATTTATAATTTGGAATTACATTAAAGGTTAGAGCAATTTATGGCTGGAACAATTAGATTAAATAAAGTACTACGTGAGCTTAATATCTCTCTAGATCGTGCTGTGGAATTTTTAGATTCTAAAGGCATCGAAATAGAAAAGCGACCGACTACAAAAATTTCAGAAGAAGTTTACAGTGTTCTTTCCGGTGAATTTCAAACAGATGCAAGTAAAAAAGTAGCATCTCAAGAAGTAAGTGAAGCAAAAATTAAAGAAAAAGAAGGGCTTCGTGTACAAAGAGAAAAAGAAATAGAAGAGAAGCAAAAGAAGATTGAAGCTAAAGTAGTTCCTGTTCCTAAAGTAAAGGAAGAAAAAGTTGTAAAAGCTTCTAAGATTCTTGCAGGACCTAAAACTGTAGGTAAAATAGATCTTAATCCTAAGAAAAAGAAACAAGAAGTGATTAAACAGGAGCCTGTTAAAGAGCCTACTGTTGTCGCGGAAACAGTTACTGAGGTTAAAGAAGAAGTTGTGAAAGAGGTTAAAAAGGAAAAACCTGTAGAAGCAAAAACAGAAGTTAAAGAAAAGAAGCCTATAGAAAAACCTGCTAAGGTTAAAGAGGAAGTTAAAGTTAAAGCAAAGATCGCTAAGCCGGAAGAAACTAAAGCTGAGGAAACGCCAAGCGAACCAGTTGAAGAAACTTTAACAACGCAATACAAAAAGCTTACTGGGCCAAAAATTGCTGGAGATAAAATAGATCTTTCTCAATTCAATAAACCAAAGAAAAAGAAAGAAGATCCTAAAAAAGCAGGAGATAACGCAAACAAGAAAAAGCGTCGTCGTATTTCTAAACCAGGAGATAATAAACCAGGAGGAAATAACAAGCCTGGAGGTAATAGAAGTAATGATCGTTACAAAGGAAAGAAAACGGGTCAAGGTCAAGGAAGACGTAATATCGTTAAGGAAGAGCCTAGTGAGGAAGATGTTAAAAAGCAAGTGCGTGAAACATTAGAAAAACTTCAAGGTAAATCTAATAAAGGTAAAGGCGCAAAATATAGAAGAGAGAAAAGAGATCAGCATAGAGAGCAAACAGAAATAGATTTAGAATTAGAAGCTGCAGAAAGCAAGATCCTTAAAGTAACAGAGTTTGTTACTTCTAGTGAGGTTGCTACAATGATGGATGTGCCAGTAACTAAAATTATTTCGGCTTGTATGTCATTAGGAATGATGGTGACGATGAATCAGCGTTTAGATGCTGAGACATTAACCATAGTTGCTGAGGAATTTGGATATAAAGTAGAATTTATTACTGCTGATATTGAAGAAGCAATTGAAGAAGTTGAAGATAAGCCGGAAGATTTAGTAACAAGAGCTCCAATTATTACGGTAATGGGACACGTAGATCATGGTAAAACATCACTTTTAGATTATGTTCGTAAAGAAAATGTAATTGCAGGAGAGTCTGGAGGAATTACTCAGCATATTGGTGCTTACGGTGTAGAATTAGATAGCGGTCAAAAAATAGCGTTTTTAGATACACCTGGTCACGAGGCCTTTACAGCAATGCGTGCTCGTGGTGCTCAGATAACAGATTTAGCTATTATAGTTATTGCTGCAGATGATGCTATTATGCCGCAAACGAAAGAAGCAATCTCACATGCACAAGCTGCAGGAGTACCTATTGTATTTGCAATAAATAAAATAGATAGACCAGAATCTAATGCTGAAAAAATTAAAGAAGGTTTAGCTCAAATGAATTTGCTAGTTGAAGATTGGGGTGGTAAAATACAATCGCATGATATTTCAGCAAAAGTGGGTACAGGAGTTAACGAGTTACTTGAAAAAGTACTTCTTGAAGCCGAAATACTAGAATTAAAAGCTAATCCTAATAAGCCAGCTATTGGAACAGTAGTTGAAGCGTTCTTAGATAAAGGAAGAGGTTATGTTTCTACAATATTAGTTCAAGCAGGAACACTTAAAATAGGTGATTACGTATTGGCTGGGAAAAACAGTGGAAAGATAAAAGCAATGCATGATGAAAGAGGGAATGATGTTTTAGAAGCAGGTCCTTCTACTCCAGTTTCTATCTTAGGTTTAGATGGTGCACCACAAGCAGGAGATAAATTCAATGTCTTTGCCGATGAGCGTGAAGCGAAACAAATTGCGACAAAGCGTACACAATTACAAAGAGAGCAAGATGTTCGTACTACTAAAACATTAACGCTTGCAGAAATTGGTCGTCGTATTGCACTTGGAACGTTTAAAGAATTAAATATTATACTTAAAGGTGATGTTGATGGTTCTGTAGAAGCATTAACAGATTCTTTCCAAAAGTTATCTACTGAAGAAATTCAAGTTAATATCTTACATAAAGGTGTTGGAGCGATTACAGAAAGTGATGTCTTATTAGCAACAGCTTCTGATGCTATAATTATAGGATTTAATGTTCGTCCAGTTGGTAATGCCAGAGTTATTGCAGATAAAGAAGAAGTAGATATTAGAAGTTACTCAATTATCTATGATGCTATTAATGATCTTAAAGACGCTATGGAAGGGATGTTATCTCCAGAGCTTAAAGAAGAGATTACTGGAACAGCAGAGATTAGAGAAATGTTTAAAGTTTCTAAAGTAGGAACAATAGCAGGTTGTATGGTTATGAACGGTAAAATCTTTAGAAATTCTAAAGTACGTTTAATTAGAGACGGTGTTGTTGTCTATACTGGTGAATTAGCTTCTTTAAAACGATTTAAAGATGATGCTAAGGAAGTTAGCAAAGGTTATGATTGTGGTATGCAAATTAAGAATTACAACGATATTAAAGAAGGTGATTCTATTGAAGCATTCCATGAAGTTGAGGTTAAGAAAAAATTAAAGTAAAATTCAATACTTATATTTATAATAAAAAAAAGCGACCATTTGGTAGTCATGGTCGGAAGAAATTCCGGCCATTTTTTTATGTTTTAAAATGGTCTAATTTCCCTTCACATTTAATAACAATCATAGCAATAGCTAAATTTCGGAGCTCCATTTAAAATCGTCTTTTAGCTGTTTTATAACCTATTTTGTTTGCTTTTTTATATATTAAGATTAGCATTGCTACAATTAAAGTCATGTATAGCATAACTTGTATTCCATTCTTGTTTAACGATACAAGATGACTAACATTAAGCTCTTGTTTAATAAAACGGAAGAAGACCTCAATATCCCATCTTCTTCTATAAGCTAGAGCAATTTCTTTAGGCGT
The DNA here is from genome assembly GCA_937959395.1 of uncultured Flavobacteriaceae bacterium. GTDB lineage: Bacteria > Bacteroidota > Bacteroidia > Flavobacteriales > Flavobacteriaceae > JAHDGB01. The sequence goes on along the minus strand of CALGLR010000048.1, from coordinate 6,226 downwards.
TAGCTCAAAATTATTAGTAATAAACCAAAACGCTTTAGAATCATCTGTTTTAGTTTTTGCAACAATCAAACGAAATGGTGTTTCTACTAATTCTTCTCTATAATGTATATTTCCTTTATTATTCTTGATCGGTTTTCCAGTATACAGTTGTACTTTACTATCTTTTATAAGGGTCAACTCTCCTAAATCTAGATCTTGATTTTGAGTCATCAAACAGGCTAACTCTATATGTTTTCTGTTTTCTTTTGCTCATATAATAAAACCAATGGCGTCTTTACTAAAGGAGTTCATTGTTCTGGTAGATTGCAATCCTCTGTCTATTACATAAATATTTTGATGCCCTGACTCTTGTTTAACGTGACCCAAAAGAGCTTCGGGTATAACTCCCAATAATTGATTTACTGAAATTTTGTGGTCTTTGAATACTGACATAATTGACTGATTATCAGATAAAAATATACGAAAATTTTATCAAATAAACAAGTTATATATATAATTCTCGTGCTTTAATAAAAACAAAAAAGTCGGAAGAAAAATCTTCCGACCATGACTAGCATTTGGTCACTTTTTTTATGATTTAAGAGTTTAATCAACTAACTTCTATCTTTGAGAGGTCTAATAATAATTGCAGACGGAAATTTTCGTTTTACATCAATAAAAGCTCGATCAGTTTCTATACGGGTTCTAAAACTCCCAATCCAGATTTTATAATTTGGAGTTTCATAAACTAGTTTCGTAGAATATTGCGAAAAATATTTTCTAAAATTTAATCGCTTGTCTTCAGCTCTAGTTCTATCTCCTGAAAATATTTGAATGCGATAGCGGTCACTAGTGTCATCGATATCTTTTCTTAGTTTCACAAGTTCATCTATTCTGGGATCTTGGTTTATGCTAATAGTGCCCTGCTGCGCATAATTTATAGTGCTAAACGCAAACGTGAATAGAGTTATAAAAAATAAATTTCTTTTAGATAATAATCTCATCTGTTATATTTTTATTGTTTTTAAAGTCAAATTAAGTTCGTTATAATTACTATTTCATTAATTAAATATGAATATAATAATCATTAGATATTTCATAGTATCATAGTTAACCGCTACAAATGTAAGTTATAAACTAAAAATCACAACAATTTATTATTTAGAATATCTCTAAATTAGCAATTAACAGTTCCCTAACATTTCTCAAATCGACTTTATGTGTTATTTTTGCCAAAGATTTTATCAGCAGTTTTATTCTGTACTAATATGAAAAAATCGTACCAAAGTTTAGAAGTTAATTTAACCAACAATATGAAACAGGTGATTCACCGTAAGTTAAGCAATAATATTCTTCGTATAGGCTTAATTTTTTTACTAGCGTTTTCTACTTCAATGTCTGCCCAAGATGGCGATGCTGCCAAGGGTAAGTCTTTATTTAATGCAAATTGTGCATCTTGTCATAAACTAGATAAGAAAATGACTGGTCCGGCTTTACGTAATGTTGAAGCGCGTTTGTCAGAAACAGAAGGTTTAGATAGAGAGTGGCTTTACAAGTGGATAAAGAATAGTGCAGGAATGGTTAAATCTGGTGATGCTTATGCTAACAAGATTTATAAAGAATACAATGGTACTGCAATGACTGCTTTTCCTCAGTTTTCTAATGGAGATATTGATAATATTTTAGCCTATACGGCAGAGGTCAAAAAAGCTCCAACTGAGATAGCTACTAAAGCAGGAGCAACAACTTCAGAAGGAAGTGATAATTCATCAAATACATTAATTCTTGGTGCTTTAGCATTATTATTTGCAATATTGGCAGTGGCACTTGTTTTAGTAAATAAAACATTACGTCGTTTTGCTCAAGAAAAAGGAATAGACGTTGCTAAAGAAACAGGAAAAAAATCGTTATGGCAAGCTTTTGCTCAGAATCAATTTTTAATACTGGTAACAGCAGTGTTCTTATTATTATCTAGTGGTTACTTTGTTTATGGTTACTTAATGCAAGTAGGCGTTAATCAAGGATATGAGCCTGTACAGCCAATTCATTACTCACATAGAATACATGCTGGAGATAATGGTATAGATTGTAAATACTGTCACTCGTCTGCTAGAGTAAGTAAGCATTCTGGTATTCCGTCTTTAAATGTGTGTATGAATTGTCATAAATCAATTTACGAAGTGGCAGAGTCTACTGCTACTGAAGAATACAGTAAAGAATTTTATGATGGTGAAATTAAGAAGCTATATGATGCTGTAGGTTGGGATGATGCCAATCAAAAATATACAGGGGTAGCAAAACCAGTGAAATGGGTGAGAATTCATAATTTGCCAGATTTTGCATATTTCAATCACTCTCAGCATGTTTCTGTAGCGGGTATCGAATGTCAAACTTGTCATGGTCCAGTTGAGGAAATGGAGATTATGTACCAACATGCGCCTTTAACAATGGGTTGGTGTATTAATTGTCACCGTGAAACTAATGTTAAGGTTAAAGATAATGCGTATTACACAAAAATACATGAGCAATTGTCTAAGAAATATGGAGTGGATCAATTAACAGCTGCGCAAATGGGTGGTCTGGAATGCGGTAAGTGTCATTACTAAAAGTAAGCTTTTAGTAATTTCTATTAAAAAGGAAATCTCGTAAAGGGATTTAAAACTTTAAAAAATAAATTAAGAAGTAATTCAATTATATAATATGTCATCAAACAAGAAATACTGGAAAAGTGTTGAAGAGCTAAAAGAAGATAGCTCTATTGTTGAGGCGCTAAAACAAAACGAATTTGTTACCGAAATTCCTACAGAAGAATTTTTAGGAGACAAAGATACATTAGAAGGTTCGTCTACAACGCGACGAGATTTCTTAAAGTATGTTGGTTTTAGTACGGCAGCTGCATCTTTGGCTGCTTGCGAAGGACCTGTAATTAAATCGATTCCATATGTAGTGCAACCTGATAGGATTATTCCTGGTGTTGCAAATTATTATGCAACTACAATTGCTGATGGTTTTGATTTTGTTAATGTTTTAGTAAAAACTCGTGAAGGGCGTCCAATTAAAATAGAGAATAACAAATTAGCAAAAGCACTTGGAAATGCTAATGCTAGAGTTAATGCTTCTGTTTTAGGGTTATATGATAGTAAAAGAGTTAAGGGGCCTAAAAAAGGCGGTGCTCCAATTTCTTGGAGTCAGTTTGATGCCGAAGTCAATAAAGAATTATCTAATTTGGCTAGTAATGGTAAGACGATTGTGTTATTAACGCAAACTTATGCAAGTCCATCTACAACTAAATTAATTTCAGAGTTTAAAGCAAAGTATGGCAATGTAAATCATGTGCAATACGATGCCGTTTCACAATCAGCAGCACTAGATGCTTACCAAGCAATGTACGGAGAGCGCGGTTTAGCGAACTACGATTTATCTAAAGCATCTACAATTGTTTCAGTAGGAGCAGATTTTTTAGGAGATTGGCAAGGTGGTGGATTTGATTCTGGATATTCAAAAGGACGTATTCCAAATCACGGAAAAATGTCTCGTCATATTCAGTTTGAATCAAATATGTCTTTAGCAGGAGCTAATGCAGATAAACGTGTGCCTTTAACACCTAGTCAGCAAAGAATAGCTTTAGCGAGATTATATAGTTTTATAGTGGGTGGTTCTGTTTCAGGTAACTTACCTAAAAATATAGAAGAGGCCGTTAGAAATGCAGCTTCAGAATTAAAAAGAGCAGGAAGTAAAGGGGTTGTGCTTACAGGAATTCAAGACGTAAATGCACAAACTGTAGCTTTAAAAATAAATGAAGCATTATCAAGTAAAGTATTTGATAAAACGTCGCCAATAAAAACAAGACAAGGTAGTGATAAAGTAATATCAGCCTTAGTATCAGATATGAAATCTGGTAAAGTTGGAGGTATTATTATGAGCGGTGTAAATCCAGCATATACATTGCCAAATGCATCAGAGTTTGTTGAAGCTTTAAAGAAAGTAGATTTATCAGTAACGTTTTCTATGAAAGAAGATGAGACTGCTTTAGCGTCTAAATATTTAGCAGCTGCACCTCATAACTTAGAATCTTGGGGAGATGTTGAATTAACAAAAGGACATTTTGGGTTAATGCAACCTACAATTCGTCCTTTATTTGATACAAGACAGTTTCAAGAAGCGCTATTAAAATGGAATGGAAATGATATTTCACTCAACGATTATATTAAAGTCGTGTGGAATGAAAATATATTAAATGGGGGTTCATTTAACAAAGCATTACATGATGGTGTGTTTGTTAGTAATACAACTTCTATTTCAGAAACAGTTATTGGTAGTATTGATGAAGAAGAAGACATTCAAGGTGTAGCAGCTTCAGGAAATCCAGCAATAGCTTTAGCAGCATCAGGTGCTAATACAAAAGGTATGGAGTTAACACTTTATACTAAAGTTGGAATGGGAGACGGTCAACAAGCTAATAACCCATGGTTGCAAGAATTTCCAGATCCAATTACAAGAACGTCTTGGGATAACTATTTATTAGTCTCTAAGGCCGATGCAAAAAACCTGAAGCTAGTAAATGAGAATGAAGCAACTGGCGCTTTAAATGGAAGTTATGCTAAAGTAACTGCTAATGGTAAGACCATAACTGTTCCAGTAATTATTCAGCCAGGACAAGCAAAAGGCTCAGTCGCCTTAGCATTAGGTTATGGAAGAAAAGCTGGGGTTAAAGATGAAATGAAAGTAGGTGTAAATGCCTATCCTTTATATAATAATTTTAATAATGTACAATCTGTTAGTGTAACTGCTGCAGCTGGAATGCATGAATTTGCATGTGTTCAGCTTCAAAATACATTAATGGGGCGTGGCGATATTATTGTAGAGACAACCTTAGAAGTTTTTAATACTAAAAACAAACAGGTTTGGAATCCAATGCCAATGGTTTCTTTAAATCATGAGGAAACACCAGTAACTTCTCCAGATGTTGATCTTTGGGATGAGTTTGACCGTTCAATAGGACATCATTTTAACTTATCTATAGATTTAAATGCATGTACAGGATGTGGTGCTTGTGTTATTGCATGTCATGCAGAAAACAATGTGCCTGTAGTTGGTAAAGAAGAAATTCGTCGTAGCCGTGATATGCATTGGTTACGTATAGATAGATATTATTCATCTGAAGATACATTTGCTCAAGATGATGCTAAGAAAGATGGTTTCTCTGGTTTATCAGGAGATAATGGTTCTCTTGGTGGTTTTGGTGAGTTGGAAGATCCAGCAGATAATCCGCAAGTGGCTTTTCAACCCGTAATGTGTCAACACTGTAATCACGCACCGTGTGAAACGGTTTGTCCGGTTGCAGCTACTGCCCATGGACGTCAAGGTCAAAATCATATGGCTTATAACCGTTGTGTAGGTACGCGTTATTGTGCAAACAACTGTCCATATAAAGTACGTCGTTTTAACTGGTTTTTATATAATGAAAACGATGAGTTTGATTATTATATGAACGATGATTTAGGACGTATGGTAATTAACCCAGATGTGACTGTTCGTTCTCGTGGTGTTATGGAAAAATGTTCTATGTGTATCCAAATGACTCAGAAAACGATTTTAGATGCTAAAAGAGACGGAAGAGTAATAAAAGATGGTGAGTTCCAAACCGCTTGTTCTTCAGCATGTAGCAATGGCGCAATGTTATTTGGAGATATAAATGATAATGACAGTAAAGTTGGAAAACTTTTAAAAGACGATCGTATGTATCACTTATTAGAAAGTGTTGGTACTAAGCCTAATGTGCAGTACCATACTAAAGTGAGAAATATAAAAGCATAAATTAATTAACAAACAATTAAAAAAGGATTATGGCGTCTCATTACGAAGCACCTATTAGAAGACCTTTAGTTACAGGCGAAAAATCGTATCACGATGTAACTGTTGATATTGCAGCTCCTGTAGAAGGAAAAGCGAACAAACAATGGTGGATTGTATTTTCAATCGCATTGATTGCTTTTCTCTGGGGAATTGGTTGTATGATATACACAATTTCAACAGGTATTGGAACTTGGGGTCTAAACAAAACAGTAAACTGGGCTTGGGATATTACTAACTTCGTTTGGTGGGTTGGTATTGGTCACGCAGGAACATTAATTTCTGCAGTACTTCTACTATTCCGTCAAAAATGGAGAATGGCGATTAACCGTTCTGCAGAAGCAATGACGATATTCTCAGTACTTCAAGCGGGTTTATTTCCAATAATTCACAT
>CALGLR010000047.1 GCA_937959395.1 uncultured Flavobacteriaceae bacterium | reverse complement strand
TCTAAGATTTGGCGGATTAATGGCTTGTTCGTATTTTTAGTGCGCTTGAAGAGTCCCATAAATTGTATTTTTTGTTCGCAAAACTAAAATACGGGATTCTCAGGCTTTTTTAAATTTTGACTTTCGGATGCTAGTGATTTTATTTATAAAGAAGTCTATATTTGTAACACCATTTTTTGTTAAATGCTTAATAAAAGCAGAACCTATTATTGCTCCTTTTGCATGTTTTGTGGCTTGGGTGAACGTTTCGTTATTAGAAATTCCAAAACCTACTATTTGAGGATTGCTCAAATTCATTTTTGAGATGCGTTCAAAATAATTAGTTTGCTCGTCACCAAAACCAGATTTACTTCCTGTAACACTAGCACTACTCACCATGTATATAAAACCATTAGAAATAGAGTCTATAAAATTAATACGCTCTATACGGGTTTGAGGGGTTATTAAAAAAACATTAATTAAGCCATGTTTTTCAAAAATAGATTTGTATTGTTCGTTGTAAACATCGACAGGAAGATCAGGGATAATGAGGCCATCTATTCCTGTTTCCTTGCATTTTTTACAGAAAGCTTCTACACCATATTGTAACATGGGGTTAAAGTATCCCATAATAATTAATGGAATAGTAACCGTTTCTCTAATAGTTGCTAATTGATTAAAGAGTAAGTTCGTCGTCATTCCGTTTTTTAAGGCTTGTGTTGAACTTTCTTGTATAGTTGGTCCATCTGCAAGTGGGTCACTAAACGGAAGACCTATTTCTATCATATCTACCCCACTTTCTTCTAACTTTTGAATGATACTAGCAGTATCATTTAAATTGGGATAACCGGCTGAAAAATAGATGGACAATAGTTTTTTATCTTCTTGTAGTTTTTTATTTATTCTGTTCATTGAAAATGATTTTTTTTCATTTCCGCTAAGGCGGAAATCTGTCAATTTTAAGTTATATTGTTAAATGTCTTCATTTAAATCTTCATAATAAATCCGATAAATCATTCCAATCTGGATTCATATCATTTATTAAATTAACCTTCCATTCTCGGTTCCATTTTTTTATTTGTCGTTCTCTTTTAATGGAGTTATTTACATATTTAGTTGTTTCAAAATAGACTAGCTTATCAACATTATATCTGCCAGTAAAAGATTTTGAGCTATTATTTTTATGCTGTTTTAACCTTACTTTAATCTGTTTTGAACGTCCAACATATAAAACAGTATGATTTTTATTGGTTAATATGTAGGTGTAATGTAAATCCATTTTGTATTATGAGATTTCCGCCTTCGCGGAAATGAAAAAACTAAGCATTAAAGTTTAAAATAATCTATATAGTTATTTAAATCTTTATCACCGCGACCGGACAAATTGATAATAACAATATCATCAGGTTTAAATTTTTTCTGATCAAAAATGGCTAATGAATGAGACGTTTCAATAGCTGGAATAATACCTTCCAGTTGACTAAGCTCTAAACCTGCATTCATGGCTTCATCATCTGTAATTGACATGAACTCGGCTCTTCCCGTTTTATATAGATGCGCATGCATTGGGCCAACGCCTGGATAATCTAATCCTGCGGAAATAGAATAAGGTTCTGTTATTTGTCCGTCATTGGTTTGCATTAACAAGGTTTTACTCCCATGAATAATACCTTCTCTTCCTAAAACAGAAGTTGCAGCACTTTCTCCAGAATGTATGCCTTTTCCCGCAGCTTCAACAGCAATTAATTTCACACTAGTATCTTCTAAATAATGATAAAAAGCACCAGCAGCATTACTACCACCGCCAACACAAGCCACAACATAATTAGGTTTTGTAGTGCCTTCTTTTTCTTTTAATTGCCATTGTATTTCTTCAGAAACTACTGCTTGAAAACGCGCTACCATATCTGGATAGGGGTGAGGCCCTACAACACTTCCTATAATATAATGCGTATCTACAGGGTTATTTATCCAATCTCTAATGGCTTCATTAGTGGCGTCTTTTAAAGTACGACTACCAGATAATGCAGGAACAACTTTAGCGCCTAGCATTTTCATACGAGCCACATTTGGTGCTTGTCGAGCAATGTCTATTTCTCCCATATAGACAATACATTCCATACCCATTAATGCGCATACAGTGGCTGTAGCAACACCATGCTGTCCTGCTCCAGTTTCTGCAATAATTCGGGTTTTTCCTAAACGTTGTGCCATTAATATTTGCCCAATAGTATTATTGACCTTATGAGCTCCTGTATGGTTTAAATCTTCTCGTTTTAAATAGATTTTTGTATTGTATTTTTTAGAAAGTCGTTTTGCTAAATATAAAGGTGAAGGTCTCCCTACATAATCTTTTAATAACTGATCAAATTCAGCTTTAAAAGATGGTTCAGCCATTATTTTTAGGTAATTTTGTCTTAATTCTTCTACGTTAGGATAAAGCATTTCTGGAATATATGCCCCTCCAAATTCACCGTAATATCCTTTTTCATTGATATTATACGCCATAGCCATTTTTTGTTAATTGGTATCTAAATTCTTTTAATTCATTTAAATCTTTGAGCCCAGTAGTGGTTTCAAATTTACTATTGAGATCTAGTGTGCAACATAAATCAGATTCTGGTCGTTTTAAAAATAGTAGTAACGATTCTAATTCATCTGGACCAATACCTCCACTTAAAAAGTAAGGTTTTGGGGAGTTGTATTTTTTCAAAACATTCCAGTTAAAAGTGTAACCATTTCCTCCTGGGTGTTTACCTTTGGTATCAAACAAATAATAATCACAAACGTCTTCATAAGGTTCTAAAACTTTAAAATCGAATTGATTTTTAATAGAGAATACTTTTATAACAATACCAAATTCTCTTAAAGATTCACAAAATTCTGGAGATTCATCCCCATGTAATTGCACGCCTTGTAAGTTGTGTTTTTCAATTTTATCAACAATAAAATCGATTTTTGCATTCACAAAGACACCTATTTTTTTTATGCTTTCTGGTAATTCTGGAATTTCAGTATTGAAATAACGAGACGATTTTTCGTAGAAGATGAAACCCATATAATCTGGTGGCAAAGTAGCCACATCCATTATATTATTTTCAACCTTCATTCCACACACTTTAATCTTCATAGAAATTTTTTATTTCTATTCCCGCGTAGACGGGAATCTATTTATTATTTTTTATCCTTTTGAAAAAAGGAATCTTATCAAATTATTCTTTTTGTTTATTATGATCTATAACTATAACAGATCATTAATAAAATGCTTGGCACTTTCTCCAGCATTATCCGTTTTCATAAAATTCTCACCTATTAAAAACCCTTTAAATCCATAAGGCTGTAATGTTTTAATAGCTTCTATATTGCTAATACCGCTTTCAGATACTTTAACAAATTCATTTGGAATTAATTGGCTTAATGTTTTACTGGTTTCTAAATTAACTTCAAATGTTTTTAAATTTCTATTATTAACTCCTAGCATATCTAAACTAGGCATAATAGATTTATGTAACTCTTCCTCATTATGAACTTCTAATAAAACATCAAGATGTAGACTTTTAGCAAATTCTGAAAATTGTTTAATTTCTTCTCTAGTTAAAATAGCAGCAATAAGTAATATAACATCTGCTCCATAAGCTTTAGCTTCAAGAATTTGGTACTCATCAATAATAAATTCTTTTCGTAACAAGGGTAAATTACAACTTGCACGTGCGGTTAGTAAATCATCTAATGATCCACCAAAGTATTTTGTATCTGTAAGCACAGACATACCACAAACTCCAGCATTTTCATAACCTTCAGCAACATCGAATACATTAAAACTTTGATTAATTACCGCTTTTGAAGGCGATCTCCTTTTGTGTTCGGCAATAATTCCAGTACTACTAGCTCTTAAATTATTGGCTAGAGATATGGTTTCCAGCCCAAATAAAACAGAGCGTTCTAATTGAGAAATAGGTATTAACGATTTTCGAAGTGTAACTTCTTTTCGTTTATCGATTACTATACGGTCTAATATATCCATGTTTTCCTATCCCTGACCCTTTCCAAAGGAAAGGGAACTGTTTTGTTTACCATCGTTTAAAGTCCTTCCTTTTGGAAAGAATTTTTGGATGGGATTATTTACTCAATTCAATTAATTTCTCTAAACTCTCTTTTGCTTTTCCAGAGAACAAAGACTCTTTTGCTAACTCAAAACCTTCTTTATGCGAGATTTGATTTGCTGTAGCAATTGCTAATCCTGCATTGGTGCAAACCACATTGTTTTGCTCTTTTGTGCCTTTATTACTAATAACACGTTTAAATATTTTTGCAGCTTCCTTTGCGGTATCTCCTCCAAATATGTCAGATTGCTCAATATAATCTAAACCCAAATTATTAGGAGAAAACATCGTGTCATTTTTATTAGATACAATTTTCGCATCTCCAGTAAGCGATATTTCATCGTAGCCATCTAGTGCATAAACGATGTTGTAATTTTTGTCTGTATTTTGATAGAGGTAGCTATATAATCTTAATAACTCTAGATTAAAAACACCTACTAATTGATTTTTAGGAAAGGATGGATTTACCATTGGTCCAAGCATATTGAAGAACGTTTTTACTCCTAGTTCTTTTCTAATAGGAGCTACGTTTTTCATTGCTGGATGAAATAAAGGCGCATGTAAAACACATATTCCAGCTTTATCAATACAGTTTTTTAAAAAGTCTTCATCATTTGAAAATTTTATACCCATAGCTTCCATAACATTAGAAGATCCTGAAGCCGAAGAAACACCATAATTACCATGTTTGGCAACTTTTACTCCTGCTCCTGCAGTAATAAATGAGCTTAATGTTGAGATGTTAAATGTGTTTTTTCCATCACCACCAGTTCCACACAAATCAATGGTGTTGAACTCAGAAAGATCTATAGGGATACATAATTCTAATAAAGCATCTCTAAAGCCTTTTAATTCTTTAAGAGTAATACTACGCATCATATATACCGTAAGAAAAGAAGCTATTTGACTTTGGTTATAATCGCCTTTAGATATATTAACAAGTACATTCCTTGCTTCTTCTGTACTAATACTCTCTTGGTTTATTAATCTATTTAATAATTGTTTCATAGACAACTTTTTTGTCATCCTCGCGAAAGCGGGGATCTATCTTAAATTTATTATAGTTATTCAATATCGTTATAATTTTTTATGAGATTCCCGTATTCACGGGAATGACAAATCAACTATTTAACCAGTTTTCTAAAATTTGTTTTCCATTAGGAGTAAGCACAGATTCTGGATGGTATTGTACACCTTTAACATCATAAACTTTATGGCGTAAAGACATGACTTGTCCATTCTCATCAAATGACGTTGCTTCTAATTCTCTTGGTAAATCGGGGTTTACGACCCAAGAATGATAACGGCCAACTTCAAAAGTGGGGTCCATATTATCAAATAAAGGTTCATCATCTACACTTAAAGTAATTTTAGTAGAAACGCCATGATAAACTTCATCTAAATTTATTAAAGTGCCTCCAAAAACTTCTCCAATGGCTTGCTGGCCTAAACAAACACCAAGTATGCTTTTTGTAGGCGCGTATTGTTTTATGATTGATTTTAATAAACCTGCTTCATCTGGAATACCTGGCCCTGGTGATAAAACAATTTTATCATACAAATCAACTTCAGATAAACTTAATTTATCATTACGTTTTACAGTAACATCACAATTTAGATCTTGTAAATAATGTACTAAATTGTATGTAAAACTGTCGTAATTATCTATTACTAATACTTTCATTTTTTATAGCTATTTGCTCTTAGCTTTTGGCTACTAGCTTCAATATTATTTTTAAATTTCACTTTTCTAGTCGATTCGGCTTTGCCAATTATGACCAAAGACTTTTTACTTAAATTTCCTTGGCTAATTCTATAGCTTTTGTTAATGCTCCTAATTTGTTATAAACCTCTTGTAATTCATTTTCTGAATTAGATTTGGAAACCAATCCTGCTCCTGCTTGCCAATGTAATTCATGATCTTGGCTTAAAAATGTTCTAATCATTATGGCATGATTGTAATTACCACTAAAATCCATAAAACCAATGGCCCCACCATAAAAAGCACGGCTGGTTTTTTCATATTTTTCAATAAGCTGCATGGCTTTATGCTTTGGAGCTCCACTAAGTGTTCCTGCTGGGAAAGTATCTGCAACGACTTGCATGGTTTGGGTATTATCATGCACTTTTCCTGTTACTTTACTTACTAAATGTATTACATGCGAAAAGAATTGCGCTTCCCTATAAGTTTCAACTTTTACTTCACTCCCATTTCTACTCAGATCATTTCTAGCAAGATCGACTAACATAACATGCTCTGCATTTTCTTTCTCATCTTGAGCTAGTTTTTTTGCTAGTTTAGCATCTTCTAAATCATTTCCGGTTCTTCTAAAAGTTCCTGCTATGGGATGTATTTCGGCAATCCCTTTATTAACTACAAGTTGTGCTTCTGGAGAACTACCAAATATTTTAAAGTTTCCATAATCAAAATAAAACAGATAAGGCGAAGGGTTTATACTTCGTAAAGCTCTGTATACATTGAATTCATCTCCTTTAAATTTCTGTGTGAATTTTTTAGATAATACCAATTGAAATACATCACCTCTAGCACAATGTTTTTTAGCTAGTTCTACATGGTCTTTATATTCATTATCTGTTAAATTAGATTCGATATCACCATTGGTTTCAAACTCGTAAGACGCAAATTTTCTGGCTTTAATAAGCTGAAGTATATCATCAATATTATTATCTGTATTAAAACAATGCGCAAAAATATAAGCTTCGTTTTTAAAGTGATTTATGGCTATTATATTTTGATAAACCGCATAATAAATATCAGGAATATTTATAGAATCAGGTTTTTGAGAGATCTCAATGTCTTCAAAATGTTTTACAGCGTCATAAGCCGTATAACCAAAAATTCCATTATTTATAAACTTAAATTTCGTATTAGAATTTACTTTGAAACGTTTCGTGAATTTGTGAATTTTTTCAGAAACTTTTGTCGCTCTATTTACCATGACACTTCCATCTGGAAACTGCTCTGTAATCGTGTTATTTTCTACTTTTATTGAAGCAATAGGATTGCAGCAAATGTAAGAGAAGCTATTATCATTAGCATGATAATCACTACTTTCTAATAAAATACTATTCGGGAACTTATCACGAATCTTAAGATAAATACTTACCGGAGTAATCGTATCGGCTAGTATTTTTTTGTAATGCGTATATAGACTAAATGTCTTCATTTATGCTTAATTTATGTTTTACATACTGAAATAAGTTCAGTAAAAAGAAAAAGGCTTGTCGTGAATGACAAGCCTAAATATTTTAATTTAAATATATGTATAGGTTTAGTTCACGAATGTTACGTTTCGAGAGCTACACCACCAAGTATTATTTCTAGTTATTTTCATAATATGCTTCAAATATAAAGATGAAAAACATGTAATCAAACAAAATCTATTATTTTTTAGCTAAAAAGCAAAAATTAGTGTTAAAGTTAACCATCATAGTAGATTTGAGATATATATTTGATTACATGAAGCATCTTTTTTTATTACTATTAATGGTTTGTTTTTCTTGTAAAGAAGAATCAAAAGCCATAGTTAATTCATCTAAGAATAATAAAGACATTTTAGAAACTAAAACTGTGGATTTAGAAATTTACGATTATAATGGATTAGAACCCTTATTAAATAAAAAAGATGATAAAACGTATGTTGTGAATTTTTGGGCAACTTGGTGTGCTCCATGTATAAAGGAACTGCCTTACTTTGAAGAGTTAAATGAAACGCATTTCAAAAACAATGTTGAAGTCTTACTCGTAAGTTTAGATTTTCCTAAACAGTATGATAAAAAATTAAAACCTTTTATTTTAAAGCATAAATTAAAATCTAAAGTAGTTGCTTTAAATGATGTAGATTCTAATACGTGGATTAATAAAATTAGTACAAATTGGACTGGAGCGATTCCAGCGACTTTAATCTATAATAGAGAAAAGAGGGCCTTTTATGAGCAATCTTTTAATTATGAAGAATTAAAAACAGAAGTAGAAAAATTCATTAAATAAATAAAATCATGAAACAATTAATTAAAATAATAGTAGTCGCTCTTTTAGTGATAACAGTTAGTGCTTTTTCAAGTAAAAAAGAAAAAGGATATGGAATAGGAGATATTGCCACAGATTTTAAATTAGAAAATATAGATGGTAAGATGGTTTCACTTAAAGACTTTAAAGAAGCAAAAGGTTTTATTGTAGTCTTTACCTGTAACACTTGTCCATATGCAGTCGCTTATGAAGATAGAGTAGAGGCTCTTAATAAAAAATATGCTAAGCAAGGCTACCCTGTTATTGCTATTATGCCTAATAATACAGATGTAAAACCAGGAGATAAAATGAGTGCTATGCAAGAGCGAGCTAAAGAAAAAGGATTTACATTTCCATATATAATAGATGAAGGGCAAAAAGTTTATCCACAGTATGGAGCGACAAAAACGCCTCATGTTTATATCCTACAAAAAACAGATAAAGGCAATGAGGTAAAATACATAGGAGCAATAGACGATAATTATCAGGATGCTGCCGCTGTAAAAGAAAAATATGCAGAAAAAGCAGTTGATGCTTTATTAGAAGGTAAAGCTATTAATATAAAAGAAACAAAAGCGATTGGGTGCTCAATAAAAGTATAAAGTATCCTAAACGTTAAATTTTTAGCTCAAAGTGTAACACTTTGAGTTTTTTTTCGTCTATATGCTAAAGAAATGTTAATTTTGTTAAAAACTTAATTTATAATATTATTATGTCAGATTTATCTCAAAGCTCTTGGAGTGATAATTTTAATGCCGATGATAATGCTTTTTTATTGGATGTTAGAACAATAGAAGAGGTTGAACAGGGTTATATACCTAATGCCACTAATTTAGACATTCATAAGGGACAAGAATTTGTTGCTGAAATAGAGAAATTAGATAAAACTAAAAATTACTATGTGTATTGCCGTTCTGGAGCTAGAAGTGCTCAAGCTTGTGCAATCATGAATCAATTAGGTTTTGAAAATACTTATAATTTATTAGGCGGTTTTATGGAATGGGATGGCCCAACCTCTAATAAATAAAAAATTAAAACGATTATGAAAAAACTATTAATATTTGCTTTTATATTAAGCGGAATACTTAGTATAAGTTGTGTTGACGATACTCAAGGAGAGGTTAATGTTGTTTCTCCAGAAGAAATGCAATCTTTGTTAAAAACGGATAATGTTCAATTAGTCGATGTAAGAACAGCAAGTGAGTATACTCAAGGTCATATAGAGTTTGCTCAAAATATAGATTTTAAATCGCCTACTTTTAATGACGATATAAGAATGTTAGATAAAGATAAACCCGTTTTACTTTATTGCCATAAAGGAGGTAGAAGCGCAAAATGTGCTCAAAAAATGTTGGACGCAGGTTTTAAAAAAATATATGATCTTGAGGGTGGCTTTTCAAAATGGAGACACAAAGGTTTTAAAATAGAGACAAAATCATAAAACAAAAAAAAAGCTTTTTAAGCTGTTTTTTTGTTTTATACATTAAAATAAACTTCATTAAAAGGGACTCTAAAGCGAGGCCCGAAAATTCCTTCTTCTTTTCTTATACCGCATCCAATAACCATATTTATTTCTGCTTTACGAGGCAAATTAAGAATGTTTTTAATTCTTAAAGTATCACTTCCTTCCATTGGGCAAGTGTCATAATTTATAGCAGCCATACTTATCATAAAGTTCTCTGCAGCTAAACCAGCACTTTTATGTGCTACTATTCTCATGTCACTATTTCTTACTTGTCTATAGATAGGTTTAAAGAGTCCAATAATTTGAAAAACGAAAAATTTAATATAACCAAGGATACCTAAAAAATCAGTATAAATACTTGGTATTATTTTAGTGTAATAGTTTGTAGCCATTTTTTTTCGCTTTAGTTCACGATCTGTTAAATTAGCTTTATCATAAGAACTATTTACAAAGTTAATGTTTGCCTTTGCTCTTTTTTTCCATAAATCTTTCCTGGCTACAACTACAACCATTTGTTGTGAAGTCTTTGCCGCACTTTGATTAAAACAAGCTTCAGCTAATTTTTCTAATGTACTTTTATTGGTCACATGGTAAAACTCCCAAAGTTGTAGATTACTACTAGTTGGAGCTAATGATGCATTATGTATGCACTGTTTTACTTTATTAATATCAATCTCTGTATCTTGATATATTCTTGTAGAACGTCTATATTCTATTGCTTGAGTGACCGTTTTTTCCATTTTCTACTTTTTGTAAAGGTAATTTAAAATAAAAAAGTGTCTTGAGATTTCAAGACACTTTTTACTGTGGAGTCGGAGACAACGACGAGAATCCGAACTTTATTGTGTTTATAAGGCTTCTGAAAGGTGCTTTTTTTAGAGGTAACCGAATTGGTCTCGATTTAACAAACTTTAACATTTGGGTTTTGTTTTTGTAGTCAAAAGGATTTAAAACCTTTCAAATTATATTTAAATGTTAATTTCTAGATTCCATTTTGCATAGAAATATTGATTTTCTTTACAATGGCAGTTTGTTATGATAAGATAATTTGATTTACTTATCATTGTTGTCTCTGAGTTAATTAATAAGTCGAAAAAAGATGCTAAAAACAATAAAATGTCCAGTTTATTGACGTAAAAACTGGACATTTTTGCTATAGGTATATCAAGTGTAATACGTGGGAATATCGGATTATATAGTAGGTAAGATAAACAGGTTTTCTAAAAACTATATTTTCACCTATATGGATTTTATACTATAGGTGGATAAGTGAGATGCTATTGTAAAACATCATAATAGAATGGTGGCAGCGGATAAAACAAATGAGCTATTTAAAGGAAGACAGGCTAAAAATGATGCAAAATGTTTTTTAAAGTAAATATAATGGTAGTAGCTACACTAATAGTGAGTAATTAAAAATATCGCATATCGCGATATGCGATATTGTTTAATAAATTCCTTGCTAATAATGAAAAATTTGATTAATATTGCATATCGCAATATGCAATATTATGAAGAGTAATAATAATTTAAAACCACAGGATATCTTGATTCTCTTGAAAATTTCAACATTAGGAGAGCAAGAGTGGTATCAACATACATTATCTGAGGATTTAAATATTAGTCAGTCCGAAATATCTGAATGTTTAACACGTTCAAAATATTCGGGATTAATAGATGCAAGTCGTAAAAAGGTTAACCTGCTTAATCTTTTAGAATTTATACAACACGGTATTAAATATGTTTTTCCGCAACAACCAGGTCCAATTGTAAGAGGTATTGCAACAGCACATTCTGCATCACCATTGGATAAAGAAATCCAAAGCGATCAAAATTATGTTTGGCCTTATGCAAGAGGAGATATGCGAGGTCAAGCGATACAACCACTTTATAAATCAGTTCCGAAGGCTATTTTGAAAGATAAAAAATTACATGAAGTTCTTGCGTTAGTTGATGCTATTAGAGTAGGAAAGGTTCGTGAACAACATTTAGCCATTTCACTATTAAAAGAACGACTACAACATACACAATAATACACAAGTAAATTTGAAAGTTGTGGCTGAAGTAGCCCGTGCCTTGGGAGATCTTAATGCTGAAGTTGTATATATTGGAGGTGCCATTATAAGTATTTATGCCACAGACAAAGGTGCAGAATTGCCAAGGGTAACTACAGATGTTGATGTTTGCGTGCAAGTATCAAATTTTTTGGAAATGGAACTATTAAGAGAACAATTAGCACAGAAAAAGATATACCCAGATCCAAAAGGAACACATTTATACCGCTACACATATCAAGGTATCTTAATTGATTTTATTCCTTTTGAAGAAACACCATTTGGTCCTACAAACACGTATTTAAAGCCTGGTTTCGATAAGGCTTATAAAACGACGATTGATAATATCGAAATCTCAATACTTCCTGTGGTTATATTTCTTGCCACCAAATGGGAGGCTTTTAAAAGCAGAGGATCAGACCCTAGGTTGAGTCATGATTTTGAAGATATCATATACGTTTTAGATAATAATTTAGAATTTGTTAGTGAGGCACTCAATGCTTCTTCTGAAGTGAAAATAGCTTTAAAAAAATTGAGTTCTTTTATTTTAGAACATCCCAATCGTCGAGAAATTATAGAATGTCATATAAATCAAATCACTGCGGAAGAAGGGGGGTAAATATATAATTGAAATTTTACAACGTATCAATCAATTATAAGTAAATAAAAATATATAGAAAATTACAGATATCACTCCAGAAACATATCTTCTATTCTGATTTATATTTAAAAGCATATAAAAAAGATGTTTTTATTAATATTATATGTGTTTACGTATAATTTATTATATTTGTGTATAACTATATTTAATTGCATATAATGAAGGAGTTATCAGAGTTTGTAAAAGAGCGCAGGAAAGCGGTTGATTTAACACAAGAAGAGTTCGCCGATAGGGCAGGAGTAGCGCTTACAGTAATCCGAAAAATTGAGCAAAATAAAACAAACTTAAACTTAGGTAAAGTTAATCAAGTTTTAAAAATGTTTGGTCATAAACTTGTGCCTATAAGTTTAAAAGAATTAGAAGATAATGAGACAAGCTAGAATATATTACGACAAAGTATTTTGTGGTCTTTTAACAGAGACTAATGACGGCGATTTTACTTTTAATTATGATAGCGATTATGTAAATCAATATCCTAATCAGTTTATAACTTTCACAATGCCTGTTAGTAAGACAGAATATAAAGACAAGCGTTTGTTTGCGTTTTTTGAAGGTTTAATTCCTGAAGGTTGGTTGTTAGATATTGCTTCAAAAAACTGGAAGATTAACAGGAATGACCGTATGGGGTTGCTTTTAGCGTGTTGCAAAAATTGCATTGGAGCAGTAAGTGTAGAACCTGTAAATGAAAGCTATGAATAAGTGTTTATACTGTTATAAAGATGTTGATTTAGATAGCGATTTTCATGTGGCGTGTAGTCTAACTTTTTTTGGAACTGAAATACCACCAAAAATTGAATACTCATTAGATGATATGAATGCCTTGGCATTACAGGTCGTTGAAAGAAGTGTCTCAGTCCCTGGTGTACAACCAAAATTATCAATGTCATTATTAAATGATGATAAAACAGATAGTAGACTAACTATAGTTGGTGCTTTAGGCGGAAATTATATTTTTAAGCCACCATCTAAAGACTTTACGGAAATGCCAGCAAATGAACATCTAACGATGAAGATGGCAGACCTGTTTAGTATTGATGTAGTTCCTCATACGCTTATTAAATTAGCTTCTGGCGAGTTATCCTATATCACTAAACGCATAGATAGGGCAGAAGATGGATCAAAAATACACATGATAGATATGTTTCAGGTACTAGAAGCATTTGATAAATATAGAGGCTCCATGGAGCGCATAGGAAAAGCCATTGACACCTACGCTGATAACACGCTTTTAGATAAACTACGTTTTTTTGAACTTACAATTTTTAGTTATCTCACAGCAAATAATGATATGCATCTAAAAAACTTCTCAATGATTAAAACATCTTATGGATGGGCATTAGCTCCTGCTTATGATTTGTTAAATGTTAAAATAGTTAACCCAGAAGATACAGAAGAATTAGCCTTAACAATTGCTGGCAAAAAGAAAAAAATAACACTTCAGAATTTTCTTGATTTTGGAATTGGTTTAGGATTGTCTAAAAAACAAGTATATGGCGTTTTGAAACGTTTTTTTGAATTAAAAGAAAGTTCATTGAATTTAATTGAAGTTTCATTTTTGAGTGATAAGATGAAATTCAAGTATAAGAATATTTTAAACAATCGGTTTGAAGTTATTAAGTTTAAAACCTTGTAAATCATAAATTTATAGGGTTTTTGATGTGTTTTGAGTGTTTACTTTTTGGTAAAATAAAATGTAATTAATGAAGTAGAAAATTAATTATGGATTAAAAAGTAAGGCGAATTAAATTATTTTAATCAACTTCAATAATGGATGATTGGCAGGTTTTAATAAAGATGTTACCCTTTTTTATGCCAGCATAGGCATTAAGCTTTGCAGTTATAGAGTAGTAATATGTTTCGGAAGGTAGATCTCTAAAACAAGCATGTTTTCCTGAATTAATCGAAATATTTCGATAAAGTGTGGACATGGGGCTTCTAAGGTTTTGAATCTTTATATCATATTTATATTTCGAGTTGTTTTGAAAACAAATATCTCCAACATTCTCCTTTTCACAATTTGGATTTGAACTCTTGTTTTTTTCAGCTTCTACTTTTTTTTCTTTCCAATCTTTTAACCCTATATAGCTAGCTACGTCATAAGTGATTGGTAGTTTTCCAGATTCTGTTGTGATGATTTTTCCTGTTTGAGTATCTGTAACAGTAACTCTTAATCTAATTATACTATTGAAAACATAAACTTTTCCTGTAACATATGCATCTGCAGCTATTAACATGCCAAATTGCTTTTCAGTCTTGGGGTCAATTAAACCTGTGCTTTTTAATCTGTGCTCTTTGAAGTACTCATCAAAAGTAGCTCTATCTATAACGTTATAATTAATAGCAGATTTAGACATCAAATCCCAAAATTCTTCTGTCACATATTCAGCAAGCACATCTTCATTGTCTTTATTATATTTAAATGGATATATGGCTATTTGAAACTCGTTTTTTTCTTTATTATTTAGTTTATTAGATATGGTATCAATAACTTTAGAAATACTTTTGTCAAAGCCTTGTGAATAAGATGTTTGAGTATAAAAACATAAAACAATCAAAATAAGATATTGTGTTTTATTCATAATTAATTTTTTTTATTGCGTTGGTTTTTGCTTCAGTTATAGAATATCCAGTTCCAATAGAAGTAGTTGTTTTTGTTATTACTTCTTTCCAATTATTATTATTATTATTATGGATATGAATTTGGAAATCAAATTGAAGATTGCAAATGATCATATCTTTTTTGTCAATATTATTATGAAAATCATATTTAGAAACACCTAAAAAAAGAGTGTCAACTTTTATTGATTTAGTGTTTAAAAAGAGTTTTTCATTAGTACTAAAATTAGAAATAAAATTTTCATCATAAATATCAGAACCTTTCAATCTTACAATAGAGCTTTTCTTATTGAAATAGTTGGTTTTTAAAGCTGAGGTTAGCTGATTGTCAAAATCATTTCCATCCAAAACTAAAATTGCTATATCTGCGTTTGTAGAACTTATATTATCCGAAGAAACGAAAGAATCTGGTTTAGTTATATGAATTGGAATATATTTTTCAATCATTCCTTGAGTTATTTTTTTTAATGTTTCTCCATTAAGTGGATGAAAGCCAGGTAGATTAAAATATTCTAAAGTCCCCTTCTTAGTTTTATAATACCATACTAATGGACGACCAGTTTCTTTAGAAAAAAAATCATAAGAGGCATTCACTTTCAATTTTTTCATTTTACTTTTATAAGCGTCGTATGGCTCTACTTTTGTTCCATATTCTGGGTGTAATTGAAAATCACAATCTATTTTTTCATAGTGATTTACTGACCAAGTCATGCATTCAATTGGTTGTATGGTATTCTTTTTACCTATAGTTGGGTTCACAAGCTGATAAATGATAAATGTAAGCGCAAATGCTGTAGTTATTTTAAGTGTTAAAATCCATCTTCTGTTTTTCTTGTTGTTTTCTCCACCTTCGCTTTCTAGATCAGTAGTGTTTCCTTCTATATTATCTAGCTCTTTTTTATCTTTCGGTTCTTCAGTTTTTGGGTCATTTTTTATATTCTTTTCTACATAATCTTTATAATTATCACAATCTAAATATTTGCAAAAACTGTTAATCGTTTCTGGAATTGGTGCTCCTATTCCTGTGTTATTATCTATATATCTTTTATAGGCTCTCTCGGCAGTTCTATAATTAAACTCATAGTCAGATTCATCAGCAATATGTTTTGATAAAGCATTTGGAGCATGTGAAGAGCAGCTCTTTTTAGCTTTATCAAACATTTTTTCTACAATCTGTTGAATAATATGATGATCCATACTCTAAAGTTACAAAATTCTTTAAGACTTCTGCAAGACTCAAACTCTTGAGTGTACTGATTTTAAAGGTGTCTTAAAGATGTCCTTTGCAAGTCCTTTTCCTGTCTACGATTAAAATACAATCTCTTCACATCTTTGCATCAGTGATTGGTTTTCGTTAAGCCTTGCTAAACATAACACTTGTACAAAATCAATCATTGAGGAAACCCATAATGCGGTTTGTTGATAGTCGATAGGAAGTTACTAAAGACAATCGCATAGGGTTTCAACTTCCTAAAATAATTGTTAACAGATGGCAATAGTGCCATTAATGTCTCTAGGTATAAAAACCTGGACGGAGACACTAATGTTTAATTCTAAAATTTTAAAAATTATGAAAACTATATTTTATATAATGATTGTTTTATTTGTTGGTGCAAACTTTACGTCTTGTTCGCCAGAAGCTTTAGTAGACCAAGTTGAAGAAGTTGCCATAAATGGTGATGATGGAGAAATAGAAGAAGAAGAAGATGATGATGATGGTACTGGTAATTAATTTCTTAAAAAGAAATTAATTGTACTTTTGAGGGATGTTTATTAAAAAATATATATCCCTCTTTTTTTTGAGTTTTATCTTGTTATACAATTTGTCCTGTAAAAAAACAGATGATAATTTTCAAAAAACAAATTTTAAAATTGTAAGAAGTGATAGTGTTTATGATATTGCAAAAAACAATAACCTAGCAGACAGTATTAAGTTTAAAAGTGCTAATCTACTTTACAAAATAGCAGTTAAAGAGAATCAGGACTCGTTTATCTATAAGTCTTTGATGTTAAAAACAATTTTTCATTCTAAGTTTAAAGAAATTGATAGTGCTTTATTTTATTCTAAAAGTATTATTGCTTTAGGTAAGATGCATTCAAATTATGATTACCTAGTGTCAGGTTTAAAGAAAGCAGCTCTATATTCAGCAAAGAAAAGCGACTATAAAAAAAGTATTTTTTATTCTCATAAATTATTAAATAATGCTATTGAGAAAGCGGATAGCTCTACAATGGCTTTCACATACTTAAAACTTGGTAGATATTTTAGGAAAGACGATCAACTACAAAAATCATTTAACTCCTATACAAAGTCCTTTGACTTATATAAAAAAATTGGAGATAGTATTAATTTAGCTAAAAGTTTATTAGAAATGTCTAAGATTCAAAAAAATCTTGGAGATTTTATAGGAAGTAGAATTACTGCTATAGACGGATTAAAATATTTAGAAAATCAAGATAATAGAGTAACAATTTTTGGACTATATCAAACCATAACAACAGCATATAGAGAAGAAGGAAATTTTGATAATGCACTAAAAAACAATAACAAAGCATTAGATTTATTACCTTCAAATAAAATTAAAAGAATATTAGAGAATACTAAAGCTAATATCTTAGGGGATCAAGGCAATTACAAAGTGGCAATTGTGATTTTTAATAATCTTAAAAATCAAATTGATTCTATTACAAATAAAACAGAATATGCTCGAGTCATAAATAATTTGGGTTATGTTGAATGGTTAAAGAATTCAGATAATGATATTTCAGAGTATCTTTTGCATACAGCTTTAGTTATTAGAAAAGAAACAAAAGATATAAGAGGGTTGATCTCTAGCAATATAAGGCTAACAGAATACTATGAAAACCGATCTCCAAAGAAAGCACATGGTTTTGCGAAGGAAGCACTATTAAATGCCACAAAAATAAATGATCAAATTTCACAACTTGAATCCTTAGGATACATTATTAAACTTAAAGATAACCCTAAAGAAGAAGCATTACTATATACTAAAATTGATAAAAAATTAACTAAAATAAATCAGCAAAATAGAGAACTTTACTCATCGACTAAATATAATAACGAAAAACTGCTTAAAGATAATTCTATCATAAAAGCCGACCGACTCAAAAAACAAAAACTAAATAATTGGTATTTATTTGGATTAATAACAGCAATTCTTACAATAGTATTAATTGTTATAATTTTAAAAAATAGGCATACAAAAGTACAGCAACAAAAAGTATTAGAAACCGAAAAACGCATTTCAAAACGCATACACGATGAATTAGCAAATGATGTTTATAGTTCAATGGTACAATTAGAAAATAATACGGCTTCAATTGCTGAAGTTGTTGATAATCTCGAAGATATTTATCATAAGGCTAGAGATCTTTCTCAAGAGAAAACAACCATAAGGAGTAACAAAGAGTTTATTGATGATTTAAAGAAAACATTAGCCTCTTTTAAAACCGAAGATACTAATGTTATTGTACAAAGTTTAATAGCTGATATTTGGATTGATATTTCTAATGAAAAAAAACTAATAGTAGATAGAGTCATCAAAGAACTTTTAGTAAACATGCGCAAGCACAGTAATGCAAGCCTTGTAAGTGTAATCTTTAGCAGAAAAAATAATATTATAAAAATAGGATATACTGACAATGGAATTGGTACATATAAAAATAAAATATCAAAGGGTGTTGGTTTAGTAAATGCGGAAAACCGTATTGAAGCTATTGGCGGGAGTTTTATATTTGATAAATCAATAACAAACGGATTTAAGATAAGTATTGAAATCCCAGTATAATAATTATGTTCAAAAAAGTATTAGTAGCAGAAGTTGCATTAAGTATTCCATATGTGGATACTCTAATTTTTGTTTTTGCAATATTATTTGTGTTTACATTTCTATCACAAACACTTTATTTCAATCCGTTGTTTTTAATTTTTAGATATCATTTCTACTATTTAACTACTACGAATGAAATCAAAATTTTTGTCATAACACGCAGAATTTTAAAAGCCCCAAAAGAAACGGAATTTGAGAAACTTAAAAGAATTAACGACTTTACATTTATTGATTTAACTTAAAATATATGAACCATTTACTTGCTAAAAAATCAGGGCGAAACGGACAGATAGTAAAATTAATGTCTGGCGAAAATGTCTTCGAATTGCCAAATGATTTGGATAATCCTCGCGAATATGATACTAACTATAAATTAGAAGATGATGAATGGTTCGCTATTGATAATTTTTCAGAAACAGATTACTCAATTGCCCTCATAACAAATGATTTTAATTCGGCAGAATTCAACCAAATAATAAGAGCAGATTATGATAAACTAAGTTACTTATGTTCTTATCAGAGTAATAGGTATTATTATTTTCAGAAGTTATCAAAAAGTCAGACCATCAATCGTAAATGGTTTTATATATCTAAGGAACCTGAATTAAAAACCGATAATCCAATTATAATAATAAAAGTCTTACCAGATGCAATCTACGATAAGACTAGTGATATTCTATATTTTAAAAAACTAACTTCTATTACTGCTATCTTCTCAGGCATTGGTTCCTTATACCGTGAGGCAACAGAAGAAGATACTGCGGAATTTTTGGATAATGGCTTTATAAATCTAACGGAAGGTTATAATGCTGAAAGAGTTAAAAAAGCGAATCGTAAACGAATAGCAATGGCGATGGATACATTTAACAATTTTACAAACGCACAAAAAGCTTCTATATATGATTACATTAAAGATTATTGTGAAGATTTAGAGTTTTCAGAAGAGGACAGAAGCTTCGCGATTGGGGATGAACAAAGTCTGAAATCATTAATGTTCGGAATTGAACAAAGATATTACACAACTCTGGTTGGAAACGAAAAAAGAGTGGCTAATTCAGTAACAGCTATTGGATAAAAATTATTAAAATCCTAAACAAAAAAACTATGACAAAAAAAATACTATTAGCATTTATAATTATTATCACGCAGAATGTAGCAGCTACTGGAACCCCTATTTTAGTAACCGAATCTACAATTTCGTTGAACCTTGATGAAACAGAAGAGTTGTTTTTCAGTTTTGCAGAAGGCGATATTATTGAGTTTAGTTTTGAAATGTTAAAAGGCAAACACTTAAAAGAAATAGAAGTTTTTGAGTTACCTAACAATAAGGTTTTTAGCGATTTTAAAGTGAGTAAAATCACTAAAAGACAAATACAGATACGAAACAAGGGACTTTACAAATTCAGGTTTTATAGCTCGTCATTAACCAAAAGAGTTGGTAAGATTAAAATATATCGAATTCCTGCAGACGATTCAACCATAAATTTTAATACCAACTGGAAATGGGAAACCGTAAGAGATACCATTTACACACCTTATACTATCGATAGTATTACGGGTTACAATACAATTAAATATAAAGAGAAAGTAAGAGAATTAGTTAAGACAGAAAATGTTGAAGATTTACTTTTTAATAAAAATCAGCGCGTTCATTCTTATTATAACGAAAATAGAAGTAGCACCTATCTTAGAGTTAATTTACCGAGCCCTATTGCTACAAAGTTAAAAGAAGAAAAAGTTATTGCCTGGGCGTATTGGATTGGTGTAGGACAAGAAGCGCAACAAGCCTACCAAGAAAACGCAAAATCAGTTGAAAGTTTAGCAAACGGAATCACATCAATTTACGGCACACCTTTAGCAGGATTAGCCGTCGGAACTATTACAGAACTACTTATTCCTAAAACCGGAGAAGATGTGTATTATTCATTTATTCCGGATTATGAAAATGCAGAAAAATTTGTAAAGGGCCAAACCTACTTGCAATTCGATACAGGAAAAGGAGTTGCTGCTTATGGAAAAAACACAAACCGAACTCATGGGACTTTTTATATAGGATTAATCAATGATAATAAATTTCAGGGCATTGATGTAGATGTTAAGGTTGTTGCTGTAAAAGAAGTAAAAGTATTTGAGATTGTTGAATACGACAGAGAAAGGGAAGAACCAATAACCGTTACACTTAATAAAACAAGAATGGATATTAGAGAGACAAGAATTAGAGTGCCAGTTGAATAAGAACTGCCTTTTGATAATAAATTTTCAGAACGATTAACAAATAACAAAACTTAAAAACACATAATTATGGCAAAGTCTAGTGGAATGAAAAATGCACCAAGTAAAACAGGAAATAAATCTGGAGGAGGACGAAGTAATAATCCACCCAAAACATCAAATGGAAGCTCAAAAAGTGGTTCGTCTAGTTCAAAAGGAGGCTCAAAAAAATGAATGCTTCAAAATACATACTCATATTTGTATTATTTACTTCTTGTTCATCCAAAAACAATCGAATAAGTACCATTAAAATGGTGCAGGATAATCCTACGGAATATTCAGAGAAAAAAGACTTCAAACTGTCGAAATTTACTGTGGTTGAAACAACCTCTTTTTTAAATACTAGTATTAGTATTATAGACGATACAACAGGCAAAATACCACTCATAGTTAACAAGCCTTTTGCAAAAGGTCAAATGGTAAAGGGCATTAAAGTAAGGTATGTAAGATTGTATAGCGATGGGCAACAAACCATAGAATGTCTTGTCGATAGAAAAAGTGCTGATATGATTGCTTCTTATGGACCAATGGTTACAAATTTTATTCTTGAGTTATCACTTAAAACACTGGAATGAAAAAATTCCTGCATAAATGGCTCACGGATAATGAAAACCCTAAGAAGTATATCTTCGATATTTTTTTGGCTTTGGTTATTACCTTTTCGATAGTACTTATTTTTTTACAAAGTGAGAAAGGAGAGTTTACAGGAATACTTAAAATTTTAGATACAGGGATTATCATTTTCTTTGTGACAGAGTACTGCGCTCGTTTTTATATAGCAACAAATTTTAGAGAAGATATAGTAACCAAGAACTTGTGGTACGCCATCTATAAAAAAATACTATGGATGTTGGAAATTTCTTCTCTAATAGACTTATTGGCTTTACTACCGTCGCTCACATTTTTTAGAACCTTTAGAACACTTCGGTTTTTACGCCTTTTCAGATTAATACGCCTGGGAAGAGTCTTTAAAATATTTAGAGACATTGATAAATTAAACATCATACTTCAGGGTATGAAAGAACAGAATAGGGTTTTCTATGTTTTTTTCTTTCTTACGATATCATTATTAACATTACTGAGCTTCGTTATTTTTGTCTCAGAAGCCAGAGTAAAAGGGTCTGATTTTGCTACGTTCTCAGATACATTTTGGTATACACTTAAAACTATTGAACTTGTAGATGATACACCAAAATCTTTTACAGGAAGGTTTTTTACAATGATATTACTCGTCTTTAATTTAGCGATATTCGGGTTCTTTATTTCTCTATTTCTAACCAAAATACAAACTGTTATGAATGCTATTACTTCTGGGAAAATTACAAAGCTTAATTTGAAAAATCATATTGTTATTTGTGGTTATACAAAATCATCTAGAAATGTGATAGATGATTTATTAAAAGACGTTAAAAACTATAATAATATTGTACTTATTTCATGTAAAGAGATTGAAGAAATCTCAGGTGTTATTTATCTTAATGCGGATTTTACAGATTATAGCTCTTTAAGAAAAGTTAATATTAAAAGCGCAAAATTTGCTGTAGTTTTTGCCGAATCAAAAGAACACGATACCATTAGAGATATTGATTTGCGTACCGTAATGACTATTTTTCATATTGAAAAAGAAGCGCCAGATGTTCATACAATTGCAGAAATCAATGATGAAATTAACGCTGAAATTATTAAAGATAAAATGAAAGGCGATGAGATACTATATAAAGAATTAATTGACTCTAAAATCATCACGACTTGCATAAATAATCCAAATATTTCAGATATGTTTTACAATTTATTTGGCAATGATAATGACAGGATTAAAACAATGAATTTTGAAGATCTAAAAATGTCAAAAGGAACTTTAGTCAAGCAAATAAAGTTATATTTTCTCGAACGAAATGAGACTTTATTGGGATTGATTGATAGTGACCAGAACTCAATTATTTCGCCAAAAAATGACTTAATAGTAGATGAGTCTTATAAAGTAATCTATCTTAGTTAAGTTTAAATTCAAGATAAACCGGAAGATGATCTGATAGTTGTCTAGCATTGGTTATTTCTTCGCAGGCTATTACAAAATCGATCACATTAGATTTTACTTTAAAAATATCATTGGAGTAGTAGATGTTATCAATGCTATAATTAAGATAATTTCCGTTCTTACACTTTTGCTTTATAGTTGTTTTTTTATTTAATATGGAAGGAATATAGCCTTCACTTATAAAACGCTCAAAAACTTTATCATCTTCACTGATGTTAAAATCCCCAGCTAATAATAAGGGGGAGTTGCTATTTTTTATGATGTATTCTGTTAGTAACTTAATTTCGGTTCTTGGATTTTTTGAATGTGGTATAGAATGGTAGTTCATTATTGAAAAACGTTTGCCATCTATATAAAAATCAACTAAGAGCGGTTCTCGCTCTACTTCGTCCTGTAATTCTTTTATTAGAGATCCTCTGTTTTTTATTTTTATATGTTTGGTCTTCCAAATAAATGCGTAGCGCTCGGTCATATACTTAGAACTTTTTGTTGGATTACTAACAATATAGTCCCATTTTGACCCTTTTCTATTTAAAATATCACTCAATTTAGCAACTGCTTGTGCACCACCATATCCTGATACAACTTCTTGTATAGCAACTATATCTACATCTTTAATAATATTAGCAATTTTCTCTAATTCTTCCGTGCTTTTTGTTTTACCGAAGTCGCGTATGTTCCAGGAAATAGTATTAATTGAGTTGTTTTGTGAAAAAGTATTTAGAGAATTGAAGAAAAATATAATTAAAAAAAGGAATCTTAGCATAGATTATGTTTTAACGTTAAATATATAAAGTTATGAAGATTATTAATTATGGTTTGCCATAAAACTTTAAATTCAAAAATAAAATTATATGTTCATTCAATAGATTGCTAATGAATTTATACAATAAATATTAGAAGAAAAGTTAAGATTGAAATAGCTCCAAAAGAACTTTTAGATTTTTGAAAAGGACTTTTGAAAAAATCTAAGATTATGGATTTAAAATAAACTAGGTCAAGCTTTAAAGAGCATTTTGAAAAAGAATAAAATTTCAAAAAGCGATGGTGTTTTAGATATTTAATAGGAATTATTTTAATGATTAGCAATAAACTCTCAGGGATAAAAATTAGTACTACTCCATTTAGTACATTTTCTTCCATTCCGCAAAAGCTACATTCTATCAATAGTAAGAGCTTCCAGTTCCTCACAATACTAGTTATGTCCATTTCGAATCTGCCTATCAGACAGATACTCCTTTACCATGACCAGTATTTTTAGCCAACGCGAAACATTGCGTTCAAATTTAAATTTGAGAAATAACATCTTAATTGTTTCCTTAATCACTTTTCCAGCAAAAGCTATAAAATTTGCTTCTCAACAGATTGCATAATCAGGCTCGTACCTCGCTTTTTTTATAAATCTTTATGAGCTTCAAATTTCAGGATTTACAATTTGGAAAAGGCAACAGCGACGGCGCTATGGGAAGTAGATGAATTAGGAAACCTTTTATGCTATTTTCTAGTAGTTATTTTTCTTTTGAAAATTCTGCTAAATAATAAAAATGAAAAGGAAAACGCTCAAGATATAATAAGTAAATGGTTTTATTGATAATGCAATCATAAGCTGAATTAAGTTAAAATAATTCAAGAGTTACAATTATAGCTTCTTAAATTCTAATAATTCTAGTGTTTGATTTGACTAGTAAACTATCTTAAATGTAAGTATAGGTTTTTTGAAGATTTATCGGAAAAAAAGGTATAGCAAGAGGGTAACACGCTGCGCGATGTTACATTTTTTAATTAACTGATTTTTAGTTGTTTGCAAGTGTTTAAGATTTTGATTAAAATCATTTTTAGCGTAAAAACGCTCACAGCCCAGTAAAATCAATAAAAATTTCACGGAAAAATGGATAAAGGTTATGAAAAAGAACGATTTGAAAGCTTGAGCATAAAGCGTTCTGTAGTGAAGAAATTTAGAAAATATTCCAAATCAATTTCAAAATCAAACTCAATGACTTTGCTTTCAATGGTAGAATTTTTTGAGCGTAATGAACTTTCTCCAGAAGATGATTTAAAACCAGGACTAATGGAAATTGAAAATCGAATTAAGAAAAGAATTAATGCGGTTATAGCTATCATAAAAGATATAGAAAAGCATCAAACGAAACCGACATTAGCAATGTTACAATCCCTTTTTATGAACGTTAAACCAAAACCTAAAATATTAATTGAGAAAAGTTTTGAGCAGTTAGAACGAGAAAGAATAAATAAAGAGTTTTTACTGAAATTTCAAGAAAGAAATGAATTTCAGTTTAAAAAAGATAACGAAGATTTAAATAACGGAGAGCAAACACCAAATTAAATCAATTAGTATCAAATGCTATGAGTGCTTATAAACACAAGTGTTTTGCTGATTTTAAAGGCTTTAAAATTACTTTTTAAGCCCTGTACGGCGTAGTTGTCAAGAATGATGAGATAATTGATTAAATCATTTGTAAACAGCCTCATTTTTGATTCTGAATTGCATTTATAACCTAGATAAGTAATTTAGATTTTTTTAAAAAGAAAAATAATTTTTTAATTTTTTGTCAGCTTAGTTTATAATTGTTTTCTTTTGTTTGTTAATGTTTATATATACGTACCAGTACTTGTTTACTACTTGTCCAGAGCTTGTCCACTACTTGTTCAGAGGTTGTACTGATTTTGATCATGTTCCAATCATATCGCAAAATGAATCATTTGGTAGCAAAACTAATTAGGTCTAAAAACGCTATAAATTTTTGCATTAAAATGGAATATATTATTGATTTTCTTTTTGGTCTTTTCTCTGGGTTTTCAGTTTCTCTTCAAGAATTTTCATGTCGTCACTAACTTTGCGGTCTACAATTTTTGCATAATGTTGCGTTGTTCGTAATGATTTATGACCAAGCATTTTACTAACGGTTTCAATAGGTACTCCATTAGTTAAGGTCACAGTAGTTGCAAAAGTATGTCGCGCTAAATGAGTAGTTAATGGTTTTGTGATGCCGCATAACATCGCGATTTCTTTTAAATAAGCATTAGATTTTTGATTGCTAAAGACTGGAATTAAACGCTCACTTTTTATAACTTTTGGATCATAAGCATATCGACTTAAAATCTCCTTTGCTATGGGTAACAACGGAATACTGCTTCGCGTATTTGTTTTTGTGCGTTTAATATTTATCCATTGCTTACCATCAATACCAATTGTGATATCTGACTTAGAAAGTTTTTCAACATCTGAATAGGCGAGACCTGTATAACAAGAAAATACAAACATATCTCTTACCACTTTCAATCTATCAAAATGTAATTCTTTAGTATAAAGTATTTCTATTTCTTCAGCAGTTAAGTATTCACGCTCAACAGCTTCAAATTGGACTTTATAATTATAAAATGGATCTCTATCCATCCATTGGTTGGCTAATGCAATGCGAATTATCTTTTTGAAATTATTAATATATTTTAGAGAAGAATTATGGTTACACTTCCTCGTTGTTTTTAAAAAGAACTCAAACTTAGTAATGAAGCGGTAATCAATGTCTTTTAATTTATAATCTTCAAGCCGATATTCTTTTTCTATAAATCGTTTCACATGGTCATAACAAGTCCAATAACGTTTGGCAGTACTAATAGAAATATCTTTTCCTGCCAATAAATCGGTTTTTTCATTATGCTCTTTAAACATTTCTAAAATAAATCTGACTTTTTTACCACCACCTTTCAAAATATTAATCATAGATTTTGCTGAGACAAATTGGTCATCATCTATCAATCTTTGGTGGATTTTATTGAGTTTGTGCTTATGGTTATCAATGTGTTTATTTATTTCAACCGCATCACGGTTTGTGCCTTTGACCTTTTGAAATTTGGTATTCCAGAATTTTGGGTCAATCCTTCTGCTAATACTGTATTCTGTACGCTTATTGTCAACTGTAAGCCGAAGATAAATAGGAGCTAAGCCTCTATTATTTATCTTAGAATTGACTAAGTGAAAATGGGTAGAAAAGTCTGTTTTCATAATTATATAGTTATTAGGTCTCGCTAATTCACTTAAAAGGTAGTAAATTAATATCAAATAACCTAAGGTGTAAATGTTGTAAACTATTGAAAATCAGTAAAATATTGTGCTTATCGAGACCCCTTTGTAAAAACCAAAATGGGGTAACCGAATTGGTCTCGATTGAGATGGTTTTATATGATATCAGACGATATCATATAAAATGTAAAACCCTCTAAATCATATATTTAGAGGGTTTTTGATGCGTTTTGATACGCAATAAGTGGAGTCGGAGAGAATCGAACTCTCGTCCAAACAAGTAATCAAAGAGCTTTCTACACGTTTATTCTTTTCTTGGGTTTTCGACTATAAGCTGGTTAAAGACAACCCACTTATAACTTATCTTTTTAATTTCGAAAGTGCACCAAAGCTTTACACCATCTATACTGACATTTACGATATCTCAAATGGAACGCCGTCAATCAAAGCTTTCCGGAGACATAAAGCTTGTACACCTAGTGTACCGAGGCTTAATCCTACTATAATTCGGATTATGCAGCTAAAGCGTAGTTATTCTCGCCGTTTAAAAAGTTGAAATAAGTATTTACGAGTATAATTTCATTACTCGACGTGCTTACTACTTAATTAATCTCGCTGTCAAAACCAGTCGACCCCATTAATTAAATACATACACTTAGCTTATTATACTTAATACTATATTAAAATACAATTGTAAGTGCGTTTGCAAAACTACTAAAAAGTTTGCTTAAGCCTACAATTCCTCTTACTTTCGTTTAAATATTTTTTCTAAATCTTTTTTTTCATATTATTAGAAGGGAATTATAAAATAAAATAAGAACTATTTTTAATGAAATTTGCAGTTATAAAAGAACGTAAAAACCCACCAGATCGTCGTGTGGTATTTTCTCCTGAGATCTTAATAGAATTAAAATCTAAATTTAAGGATGCCGAATTAATTGTTGAATCTTCAGATGTTCGTGTTTTTAACGATAATGAATATTTAGATTTAGGACTTAAAGTTTTAGATGATGTTTCTGAAGCCGATGTTATGATTGGTGTAAAAGAGGTACCTATTGATGCTTTAATTCCTAATAAAAGTTATTTTTTCTTCAGCCATACCATTAAAGAACAGCCTTATAATAGAAAGTTACTTAAAGCAATTTTAGATAAAAATATTACACTTTACGATCATGAAACTATTGTTAATGATAAAAATCACAGACTTATTGGTTTTGGATATTATGCAGGAGTTGTGGGAACTTATAATTGTTTTAGAGCGTATGGAATGAAACATGATGTTTTCAACTTACCAAAAGCACAAGACTTAAAGAATAGAGATGAATTAAATGCAGAGTTAGATAAGTTAACGATTCCTAATATGAAAATAGTTCTTACCGGTACAGGTAAAGTAGGTAGTGGTGCAAAAGAGGTTCTTGATCATTTAAAGATTAGAGAGGTTTCAGTAGATGATTATCTATCAAAAACTTATGAAGAACCGGTTTATGTTCAAATAGATGTTTTAGATTATACAACGCGTAAAGATGGAAGAGCTCTTAGTAAAGAAGATTTTTATGTAAATGCGGAAGATTATAAATCTAACTTTATGAGATTTGCTAAAGTGAGCGATGTATTTATTGCAGGTCATTTTTATGGTGAAGGTGCTCCTTATATATTTACTCGTGAAGAAGCTAAATCGAAAGACTTTAAAATAAGGCTAGTAGCAGATATTAGTT
This sequence comes from uncultured Flavobacteriaceae bacterium, assembly GCA_937959395.1. Classification (GTDB taxonomy): domain Bacteria; phylum Bacteroidota; class Bacteroidia; order Flavobacteriales; family Flavobacteriaceae; genus JAHDGB01. The sequence goes on along the minus strand of CALGLR010000047.1, from coordinate 36,054 downwards.
GTGATATTGATGGGCCTGTAGCTTGTACTTTGAGAGCTTCTACTATTGCTAACCCTATTTATGGTTACGATATTCATACAGAACAAGAAGTCGATTATAAAAATAACAATGCTATTGTAGTAATGGCTGTAGATAATTTACCTTGTGAATTACCAGATAACGCTAGTCGCGGTTTTGGAGCTATGTTTTTAAAATATGTTATTCCCGCATTCTTTAATAATGATAAGGATGGTATTCTTGAAAGAGCCAAAATCACAGAGAATGGTAAACTTACTTCTCGTTTTAATTATTTACAGAATTATGTAAATAGGTAATAATTAATAGATTACAATTTGTATTCGTAGTGATTTTCTGATTTGACAGTGGGCTAAATGATCGTTTTATCGATTAACGGTTTTAGTATTATATTTTTTTGTCTTTTTCTTATCTTAATTTTAAATAATTGTTAGTTTTTAATGAAAATAAACTATTTTTATATAAAATTTATTTCTTTTTATTGGGTTATACTCTTTATTGACTATTATATTTTAAACATTTAATACCGCTTAGAAATCTATATTCGTATTTCTTAACGTATATAAAATGTGTGAATAAATAATTCTTCTAATAATTAGATTGTTATTATAAGCCTTTAAAAATAGATTTAACTAATTAAGACTTATTAGTTAGAATCAATAAATAAGCAACAGGTTAAAAGATAAGAGTTAACAATCTCTGTCTTTTGTCTAAAAAAATTGACTAACGTAATTTTAAATATAAACTGTATGACTTCAACCACGACTCTAATGTGTAATAATGCTACACTAGCTGTTTATGTCCCTTCCGCGGCTAACCCTTGGAATGAACAAAAAATAAATCACCTCTACAGGAGAGCTGGTTTTGGAGCGACTCGAGCAATGATTAATGATGCGTTAACAAAAACACCAGAACAGGTGGTTAATCAAATTATTAATGTAGCAAAAAATGCAACACCAACACCAGCTCCATACTGGGCCAATTGGAATGCAAATCAATTTGGTGATACAACAATAAAAGGGAGTGTTGCAGTAAGAGAATGGAAAGACCAAATTATTGCAGATTTTTATGAAAATAGAGGTGGTTTAAATGATCGTTTAACTCTTTTTTGGAGTAACCACCTAGTTGCTTCTACTCAAGGTTATTTTGCACCACCGCAATTTTATAAATATTACAATTTACTACAACGAAAAGGTATAGGTAATTTTAAAGAATTGGTCTACGATGTTGGTATCACAGGTGCGATGCTACTCTATCTTAATGGTTTCGAGAATAAAAAAAATAGCCCAAATGAAAATTATGCAAGGGAGTTACTAGAATTATTTACTTTAGGGGTTAATAATGGATATACGCAACAAGATATAGTAGAAGTTGCTAGAGCTCTTACAGGGTGGAATGATCGATCAGACAGGTTTGGAGATATTTCATTTAATATTAATAAATTTGATCAGGGCAATAAAACGTTTTTTGGCAAAACAGGAAATTGGGGATATGATGATGTTATAGACATTCTTTTTGAAGAACGAGAGCTTAAAATAGCGAGATACATTTGTAGAAAAATGTATGCCTATTTTGTTAGTCCTTCAGTAAATGAAACTATAGTCAACCAATTAGCAAATACATTTAAGAACAATAATTTTGATATTGCACCGGTGTTAGCTCGGTTATTTAAGAGCGAACACTTTTTTGATGAGTCGGTTTCTAGTGTGATTATAAAAAGCCCTATAGATTTAGAAGTTTCTTTAAAAAGAGAGATGAATTTACAATTTCCTTCCGGTTTTCCTCTTAATATAAAAACTAGAAATAGTATATCTATTCAAGCTCAAGATTTATTTGGTCATGTAACTGTAGCTGGTTGGGATGGAGATCAGGCATGGATTAATCCTAGTACACTTGTTAGTAAGTGGGATGAAGTTAGTCGCCGTTTACAAAAAGCATGGCAGCATGATAAAGTACAATACAAAACATTTTTAAATAGCATGTTAGGTAGTGTTTCTAACGATGTAGGATTTGTAACACAATCGATACTAGATTTTTTCTTTTCAAATCAATCTATAGATGCGATCACCTATCAAGGTGCACTAGTTGCATTTAAGGATAACGTACCTCAAAATTATTTTGATGACGGCTCATGGAACACTAATTGGGATGAATCTTCCAGACAAATGTTTAGATTAATGCAATACATTATTAGAATCCCTGAATTTCAACTTAAATAAAAAAACATGACTCATCATAATAAAAATTTCAAGAATAAAACAGAAAGTAGCTGTAACCACGAAGAGCATAAGCAATGGAATAGACGTTCTTTTTTACAAGCTTTGGGGCTCGTAGGAGGTGGAACTTTAGCATTTGCTAATACGTCTTTATCCATTTCAAAACCGTCTCCTTTAGTCGATGCGATTAATAGAGCAGAAAGTGATAGGGTGTTAATTATAGTCGAATTGAAAGGTGGAAACGATGGCCTAAATACGATAATTCCTGTATATGATTATGATATTTATGCAAATGCAAGACCAGATATAAGAATTAGACAAAATGACCTTATTAATCTTAATGGAGATTTTGGAATTCCTAATTATGCCACTAAATTAGAAGAAATGTGGGGGGATGGACAAATGAAAATTGTACATGGAGTAGGATATCAAGATAGTAATTTATCCCATTTTAAAGGAGAAGACAATTGGGCGACCGCAGATACAAGTGATTCAGAACAAAGCACGGGTTGGATGGGTAGGTATTTTGAAGATTTATATCCAGATTACTTGTTTAATCCACCATTAAAGCCTGCAGCGATACAAATTGGAAATACAGGGAACCTAACTTTTAATGGGTTAGAGGCCTATTATGGATTCTCAGTAGCCAGTCCAGAAAAATTATTTCAAATTGCACAGAATGGTTCTTTATACGATGTAAATAATTTACCGCCTTGTTTACATGGTGAGCAAAAAGGCTATTTAAGAAGTATTGCAAACTCTACATTTAATTATGCTGGAGTTATTAATGACGCTTTTACTGCATCTTCAGATTACGGGAGCTATCCAGATAACAAACTAGCAAAGCAATTAAGTGTTATTTCCAGAATGATAAAAGGGAATCTAGGAACTAAAGTTTATCTGGTTCAATTAGGAGGTTTTGACACGCATAATGCCCAAGCTGGAAAACATGAAGAACTTATTATGCAATTGTCTGAGAGTTTATCACATTTTTATAATGATTTGTCGGGTTCAGGATGGGATGATAAAGTATTGTGTATGACAACATCAGAATTTGGTAGACGTGTAGATCAGAATGGCTCTGTAGGAACAGATCATGGTTCGGCTTCTCAGTCTATGTTCTTTGGTAGTGCTTTAAATGGAAATGGATTTATAGGAACACATCCTGATTTATCAGATTTAGATAATAATGGTAATTTAAAATTTACTAAAGATTTTAGAGAATTATATGCATCAGTATTGACAGATTGGTTATGTGTTGATCCAGGTCTTGTAAATGAAGTTCTTTTAGACGGAGGGTATAATACCATAGATTTAGGTTTCGAGTGTACAACACTTAGTACAGACGACACTGTTTTTGATGGTAATAGCTTTAAACATTATGTTAAATATAATGATGACAATCCTTATCTACATATAGAAATGCCTAGTACAGGACATGTTGATGTTAAGTTATTTAATATTTTAGGACAAGAAGTAGGAACGCTTAAAAACGAAATACTCTTTGCTGGGGAACATAATATTAATGTTAATAAAGCAGTTGGTAACCAATTAATGGCTGGTCAATATATATACAGAATTGTGACAAGCAATAAGAGTTATAGTAAATCTTTAATTATTAATTAATTTTTATTTATACCTTAAGTGTTAAAGACTCCTGTTTTTGCTTCTTAAATAGACAATGAAATAAAGCCTCATAATGAATCATTTAGAATGAAATCGATGTTGTGTGTTTTTTATAGTTATTTAGTAAAAAATATATAATATTAATCTTATTTAGAGTTAAAAACGAATAGTATAATGGTGTTTTAGTTGTTTTTTTTATTAAATTAATAAAATTAGATCGTAAAATTTGTCGTTAATCGAGGATATTAAACTGTTAATATGAATAATTAGTTTTAATAAGAAAGGGTGTATATATTGTGTCAAATAAATTGATCTACAATATGCTATTTGCCCTAAATAGTTTAGATAATTTATTAGCCTAATCAATTCAATAATTAAAACTTAAAAGAACGATGAAATTAAAAATTACTCTTTTACTTGCATTCTTATTAACAGGAGTAAGTAATTATGCACAACAAAAAACTTGTAGTTATACTGAACATATGCAAGAAAAGTTGCAAGATCCAGTATATAGGGCACAATATGAAGAACGTCAAGCAGCGTTTCAAATAGAATATGAACGTCTATTAGCTAACCCTGAAACTCGTTTGCAAACTATTTTTATACCAGTAGCAGTTCATTTTCCAGAAGCTAATGAATCAAATAGAGGGTGTTTAGAAGATTTGGCAAGAAATCAAATACGTATTTTAAATGAAGATTTTTCAGCAACTAATGCAGATATTTCAGATTGGAATGATGCAAGTAGTGAGTATCCTGGAGTTAATTTAGGATCAATAGATGTACAATTTGTATTAGCGACTACAAATCATCCATCTGGAGTAGATCCAGATATCGTAGAAGGAGGACCAGCTGTTACAGTTGGGAACAATGTAAATGACACAGATTCAAGATGGGCAGGATATCAAAACTTTGTAGTTAAACCTTTAGGAGGTGGTACTTTAGGATATTCTCCTCTTGGTGGTAGACCAAGTAGAGGAGATTCTGTAGTGATGACTAATACAGCATTTGGTTCAGGTTCAGGGTGTTCAGACTACAGACCAGGGGCTCCCTATGACTTAGGGAGAACAGTAACTCATGAATTAGGACATCACTATAACTTAGACCATACTTGGGGTGGAGGTTGTAATAGAGATGATGGTGTTGCTGATACACCAAATATTAGTGGTCCTTCTTATGGTTGTCAAACACCTGGTAGTGTTGTAATGTGTAACAACAAATCATTAACAACTAATTACATGGATTATGTAAATGATAGATGTATGTATATGTTTACTGAAGGACAAGCTACAAGAATGAATGCTTATATTAATACGATTAAAGATGATTGGAAAACAGAAGTTTTAAGTGTAGATTCTTTTGCAATTAATAAAGTGTATTCTATATATCCTAACCCGGCTAATGATGAGATTAATATTTCATTAATTAGTAATGCAGTTAGAGAAGCATCTTATGAAGTATATGATATCGTTGGAAAAACGATATTTAAAGGTGACTTAAGCATTGATAATAGTGTTCAGTCTAGAAAAATAAATACTAGCGAATTAACTAATGGAGTTTACCTTTTAAAAATTAACTCTGGAAAGTTATCTGCAACTAAGAAAATTGTTATTAAGCATTAATCTTAATAATTATAATATACTATTGAAAGCCTCTTTTAAGAGGCTTTTTTTATGCTATATTCGTACTCATGAATCAATTAACAAGGCAGATTGTATTTTGTTTATTATTGCTATTTAGTACTACTGAATATTTTGCACAGGATAGCCTATCTACAATAAATTTAGAACCAGTCGTTCTTAAATCTTCAAAAATTGGAACTTTAAAAGAGAGATTACCATTATCAATAACGGCAATCGATTTTCAGAAAAATCAAGATAGTAAACAGCAGTTGAATTTTAATGATTATCTGGTAAATACTCCTGGGTTATTTGCTCTTAATTCAAATAATTATGCTCAAGATTTGAGAGTTTCAATAAGAGGGTTTGGTGCTAGATCAGCATTTGGTATTAGAGGGGTGAAAATAATTGTTGATGGGATACCAGAAACAACTCCAGATGGTCAAGGACAAATAGATAACTTAAACCTAGGAGCGATTAAAACTATAGAGGTAATAAGAGGACCTTCTTCTTTGTTATATGGAAATGCTTCTGGAGGCGTAATTTATATAAATACAATTGATGAGGTTAAAAGTAACTCTGTAAATGGAGGTATTTCTTTTGGTAGTTATAATATGAGCTTATATCAAGTAGGTTTTGGTCTTAAAACAAATAAAACAAATTATATTTTTCAATCCAATCAAATAAAAACCAATGGTTATAGAGTTTTTAGCGGATTTAAAAACACAAATATTAATGGTCGAATTTTCCATTCTTTTTCTAAACAATCTAAACTTAATTTTAATATTAATTATTCCGATAGCCCTTATGCTCAAGATGCAGGAAGCTTAAATGCAGAAGCAGTTAAAGAAAATAGAAAACAAGCAAGACAACGTAATATTGATTTTGATACTCAAGAAAATGTACGTCAATTAAAATTAGGATTAAATTATACGTATAGTTTTAATAATAAATTGAAATTTAATACGAATGCTTTTTTTTCAACTCGTGATTTTTATGGCAAATTACCTTTCGAATTTGGAGGGATTATAGACTTAGATCGTTTTTATCATGGACATGGAAGTAATTTGAGTCTTAAATCAACTTTCAATGAAAATAAAAACACAGTACAAGTTGGTTATGAACTTGCATTTCAAAATGATACAAGACAGCGTTATCGTAATTCAGAAGGCATTCAGGGAGAAGAAACCTTAAATCAAAAAGAGTTATTTAATTCTATAGGAATGTATGCAATAGACCATTTTACTATAGGTAAGTTCTTATTAAGAGCTGGAATTCGTTATGATACTAACAAATTGGAAGCTAAAGATGCTTTTTTAGGGAATGGTGATGATTCTGGAGCTATTAATTTAAATAGCTTTAATTATTCTTTAGGTGTAAACTATAATATTTATAAGCATCATTATTTATTTACAGGAATCTCAACTAGTTTTGAAACTCCAGTGTTAAGTGAATTGTCTTCTAATCCGAATAATAGTGGTGGTTTTAATGAAAACCTTAAAGCACAAAATGCAGTTAATTATGAAATTGGGTATAAGTTAAACGTTAAGAATACCGTAGCCGAAGTATCCTTATTTTATATTCCCACAAAAAACGATATCGTCCCTTTTGAGCTAGAAGCATTTCCTGATAGAGATTTTTTTAGAAATGCTGGCAGTACAATACGAAAAGGGATAGAAGTATTTGTTAAACAAAAAATAATTAAAAACGTAACTGCCAATACGAGTTATACGTACTCAGAGTTTGAATATAAAAATTATGAACTGCCTTCAGGTGATTTTAAAGGGAAAGCATTACCAGGTATACCTAAACATAGAATAACATTAAATACAACTTTTGCAAATGTAAACGGTTTTTTTGTAGCCTTGCAAGGTCAACATGTGGGAACATTATATGCTAATGATAGTAATAGTGTAAAAGATGAATCGTACACCGTTTTAAACTTAAATTTAAAGTACGATTTAAAGCTTAAACAATTTAAATTAACTCCCTTTTTAGGATTCAATAATTTATTGAACACTAAGTATAATGATAATATAAGAATAAATGCTTTTGGAGGTCGGTATTTTGAACCAGCTCCAGAATTTAATGTTTTTGGAGGGTTAAGGTTTAGAATATAAAGATCTGTCAGGTTTTCAAAACCTTACAGGTCTAGAGGATCATTTTTGTTATTTTTTAATAACTAAATGAGGTGCTTTTTCTAAATTCCAATCAATCACTAATCCACCAGCTAAAGATTGCGCTATTTCTTTTCCATATAAGAATTCACATAAATATAAAGCGGCCTCAAAACTTTTAGCACCTCCAGCTGAGGTGATGTACTTTCCATCATGAACAAATAAAACATCCTTTCTTATGTCTAAATTTGGAAACCGTGTTCTCATAGCGTCAATATCGCTAGGGAAGGTCGTAGATACAGAATTGTTTAATAAATTAGCTTTAGCTAAGACAAATGCACCATCACAATGAGACGTTATAAACTGAGCTTCTTTATTTACCTGTTTAACAAAATTAATCATGGCTTCATCTTCTAAGTCGGTATCTAAATGATGCTCTGCACTTGGAACAACAAGAATATCTATTTTTGGTAGTTTATCTTTTAAATAATTATAATCTGGTAAAATACGCATGCCTTCAAATGTTCGAATAGGGTTATCTGTATTGGCTACAGTAAAGACATTCATTGCTTTAATATTTTCTCTAAAAACGGTATGCTGAAAAATATCAAAAGGAGCAGTTAACTCCGTATTATATACACCATCCATAATTAAAAATCCAACATTATAGCGATTTGGCTCTAACTTAGGAAATTGTTTAGCTTTATTCTCTTGCTTAATAATGACATTATTATCTTTATTTCCAGAAGAATTGCAACTAAAAAGAATTGATAATAAAAGAAAGGATATTATATGTTTCATAGTGATTTCGTTTTAATTTATACGCCAAGGCGGATTTTTCCTGTTTTTACCAGCTTTAAATAGTATAATATTGTTACCATCTAAATCTGTTAAACGTGCTTCTCTCCACAACCACGATTTATCTTCAGGTAATTGAGTAAATTTTATACCTTTCTGTTGAAGTTCTTTTACGGTATGGTTTAAATTTTCTTCTTCAAAATAAAGGATAATACCATTTCTAGTTGGCAATTTTTCAACTTTATGAATAGACAATGTACTTTCTCCGTTTGGGCATTCAAAACGAACATACCTTGGTAAAGCTTCTACTATTAGGTTTAGTCCTAATTTTTTATAAAAACTTACCGCTTTTTCTACATCTAATGAAGGTATGGTAACTTGATTTAGATTCATTTTTGTTATAAATTCATTTTTACTCTTTTGATTAGCCAAAATGATAATAGCAATGCTATAATTCCATATATACCAGTTACAATCCAATTCACTTGATAACCATAGGAGTCTATAATATTCATTCCTAGTTTTGGTCCTACGATAAAAGCAAATGAAAACGCCATAGCATATAAAGCCATGTAACTTCCTTCATTTCCATTTTTTGCTCTACTTAATGCAAATGCATTAGTATAAGGGAAACCAATCATTTCAGCGAAAGTTAATAAAACGATATTAACTAATAGAATTCCTACCCAAAAGTTAATGAGTAATATGAAAAAACTAATAGTAAACAGGATACAACTTATCATGATTAGTTGTGAATGTGAGATCTTTTTTTTCTCGAGATAACTAATAATTGGCATTTCAAACAACACAATTATAGCACCATTAACAAACATAATTAAACCTGTTTGAAATTCTGTTAAACAATATTGATCGTAATGATATATTGGTATTGAGGTTACCAATTGAAAAAACACCATTCCCATAAAAAAGCAGATTGCTAAAAAAACTAAATAGCTTTTATCTTTAAGTGCGACATTTTTATTTTCTTTTTTTAAGTTAAGTTCATCTTTAGTTGTTTCTCTTTTTTGCTCTTTTAATAAGTATTTAAAGAGTAAAATAGCAAGTATGCAAGTAATGCCATCAATCCAAAACAACATAGAATAACCTTTTGTTACAATTATTAAACCTGCCGCTATTGGACCAAAAGACATTCCTAAATTTATAGCTAATCTAATGAGTGTTACAGAGCGAGTTTGGTTCTCTGGTTTACTATACACTTTCAAGGATACAAATAATGCAGGACGAAAGGTATCTGCAATTATCATTAATACTAATATAGCAAAGCATAACCCCCAAAATGAAGTTATAAATTGCAGGAAAATAAAACCACAGCCAGTCAGTAGCAAGCTATAAATAAGTACTTTGTAAAACCCTATACGATCAGTTAGTTTCCCACCTAACCAAGAACCTATGAAAGACCCTATACCGTAAAACATTAAAATTGTTCCAACATTACTCACAGAAAAATCTAAATCTTCTTTCAAGTATTTTGATAGAAAAGGAATAACCATAGTTCCAGCTCTATTTATTAAAGTAATAAGTGCTAGCCACCATACTTCTCGAGAAAGTCCTTTAAAGGTATTTAAGTAATTATTAAAAAGCGTTTTCATTGTTTTGGTTAATTGTATAAAAAGAAAAAGTCCAACTGTGAAGTTGGACTTTTTTTATAATGTGTATATATTGTTATAGTTACAGCATAGTATAATTAGTCCTACTCCTCTCTCGAGAAAGGGTATATTGTTTCCAAATTGTGACGAAATTATACATTGTTCTTTTGTTTTATTACTTCAAAACTAATCAAAATTATTAGAAATTGTACATTTACTGGAGAAATAATAACGAAATGTGATTAAATATTTACTTTTCAGTATTTTGTTGTTAATGAATATGTTGTCTCCTCGAGCGAAGTCGAGAGGTTTTTAATGTATTGAGAGCATAAATAATAACGAGGTCTCGACTTTAGCCTGTCTTGAGCGGAGTCGAAAGGCTCGACCAGACATTCATGATATCTTTGATAATTACTAAAAATATTCTATATGAGAACATTAATTTACTTAATAGTATTCGTTTCTATTTCAAGTTGCGTACAAGAAAAACAATCTTTATTAGGAGATACTGAATTTCAAAAAACAATAAATGCAGAGTATAAGGATGCTACGACATCACCATTAAAAGATAAAGATAGAAAGGCGTTTAGGGGATTAGATTTTTTTGAGTTTGATTCAGTATATAGGGTTAAAGCCCATATTAAAAAAACGCCAAACTCTGAATTTTTTGCAATGAAAACAACAACATCTCGTGTTTCTCAAGAGCGCGTCTATGGCGTTTTGTCATTTATAATAAAAGATAAAACCTATCAATTAAATGTTTATAAAGCAAAAGAAGCTGAAGACGGTTATGAAGATTATTTGTTTCTCCCTTTTTTAGATCATACTAATGGAGATACCAGTTATGGAGGTGGACGTTATATAGATTTACGAATTCAAGAAGGGGATACCATGGTTATAGACTTTAATAAAGCATATAATCCTTATTGTGCTTACAACGAAAAATACTCCTGTCCTATAGTGCCAAGGGAAAACTATTTAGATGTGAAAATAGAAGCTGGAGTTAAAAAATTTAATAAACATTAAATCTCATTGAAAAAAGAGATCTCATGTTTTTTAGCACAACTACAACTACTTTAGGATTATTTATGTTTGATTTAGTCTTTCGACTAAAGCTCAAGATAGGCTATAAAGACGAGACCTTTCCTGGTTAGACAGTTCTCGACTGCGCTCGAACGTACCTATTAATAATTGTTTTTTGATTAAATGGTGTCTATAATTTGTAGGGAATCTCTACTAACTTCTAAAACTTTGTAGTTATTTAACCAGATAGAGCCCTAAAAAAACAGCTAAAAAACCAATAATAAAACTACCAATAGAATACAGAGCAAAAGTCATAAAATCACCAGATTTTAAAATCAAATGGTTTTCATACATAAAGGTAGAAAAAGTTGTGAAACCTCCACAAAAACCAGTTGCTAAAAGTAACGTCTGACTTTGAGAAAGCGCTTCATTTTTTGCTGCTAAGCCTAGAATAATACCAATAAGAAAGCTTCCTAAAATATTAGCAGTAAATGTGCCGTAAGGAATTCCTGAGTTTGTAGAGTTTAAGTAATTACCTATAATATACCTTAAAACACTTCCAAATCCACCACCTATAAATACAAGTAATATATTTTTCATAATAGATTATATTGGCGTGTAGAATGTCATTAAATGATTACTTTTTAACAGCGACAAACAAATCGGTAAGATAATTTGCAGGGTTTGGTGTTATGCTTGGATCTGTAACATAAGATTCTATCATTACACCATTATTTATTTGTTCTAAGTTATTTTTAGAAACATGTTGTAATGTTTTTTCCCAAGCTTCCTTTAGGTTTGTGTAATTTCCTCTTAGAGTAGTTTGCAATGCCGTAAATGGTTTTAATTCTCCCGTAAGAATATCACTTTCGGTTGTAATTACTCTTGCTATTGTAGGAATGCAGCAAGAGAACATTACGGTTCCATTTTCGTTATCTTTTTTATGGTATAATATATATGGAGGGCCAGCCATAGTAATGTTATTCTTTTTTATATAAGCGTTTAACTTAGGCATCATTTCGCTCATTTTAGTAGGTAAATCACCTATTTTACAAGAGCTGGAGTTGTAAATGTAAAACCCACCACCAAATTCAGAAACACCTTCAACCTTAATTGAATATTTTTTCATGTCCAGTTGTACAACACTATCTAATTTAACCAGACCACGCTCAAATTGTGGGCCAGTTGTTTTTTCGATAGATCCATTGTATAAAGTAAATGCCTTAGCCATAAAATTTTGTTCACCCGTCATGGCCCAAGTTACTTTGGTGCCTTCAGGAGCCGGTTCGAAAGTCCAATTAACTTTAGAAGACCATTCATATGGTTTAACTGAGTTTATATCTTGATTAATAGATTTATTGGGATCGATCGCCGTAGTTTTCATATTACCTTCACCTAAAATCTCACCACTCCAAGAATAGCTTCCATTAACACCTTTTGTTTTGTTTCCATAGGTAAGTGTTGCACTAGGTTCTTGTTCTAACCAAGGAGAAAATTCCTGCCAAGCTTTATAGTCATTTACTTTATTATATAGTACCGAAGCTGGTGCTTTTATCACTTGACTTCTACTAAATTCATAAGTGTTAGGTTGAACAGCAATATATAGCGCAGTACCAATAACACCTATTAATATTAGAAATAATAAATATTTTAAAAACTTCATTTGATTCAATTTTGGTAATTAGTGTATTCAAAAATACAATTTTTTTAGGGTTCTATTTAATTGGTTACATTTGTTTTAGAACATTAAAAAAAATAAAATGAAGTCAAAGCTACTATTGGTAATCGTTGTCTCTCTTTTTCTTTCTTGTGGAAAAGATAATGAGAAAAAAATATTAGATGCAGATGGTGTAAAAAAAGAAGTTGTTTTTAATACCAATGTTGAACAATTTTCAGATATAAAAATATTACGCTATCAAATCCCCGGTTGGGATAATTTAACTTTAAAAGAACAAAAGTTAGTGTATTATTTAACGCAGGCAGGTTTAGCGGGGCGAGATATAATGTGGGATCAAAACTATAGACATAACCTTAAAATACGAAAAGCATTAGAGGGGGTTTATACAAGTTATAAAGGAGATAAAAATTCTAGCAATTGGAAGGAATTTGAAACCTATTTAAAACGGGTTTGGTTTAGTAACGGTATTCATCACCATTATTCTAATGATAAGATTAAACCAGGGTTTTCTTCAGATTATTTAAAAGAATTATTAGCAGATACTAATGTAAAATTAGAAGGAGAAGCGTTCGAGGTGCTTTTTAATAACAAGGATTCTAAAAAAGTAAATCAGGCAAAAAATGTTGATAATGTTGGTTTATCTGCAGTTAATTTTTATGGGCCAAATGTGACTAATAAAGATGTCGAAACCTTTTATAAAAAGATGAAATCTCCTAATAAAGACAAGCCTTTGTCTTTTGGGTTAAACTCTCAATTAGTAAAAGAAGAAGGGGTGCTTAAAGAGCGTGTTTATAAATCTGGAGGTTTATATGGAAGTGCTATAGACGAAATTGTAAAGTGGTTAAAACTAGCAAAAGGCGTTGCTGAAAATGAAGAACAAGGGAATGCTTTAGGATTATTAATTAACTATTACAATACAGGAAGCCTGCAAACATGGGATGATTATAATGTGGCTTGGACAGGAGCGACTAAAGGGAATATAGATTATATAAATAGTTTTATTGAAGTATATAATGATCCATTAGGATACAGAGGGTCTTACGAATCTATTGTTCAGATTAAAGATTTTGATATGTCTCAAAAAATGGAAGTATTGTCTAAAAACGCGCAATGGTTTGAAGATAATTCGCCTTTAATGAAAGAGCACAAAAAGAAAAATGTTGTAGGAGTAACTTATAAAGTGGTGAACGTTGCAGGTGAAGCTGGAGATGCTTCTCCAAGTACTCCTATTGGAGTTAATTTACCCAATGCAAATTGGATTCGTGCTGAGATAGGAAGTAAATCGGTGTCTTTAGGAAATATTATAAGAGCGTATAGCAAAGCAGGAAGTTCAGGTCGTTTAAAAGAATTTGTTAATGATAACGAGGAATTAGAGCTTGAAGAAAAATATGGGCAGGTGGGTGATAAATTGCATACAGCTTTACATGAAGTTATAGGTCATGCTTCTGGGCAATTAAACCCTGGGGTTGGAGAAACTAAAGAAACACTTAAAAATTATGCTTCAACTTTAGAGGAAGGTCGAGCAGATTTAGTCGGTTTATATTATTTATACAGCCCAAAATTACAAGAATTGGGTTTGGTAGACGATTGGAAGACTGTTGGTAAAGCCGCTTTTGATGGTTACATTAGAAATGGCTTGATGATGCAATTAATTCGTTTAAATATAGGAGACGATGTCGAAGAAGCACATATGAGAAATAGGCAGTGGGTTTCTGCTTGGGCCTACGAAAAAGGAAAAGCAGATAACGTTATTGAAAAAATGACTAGAGACGGAAAGACCTATTTTAATATTAATGATTACGAAAAATTACATACGCTTTTTGGACAATTATTAAGGGAAACACAGCGTATTAAATCTGAAGGAGATTTTAAAGCAGTAGAAGCTTTAGTAGAAGGTTACGGTGTTAAAGTAGATCAAGAAATTCATGCCGAAGTATTAGAAAGAAATAAGCAATTTACATCTGCTCCTTATAGCGGTTTTGTGAATCCTGTTTTAGTGCCTGAGAAAAATGATAATGGAGAAATCACAACAATTAAAGTAGTTCAACCAGGAACATTTCCAGGACAAATGCTAAATTATAGTAAGACATACGGGTTTCTGCCAGAAGAAAATTAATATATACAAACAGTGCCTCAATCTAAGTGATTAAGGCACTGTTATAATAAGGTTTTATAAAGTGTATTTTAAGTTAAAGTTAATACCAGTAAATCTATTTTCAGCTTTTGCTATTTTAAATATTCCAGAATTGTCTTCATAAAATTGACGTTTGGGTGCATTATCATAAATGTAATTTAATGAGGCAATAAAGGATAATTTATTAGTGATTCCGAAAGTGAAACTTGTTTTTAAATCAATCCAATAGTCAAGTTTTTTATCTGTTAGAATAGTATTCGGCGTAGGGTTAGTAAGGATATTTTCATTAGTATATATTCCATCAACAGGTTTTAGTAAAGCTGTTTTAAAGTAAGAAGTGGTAAACCACTTAAAGCGATCTCCTCTTAATTCGTATTTTGGAGCTATAACAAATCTAAAAAGACTTGTAGCTTCAAAATTGTTTTTTAGTATAGCTATGTTATTCTCGTTAAAGAGTGTTAGACTATCTTGAGTTTTTTCTATTTCATAATTAATTCCTAATAATAAAGCAGCTCGATGTTTACTGTAAAGTTTTTTAATTAAATTCTCATGATCTTCTTTTACTCTAAAGATCTCATTAACATCAGTAGAGCTTAGTAGTTTTTCTTTTTTGCAATATGATTTTAAACATTTTGTTATTCCTAGTTCATCTAAATTTTTTTTAGAATACTTCTGCTTCCATTTTTCTGATTTTTCAACCAATTTTTGACCTTTTTCATGAGTTGTTTTTGAATATACATTAAAAATGTATCCACCTCCAATTTCATAACGTTGATTAATTCCTAGAAACGTATTTTTAGTTCTAATGATAAAAGAGTAAGCTTCACTTGTTAAATTATCAAAAGGATGATAGTCCATAGATATTTCTAAACTAGATAAATTTTCTTCAAATTTCCCGTTGCTTACTTGGGTTTGAATATTAGTTTTTGCTTCAATCTCTAAAGGATAAATACCATAATTTACCTCCATACCAGTATTTATAATAAATAAGCTGGAATTTTCGGCTTCATTACCAGTAAAACCAAAAGCGATAGAGCCTTTTAGTTTCTTTTTCTTTTCAATATTTTTGATAAAACTTAAATAGTTTATAAAGTCTTTTTGTTTTTCTAATATAGAAATGGAATCATTTTGAATTTGATTTATAAAATTGATTTTTTCTACTCGCGGGTAGATTTTATCAACGATTTCCATAATAGTTTTATTGTTTTGAGAGAATGTTAAGCTATAGTTAAAGCATAAAACGGTTATAAAGTATAGTTTTTTCATTATGATAATTGATTTATAGATAGTTAAAAATATAAATCAAGGAGCCATGAAAACATACCCAATGCTAGGTAAACTTGTACTTTTTATCTAAGGCATAACGCATTAATTCTCCTTTACCTTTAAGTCCAAGAATGCGAACCATATTTTTTCTATGTGTATCTACTGTATGTATCCCAATAAACAAGAGTTCGGCAATTTCACGAGAGGTTTTTCCTTGTGAAATGAGTTCTAAAATTTGAATTTGGCGTTTAGTTAAGATTCCTTTTTTTGAAGACTTTACATTAGTTTGCAACGCATTTATGTCAATATTAGCGTCGTAATAGGTTTCTCCTTTTTTCACAGCTTCAATAGCTTCTTTAACATCACTTAACGAAGAATTTTTTAATAAATAACCAGAGGCACCGGCTTCAATCATTTGTTCTATTGCATTAGTTTGATCGAACATTGTAAATGCTAATACCTTTATTTCAGGGAATTCCTTTTTAATGAGTTTAGTAGCTGTAATACCATCCATTTTTGGCATTCTAATATCGGTTATCACAACATTAGGTTGTTTTAATCTCACAATAGCTAATAAATCTTCTCCGTTGTTAGCAGTGCCAACAATAGAAATGTTGTCTTCGTATTCTAAAAGTAATTTAATACCGTCAATTAATGATTGATGATCTTCAGCGATTGCTAATCTTATCATAATGGAATGTCTATTATTATTGTTGTGCCTTGACTGGGTTTAGATTCTATTGTCATTGTGCCTTCTAAATGTTCAATACGTTTTTCAATACTATATAGACCCATGCCATCATTTTTAACAACTTTATTAGAATCAAAACCTTTACCGTTATCTTCAATCATAATATTTAAACTATGTTCATGATTGGTTAAATTAATACTAGCATAAGTGGCATTAGCATGTTTTATAATATTGGTGGTTAATTCTTGTATCATTCTAAAAATAGTGATTTCTACACTATTTTGAAGTCGATTATCTAACCCAAAATCGAAAATTTCAATTTTTATATCACTAGCTCTAGAAATTTTAATAGCCATATTTTGTACTGCTTTTAAAAGTCCTTGTTTAGCAATTACACCAGAATTTTTTACATGGGCTATTGATCTAATCTTATTATAAGCATCATTAATAAGTGAATTGGTTTGCTCGTATAGTGTATCGGTTGGTTTTTCCTTTAAACGATTAAAGTGCAATTTTACAGTAGCCATTAATCCGCCTAGATCATCATGTAAGTCATTAGCAATGAGTTGACGTTCTTTTTCTTGACCTTCAATCATAGCATTTATACTATTAATTTCTTGGTCTTTCAATAAGGTAGATACTTTTTGCTTTTCAAGTTCTTTATCTTGTTCTGCTATAAGTTGTTTTCGTTTTGTGTTTTTTTGGATAAGAAAAAAAAGAAGACTTCCAAAAAACAATAACCCTCCAAGAGTAAAAGCAATATTTCTATTTTGTTTTTTCTTTTGTTGTTCCTTTAATAAGTCTAACTCTTTTTCTTGAGTTCTATATTTAATATTTAAATGAGCTATTTCTAAACTATTTTTTTTGTAATTCATTTTTGTACTTAACTCATTAGCTTTTTTTTGTTGAAAATAAGCGTTCTTATAATTTTTTTGTTCAGAATGGTTTTGAGAATAATAGTAATGGATATAATAATTTGATCTTATTGAATCAGATTTATCTTTATAATTTGAAGCTTCCTCTATATATATTATTGCTTCATCATATTTTTTATTTTTGCGTTTGATCTCTGATAATCTAATTAAAGACCTAAATTTTATATACCTTAAAAAGGGTTCATCATTTATAAAGTTTATTGCTTTGTTATGATATTTAATAGCTATATCTGGGTTTTTTTGAGATTCTTGCCAAACACCAACAGTTGAATAATAATTTGGCCAAAAATTATGATTTGAATTAAAAGAATTCATCAATGTTTCAAAGTCTGAAATAAATGAGTTATCTATCTTAATGTTAAGGAAAATATCTCTAAGGTTAAATAATAGTAAGTTTATTTTGTAATTAAACTCATCTGCATTATCTGAGATTAGGTTTTTATACTCATTAAGATAAAATAATACGTTTTCGTTTGATTGTGAAATTTCGAAGTTATATACTTGAATAATTGAAATTAAACAAAACTTAAGCAACTCTGTGTTTTTTTCTTCAGAAGCAATTTTATAGGCTTCGTTAAATTTTAAAAAAGCTATAGAACTATATGGGTTTGTATATAAGGTGTTATATCCTTCAGATAAGAGAGATATGGTTTCTGTTAAATTGTTTTCGCTTTTTGAAGACTTTATTTTAATATTATATTGTCCTGCTGTACTTAGAATTTCAGCTAATTCAATTGATTCTTTCCTTAAATTTGTATCATTGATTGTATTAGCAATTTTAATTGCACTATTATATTCTAAGTTTTTTAATGCTTTTAAGTAATTGCTAAAAGCAGAAGTGCCATAAGCCGAAAAACAGTTTATGGTTATTAGAAAATATAAGATTCTTTTTAACAAGTTATTTAATTATTTGGTTTTGCGATCTTGGACAAATTGTTCCTCCAAATATTGATTTTGGTTCTATTATGCCAGTATCAAATACGTCAGTATCAAAAGTGTTTTTAGGAGCAGTATCTTTACGAGGATTTGATTTTATTCGAAACTGACCATCTTTGTACTCAAATCCTTCTCTATACAAAAATTCTTCATCAAACACATTATTATGAAGTGCAGCTGGTAATTTTTTAACGCTTCTATCAACGTAAATATAGTCATCTATGGAGCATTGACAATTTCTTCGCATAGCTACAGGGAAGTCTATATTGTTGTTAGGACACATTGCTTCAACTTCTATCTTTAATATACCATGGTGCGAATTCTCTTTATTTTCTTCGGTGAAAAACCTGGCTCGACTAATACCTAGATTTATTAAACCTTTATAATTCATAAGTCTTAATTTAATTGATGAAATTTCGTATCCATTAATACATGGTCTTGTTTCAAAAATGGCATAAATCATAAAAAATGTTCCATAAAGTTGACTTGAATAAATTGATTGATAAGCGCTCTCGTTTGAATTTGATAAATTGATGTTGTTAATTAGTTCCATGATGTTTTATTTTAGATGATTAAATAGCTTCATTATCTTTAAGTATATTTAAAGGTTTTTACCATAGTGATGGATGAATTTTCGAAAAACGAGAATTGGATAGATTTTTAATAATTTCTAACTTACTTGTTACTATCATTATAAAAGCAAAAGAAGTAATACTAAATAGAAATATGGAAACAAGATAGACTAGTTTCTTCATAAGAGAAAGTTTTAATTTAAGAATTAATGGCGTAAAACTCAACAAATATCTAATACAAAAAAATACCCAATACTGTGGATATATTATGTTTTGAAATTTAACTTGAAGTTAAGTAAAAATCTATAATCAATAAAAAATTCAAGTAAAAATAACTTTAATAGCGACGATCATTACTAGGAAGCCAAGAAATGCAAGTAAAACCCATAAAGTACCTTTATAATGTATTTTATGAAGTTTTAAATCTTTTCGATATTGATAGGTCAAAACAATAATAAATGCGATAGCAAATAAAACACCAAAAATTAATTGTCCCTTACTAAACATATATCTACTTTTAAGTTGAAATTTTATTGAATAAAAATTAAGAGTCAATAAAAATTTCTTTGTTTAATTAAGCTTTTAAAAAGCTGGTCAAAAATAATGATTATATGCCTAATGCCATAATTTTTGGAGCGACATCTGGAATTGGAAAAACACTAGCTAATTTCTTAGTAGAAGATGGTTATAAAGTTGCTATAACGGGAAGACGTTTACCGTTGCTAGACGCTATGAAAAAAAAATCACCATCTAATTTTTCAATTTATGAAAATGATGTTCAGAATATAGAACAAACAGAAGCAGTTTTTAATCGAATTGTTACTGATTTTGAAACTATAGATTTAGTGATTCATAGTTCTGGTGTGGGTTATGAAAACCCGAGTTTAGAGTGGGGTAATGAACATGATACTATTAAAACGAATGTTGTAGGCGCTATGCGAATTTACGATTTGGTTTTTCATTTATTTAAAAAGCAAAAATTCGGACATTTAGTAGCGATCTCATCAATAGCTTCATTAAGAGGCAATAGAAGCGCTCCTGCTTATTTTGCTTCAAAGGCATTTCAAGTAAATTATTTAGAATCTTTATATTTTAAAACAAAAGAGGTAAAAGGAGGGAGGTTGTATATCACTGATGTTCGTCCAGGTTTTATAGATACTAAAATGGCGCTAGGCGATGGTATTTTTTGGATGACACCTTTACAGAAAGCGAGTAGGCAAATTTATAACGCTATAAAACGTAAAAAAAGACGTGTTTATATTTCTAAGAGATGGAATCTAATTGCTTGGGTATTAAAAATCGTTCCTTCTTGGTTAATTAAAAAAGTGATGTAAATTTGCAAAACTATAAATTATAGAATATGAAGAATAAAATAGAAGCAGTAAAAGCATTTCATACTGCATTTAAGATTGGACATAGAGAAGAACCTAAAGCAGATTTAGGAAATGCAAAAAATACACTTCGTTTCGATTTAATGAAAGAAGAGAATGAAGAGTACTTAGAAGCTGCTAATAATAATGATTTAGTTGAGGTTGCTGATGCTCTAGGTGATATGTTATATATTTTATGCGGTACAATTATAGAACATGGTATGCAGTATAAGATAGAAGACGTATTTAATGAAATACAACGTAGCAATATGAGTAAACTAGGAGAAGATGGAGAACCTATTTACAGAGAGGATGGTAAAGTTCTAAAGGGGCCGAATTATTTCAAACCAAATATATTAGCTATTTTAAATAATTAAAACCGTTAAGGTATTCTTGAAGATAAGTTTTTGAGAGCTTAAATAGCTCTATTTTGGTAGCTGAGCGTAGTCGAAGTTACCTATTACATGGATTTAACCTCGTATCTCCATTCGTGTTTGTCTTCGGCTAAATTATATTGAATGTTATTAAGTATTTCCTTAAGTAAGGTTGCATAAGAATCATTTATTTTTGGTAATTCATGTTTAAAACTACTGTGTTTAAATCCTAATATAGGATTTATTACAGCTGCTGTTCCTGTACCAAAGATTTCTTTTAATGAACCATTTTTTGCAGCATCAATAAGTTCGCTTACTTTTAATGATCTCACTTGGATATCGATATCATTATCTTTTGCTATTTGAATAATACTTTTTCTAGTAACTCCATCTAGTATACGATCGTTAGTAGGAGCAGTAATAAGCGTGTCATTTATTCTAAAGAAAATATTCATAGTACCAGCTTCTTCAAGATACTCATGAGTATTGGCATCTGTCCAAATTATTTGTTGGTAACCTTCCTTATGCGCTAAGCTAGTCGGATAAAATTGTGCGGCATAATTTCCAGCGGCTTTAGCAGAACCAACACCACCACTAGAAGCACGACTATATTTTTCAGCGATTAATACTCTTACTTCACCAGAATAATAAGATCTAGCAGGAGAAAGAATAATCATAAATTTATAGTTAGCAGCAGGAGAGGCAGATATTGCAGGTTCGTCAGCAATAATAAATGGACGAATATAAAGACTATTCCCTTTTCCTTTTTCTATCCATTCCTTATCAAGGTTTAATAACGTATTTAAACCATTAAAGAAAACGTCTTCTGGAAGTTCCGGCATGGCCAACCTAGAGGCCGATTTATTTAATCGATTAAAATTTTCGTCAGGTCTAAACAACCAAACTTTATTATTCTCGTCTTTAAATGCTTTCATACCTTCAAAAACCGC
Source organism: uncultured Flavobacteriaceae bacterium (assembly GCA_937959395.1). Classification (GTDB taxonomy): domain Bacteria; phylum Bacteroidota; class Bacteroidia; order Flavobacteriales; family Flavobacteriaceae; genus JAHDGB01. Next base: position 14,130 of record CALGLR010000047.1, on the reverse strand, counting down.
TTGTCCATAATGGAATACGCGCGCAGAAGGGTCAATAGTCAATGGGCCATATGGTATTATTTCTGGATCTTGCCATTCTCCATTAATAAAATTACATACAAACATATGGTCGGTAAAGACTGTTCCAAAATTTAGATTATCAAAATCAATTGAAGGTAACTTAGAAGATTCAACTGTCGTAATTTTCATAGATAAAGGTATTGTAGCTATTGATTCCAAATGCAAATTTGTTTTTTGCAAAAGTAAAGAATAATGCAATAAAAAGGTCTATTAGATCACTTAAAAATATCGTATATTTATAATTCGTAAAATTCTATTTTAAATACCTCATTAAAATGAAAAAGAATCTCCTAGCCATTCTTATCATTTCGCTAATTTTTTCCTGCAAAAATGATAATAATATAAAAAAAAGCATTGTTTTTGAAGATAATCTGTCTGGTCAAAAATCTTTTGGTAATGAAATTGTTTTAGACAATGCCATTGTTATAGATTCTCTATTTGTTAAATATAGTACATTAAAGATAGGAGATAGCATTGATGCTAAAGTTATTGGTAAAGTTAATTCTGTATGTAAAGCCAAAGGGTGTTGGATGAAATTAGCAATGGAAGAAGAAGAAGTCATGGTGAAATTCAAAAATTATGGTTTTTTTGTTCCCAGACAGATAAAAGATAAAGAGGTTGTTATTAATGGCAAAGCTTATGTCAAGGAAATATCTATAGAAGAGCAGAGGCATTATGCTAAAGATGCTGGTAAAAGTGAAGAGGAATTAGCAGCGATAAATACACCTAAACGAACTTACCTTTTTGAAGCAGACGGGGTTTTGCTAAAATAAAAAAGGTGAAAAGAAAAATTATTACTACAAAAGATGGTTCTACATCTATTCATATAGAAGAGTGGGATGAGCAATACCATTCTAAACATGGAGCAATACAGGAAGCAAAACATGTCTTTATAGATTCTGGTTTAACTCATTTTTTATCTACTAAACCAAATACAAGCATTTCAATTTTAGAAATTGGGTTCGGGACAGGGTTAAATGCTTTTATAACATTGTTAGAAGCAGAAAAAAGAAACTTAACTATAAATTATACAGGAGTTGAAGCTTTTCCAGTCATAGAAAAAGAAATAGAACAATTAAACTATGTTTCTGAATTAGATGCAAAAAGTAAGGAAGAACTATTTTTAAAAATGCACAGTTCGCCTTGGGAAAAAGAGATAGATCTTACTGATCTTTTTAAACTTGAAAAGCTAAAAAAACAGTTTTCGGAAATTGATAATGAAAAGACATTTGATCTTATTTATTTTGATGCTTTTGGCCCTAGAGTTCAGCCAGAATTATGGACCGAATTTATTTTCAACATCTTATTTAAAGCTATTAAAAGCAAAGGTGTATTAGTCACATATTGTGCTCAAGGAAAAGCGAGAAGAGCAATGCAAAATGTAGGATTTAATGTAGAACGAATAGAAGGTCCTCCTGGAAAGAGACACATGCTAAGAGCCAGTAAACCTTAAACTTAATAATAGTTGTTAAACCTTACTTAAACACATTTATTAAACGTTTTCTAAATCGTATTTTTATAAAAAAAGAATGATGCGCATTTTAATTACTGGTGCTACGGGGTTGGTTGGTAGTGAGATAGTAAAACAATGTCATGAAAATAATATTTCTGTAAATTATTTAACGACAAATAGATCTAAGTTAAAATCTAATTCTAATTACAAAGGATTCTTATGGAACCCTTTAAAGAAAGAAATAGATAAAAATTGTATAGATAATGTAGATGTTATTATACATTTAGTTGGGGCCAGTATTTCTAAACGATGGACTAATTCCTATAAAAAAACAATTTTACAAAGCCGAATACAATCCACACAATTATTATTAAATACATTAAAAAATAATAATCACTCCGTAACGCAAGTCATTTCTGCAAGTGCAATAGGTATATATCCATCGTCTTACACAAATTACTATAAGGAAGACGATCCCAAACAAAGTGTTTCCTTTTTAGGAGAAGTTGTTAAGCAATGGGAGGAGGTTGTAGATGAATTTAAGAGCTTAAATATATTAGTTTCAAAAGTAAGAATAGGTTTGGTGCTTTCTTTAAAAGGAGGCGCATTACCAGAGATTGTAAAACCAATTAGATATGGGGCTGGAGCAGCGTTTGGTTCAGGAGAACAATGGCAATCTTGGATTCATTTACATGATTTAGCAAAGTTATTCTTATTCATTTATAAAAATAAGCTAGAAGGCATTTTTAATGGTGTAGCTCCAAATCCAGAAACCAATAAAGAGTTCACAAATATGGCTGCTAAGGTTATTAAAAAAACATTATTACTTCCTAATATCCCTAAATTTGCGATGAAAATTATATTGGGGGAAATGCACCTTTTGTTATTTGAAAGTCAAAGAGTAAGTTCTAGTAAAATAGAAAATGAAGGATTTGAATTTAAGTTCTATAATTTAGAATCTGCTTTGGAGAATTTATTATAAAAAAAAGAGAATTGCTAAATAACAATTCTCTTTTACAGTATTTATTAATTATATAATTAAGCTTTTTTGGCTTTAAGTATAATTTTAAGCTCCACATCATCTTTAATTAAATAATCTCCTAATTTTGCAGGGTCTGCAAATTTTCCAGAGTTGTATTTAATATCCCATTCTGTTCTGTCTATTGTAAAAGTATCACTAGAGATATTAAGTTCATCTCCATTAGTAGATACATTAGCAGGAAAAGTAATGTTCTTTTTAATGCCTTTAATTGTTAAGTTTCCACTAACGTTGTTTCCTTCTACTTTAGTAATTTCAAAAGCAGCATTTGGGTGGTTTTTTACATCAAAAAAGTCAGCACTCATTAGGTGACCAACTAATTTAGCATTTCCTTCATCAGTTGCAGGCATGTCGGTATTTTTTAATGAACTAATGCCAAAAATGAAATTTCCTCCAACAAGAGCATTTGCTTTAAGTTTAATAATCCCTTTTTCTAAATGAATGGTACCTTCATGTCCGCCTACAATCTTATTGGCTTTCCAGAGAATCATAGATTCAGAAGCAATAGCTTTATATTTCGTTTCGGCAACGACTTCAGTTACAGCTTCAGCAGCACCAGTAGCAGCTTCTTTAGCTTCTTTTTTACAACCTAAAATAGTAAGTCCTATTGCAATTACAGCAAAACTATTCAATATTTGTTTTTTCATAATTATTTTATAGTGTTAATGATTTGAATGTAAATTTAAGATTTTTATAAGGTAAAAGGATAAAAAAAGGCTTAATTTTTTTCAGTGACATTTTGACATTTTTATAATAATGGCAGTACTTTTGTCATTCATATCTAGTATTTAAACAATAATGCATAATGAGCAAAAAAAATAAAAAAGAAGAAAGTGTTGAGGATCCAGTAGAAGCAACTCAAGAAACGGTAGAAACAATTGAAGAACTTACTGTAGAGGAACAATTACAGGAGCAATTAGGGCAAGAAAAAGATAAGTTTTTGCGTCTTTTTGCAGAGTTTGAAAATTATAAAAAGAGAACATCGAAAGAACGTATCGAGTTGTTTAAAACGGCAAGTCAAGACGTAATTGTATCTCTACTGCCTATTTTAGATGATTTTGAGCGTGCTTTATTACACATAGAAGATGACAAAGAAGCAGAAGAGCTGCGTAAAGGTGTCTTGTTAATTTATAATAAACTACAGCAAGTATTACAACAAAAAGGATTATCAAAAATTGAGATTAACAATGGAGATGTTTTTGATGCAGATCATCATGAAGCGGTAACACAAATACCAGCACCTAGTGATGATATGAAAGGAAAGATCATTGATGTTGTAGAGAAAGGATATAAATTGGGAGATAAAATTATTCGTTTTCCAAAAGTAGTTATAGGACAATAATTAAGACATGGCAAAAAGAGATTACTACGAGATATTAGGTGTTGGAAAAAATGCAACAGCAGCGGAGGTAAAAAAAGCGTATCGTAAGAAAGCTATTCAATTTCACCCAGATAAGAATCCTGATGATAAAGGTGCAGAAGCTAAATTTAAAGAAGCAGCTGAAGCTTATGAAGTCTTAAGTGACGAAAATAAGAAGGCAAGATATGATCAATTTGGACACCAAGCCTTTGAAGGCGGCGGTGGAGGTGGCGGCTTTGGCGGCGGTGGAATGAATATGGATGATATCTTTAGTCAATTTGGTGATATTTTTGGTAGCGGCTTTGGCGGCGGCGGCGGCGGTTTCTCTGGCTTTGGCGGCGGAGGCGGTCAACGTCGCGTAAAAGGAAGTAATCTTCGTATTCGAGTTAAATTAACACTAGAAGAGATTGCTAATGGTGTTGAGAAAAAAATTAAAGTTAAGCGTAAAGTTCAAGCAGAAGGCACTACGTATAGAACTTGTTCTACTTGTAATGGTTCTGGTCAAGTAACAAGAATAACGAATACTATTCTTGGTAGAATGCAAACAGCATCTCCATGTACAACATGTGGTGGAGTTGGACAAATGATAGATAAGAAAGCGGCTGATGCCGATGGCCAAGGTCTAAAAATACAAGAAGAAACTATTCCTGTAAAAATACCAGCAGGAGTTGTTGATGGGATGCAGTTAAAAGTATCTGGTAAAGGTAATGAAGCTCCTGGTAATGGAATATCTGGAGATTTGTTAGTAGCAATAGAAGAAGAAGAACATGAAAAATTACAAAGAGAAGGAGATAATTTACATTATGATTTATATGTAAGCTTACCAGATGCGGTTTTAGGGACTTCTAAAGAAATAGATACAGTAACAGGTAAAGTTCGTATAAAAATAGATGCAGGTGTTCAATCTGGTAAAATCTTACGTTTACGAGGAAAAGGGATTCCTTCTATAAATGGTTACGGTAAAGGAGATCTGTTAGTTCATGTAAATGTATGGACTCCAAAAACCTTAAATAAAGAACAGAAAAACTTCTTTGAAAATATGAGAGAAAATGAACATTTTATGCCGAAACCAGAAAATTCTGACAAATCTTTTTTTGAAAAAGTAAAGGATATGTTTTCTTAAGTACTGATTTTGTTGAAGTAACAGGTTGTTGTTAATATGTGGTTTACTTTTTTTTAACTTATTTTAACTTTTTACTTCATATTCAAAATAAAAGACTATATTTGATATATCACCAGTTTATTTGGTGATAATTTTTCTTTTTCATAGCAATTTTTTCCCATCCTTTATTCATTTAAAGGGTGGGTTTTGTATTTAAATAAAATAGTTCTTCTTTTAAATATGAGTTTAAATAAATTTAAAAAACAATAATTTTCAGAATTTAAATTAAATACTATTACTGCTGTAACATTTTCTATCTTTACGCTACAAATACACAGATTTGTATTTTAGTATTCTACTAAAATATTTTAAAGTAAACGTTAAACAAAACTATGAGTAACTTATTAGAAGTACATTCTGTTTCTAAAAAATTTGGCGAATTTACAGCATTAAATAATGTTTCAATATCTGTTCCCAAAGGAAGTATATTTGGACTCTTAGGTCCAAATGGAGCTGGTAAAACAACACTAATACGGGTGATTAATCAAATAACGATGCCCGATCAAGGACATGTTTTATTAGATTCAGAACCATTACAATCATATCATGTTAAGGATATTGGTTATTTACCAGAGGAGAGAGGCCTTTATAAGTCTATGAAAGTAGGAGAGCAAGCTTTGTATTTAGCGCAATTAAAAGGAATGGAGAAGAGAGAAGCTAAAAAACGACTTAAAATGTGGTTTGAAAGGCTAGAAATAGGAGATTGGTGGAATAAAAAGATTCAGGAATTGTCTAAAGGAATGGCTCAAAAAATCCAATTTGTGGTTACTGTGCTACACGAACCTAAGCTGTTAATTTTTGATGAACCTTTCTCTGGGTTCGACCCAATTAATGCTAATCTTATAAAAGATGAAATCCTTAGGCTTAGAGATGAAGGCGCTACGGTTATATTTTCTACTCATAGAATGGAATCTGTTGAAGAATTATGTGATCACATCGCATTAATCCACAAGTCTAATAAAGTTTTAGATGGAAATTTAATGGACATTAAACGTAACTATAAAACGAATACTTACGAAATAGGTATAGAGAGTCTTAATAATACAAACTTGGAACAAGAACTAAAAAGTAAATTTCAAGTTTCTCCAGCTGAATTTAAAACGCTTGGAGATGAATTAAAAGTTCATATAAAATTGTCTCAAAACGAAACAGCTAATGATTTATTAAGTTATTTAACAACTAAAGGTCAGGTCTCACATTTTGTTGAAGTTGTTCCAAGTGCTAATGATATTTTTATTCAAACTGTAAAGAATAATTAAGCTATGAATTATTTACCACTTATTATAAAAAGAGAGTATTTAACTAAGGTTAAAAACAAGGCTTTTATCATAATGACTTTTTTAAGTCCGTTGATAATGATTGGATTAATTTCGGTTGTTGCCTATTTAATACAAATGAATAATAGCAAAGTGCGCCAAGTTTCGGTTTTAGATGAATCGGGTTTAGTGCAGCATATTTTTAAAGACACAGAAAATACAAAGTATACCATTTTAGAAGGGATAACACTAGAAAATGCTAAAGCAGTAGTTAAAGAAAAGGGAGATTATGGATTACTACATGTTTTAAAAATAGATAAACTTAATGAAGCTTCAAAAAATATTCGGTTTTACTCTGAAGACTCACCGTCATTGACTTTAATTAATAGTTTGGGTAATAAAATTGAAAAAGAACTTACCAATATTAATATGCATAGGATGAATGTAGATCCAGAAGTTATAGAAACTTCTAAGATTAGTATTGATATTGCTCAAGAGAGTTTCTCTGGTAAAAAAACGTCTAAAGTAGATAGCGGAACAAAAATTATTTTTGGTGTCATAGCAGGTTATCTATTATTTATGTTCATAATTATCTATGGAAATATGATTATGCGTAGTGTTATTGAAGAAAAAACCAGCCGTATTATAGAGGTTATTATATCTTCTGTAAAACCAGTTCAATTAATGTTAGGCAAAATTATAGGCACATCATTAGTAGGAATTACTCAGTTTGTCATCTGGATTATTTTGGGAAGCGTATTAATAGTTGTTGTGTCTTTAATTTTTGGAATAGACATAGCACAAATGGGTATGCCTCAACAAGAAATTATAGAACAAGCCATGCAGGGATCTGGAAATGATGTGGAAAAAGCACAGCAATTTATGAATGCCTTTTTTAACCTTCCATTAACCAATTTGATTATAGCATTTATTCTGTTTTTTATTAGTGGTTATTTATTATATAGTTCATTATATGCAGCTATTGGAGCAGCAGTAGATAACGAAACGGATACGCAACAATTTATGATGCCAATCATTCTACCATTAATTTTAGCAGTTTATGTTGGAGGTTTTACAGTTATTGAAGATCCGCATGGAACAGTATCTACAATATTTTCATTTATACCATTTACATCACCAGTAGTGATGCTTATGCGTATACCTTTTGGTGTCCCTTTGTGGCAACAAGGTTTATCGTTATTATTATTAATAGGTACATTTATGGCTACGGTTTGGTTTGCTGCAAAAATTTATCGAGTGGGTATTTTAATGTATGGTAAAAAACCAACTTATCGAGAATTGATTAAATGGCTTAAGTATTAATATGAAACAATTAAAAGATACTTTATTTTATAAATTTTCTTTAACAAAAGATATTTCATTTACTCTTTTTGATATTATAGAGGCAGTAATTATAATTATTCTTGCCTATTTTATTCTTAAAGTTTTATATAAAGGTATTTCTAAGCGTTTACCAAAAGAAGACAAAGACAAATTCACTTCTGTTTATTCTTATTTTAAGTGGTTAATATATGTTATTGTTGTATTGGGAATATTAAATTCTATTGGTGTAAATCTAAATGCTTTATTTGCTGCCTCTGCCGCATTATTGATAGGTATTGGTTTAGCTTTACAAACTTTTTTTCAAGATATAATTTCTGGTGTTTTTATTTTATTAGATCAATCTGTTCATGTTGGAGATTTAATAGAAATAGAAGGAAAAGTAGGGCGTGTAGAAGAAATTAAATTAAGAACGACCAGGGCAGTTACAATTGATAATAAAGTACTTATTATTCCTAATCACTTATATCTAAGTAATAGTTTGTATAATTGGACGCAAAACGGAACCAATACAAGAGAGAATATTAGTGTTGGCGTGGCTTATGGTAGTGATGTGCAATTAGTAAAAAAAATACTATTACAAATAGCAAACGACCATGAATCTATAATGAAACATCCTGCTCCTTTAGTTCTTTTTACTAACTTTGGAGATAGTGCTTTAGAATTTAAGCTAATATTTACACTAAATGATAGTTTTATTGGTTCTATTCCTAAAAGTGATTTACGTTTTGAAATTGATAGGCTGTTTAGAGAGAATAATATAAGCATACCTTTCCCACAACGTGATATTCATATTATTCAGAAACCAAATTAAAAACGAATAAGAAATGCCGAAAATATTAGTCATTGAAGACGAAGCAGCAATTAGAAGAGTGCTAGTGAAAATACTTTCAGAAGAAAGTGATAAATATGAAGTAGATCAAGCAGAAGACGGTTTAGTTGGTATCGAGAAAATAAAGAAAGAAGATTTCGATTTAATTCTTTGTGATATTAAAATGCCTAAAATGGACGGAGTAGAAGTTTTAGAAGCTGTTAAAAAAATAAAGCCTGAAATTCCTATTGTTATGATTTCTGGACACGGCGATTTAGACACTGCTGTAAATACGATGCGATTAGGAGCGTTTGATTATATTTCTAAACCACCAGATTTAAATCGATTATTAAATACGGTAAGAAATGCCTTAGATCGAAAAGAACTTGTTGTAGAAAATAAAATACTTAAGAAAAAAGTAAGTAAAAAATACGAAATGATTGGTAATAGTGATGCTATCGATCAAATAAAAGACATTATAGATAAAGTGGCGCCTACAGATGCTCGCGTACTTATTACTGGCCCAAATGGAACAGGAAAAGAACTAGTTTCTCATTGGTTACATGAGAAAAGTGAACGATCTAAAGGACCAATGATTGAAGTAAATTGCGCCGCAATTCCAAGTGAACTTATAGAAAGTGAATTATTTGGACATGTAAAAGGCGCTTTTACGAGTGCTGCTAAGGATAGAGCTGGTAAATTTGAAGCCGCTAATGGGGGTACTATTTTTTTAGATGAAATTGGAGATATGAGTTTGCCCGCGCAAGCTAAAGTACTTCGTGCTTTACAAGAAAGTAGAATACAAAGAGTTGGAAGCGATAGAGATATAAAAGTAGATGTGCGTATTATTGCCGCTACAAATAAAGATTTAAAGAAAGAAATAAGTGAAGGACGATTTAGAGAAGATCTTTACCATAGATTGGCTGTGATACTAATAAAAGTTCCTGCATTAAATGATCGTCGTGAAGATATCCCTTTATTAATAAATTATTTTTCTAAAAAAATTACAGGCGAACAAGGGATTGCATTAAAAGGCTTTTCAGCTAAAGCTGTAAAGTTATTACAAGAATATGATTGGACAGGAAATATACGTGAATTAAGAAACGTTATTGAACGTTTAATAATCCTTGGTGGAGAAGAAGTAAGTGAAAGTGATGTGAAGCTTTTTGCTAGTAAATAATAAAGCCAAAAAAAATATTTTAAGCATAAAAAAACCTCAAATCTAAAGTGATTTGAGGTTTTACTTTTATTAAAAAAAGGTGATGGTTTAATTTTTACACTTATTTAAGTTTTCTAAATAAGTTTGAGTAACCGTTATGGTTTTATCTAAATAATAAGCTTTAATTTCAGCTAAGCTTTTAGAGCTTAATGTTGTTAAATCATCTACTATATTATTAGACATTGTAGTATTACATTCACAAGCTTTAAGTTGATCATTGTAGGCTTTAACATTAGAAACAAACACTTTCTTATTGGCATCAATAAGTTTTTGCTTTACTAAATAAGATTCTTTTTCTTTTTGTTCTGCCAATTGTCGTTTAATTTCTTTAGCTTTTAATTCTAGCTCTATTTGTTGTAATCTTAAATTTGATTGTTGTTGTTCTAGTTCAGATAAAGCTTCATTTCCATTTCCTTTCATTGCACAAAAATCATACTCGTAAAACGTTTGTGTTATCAAATCTTTACATTCTGAAATGTTAATACGGCCATCTCCATGGTTATCAGAAACTAAAGCAGCATCTAATAATCCAGAAATTTCGTTTGCTAAATTTAAAGCTTTATTGCAATTAGAAGAGGCTTCTAAACTGGCTATAACTTTGTTTAGTGCATCAGAGGCACGTTGCGCATGGTGTAATAAATCTTCAAGATTGTATGTGTCATTACCAGAAGTAATGTTTATACTAACATCTGCAAGGTCTGATTCAATGTCTGTTGATTTTTCTTGCCCGTAAGATTGAGCGAATACTAATAGTAATAGAAAAAATAAGTAATTTTTTTTCATGATTTGGGGTTTTTATTAAAATGTAGGCGGGTCTAAAATAATCAAAATTAGTGAAATACCAAGACTTTTTTTAAAAAATATCAAAAAGCAGGCCAATATTGAATATTAGATGAAGAATAAAAACTTCATTATATTTAAGAATTGAATAATAATTATTATGTAATAGGAGATTCAGTAGCTTTAAGTGTTCTAAAAACTAAGATACAAGTCCTAAAATAAATTTAGCATAAAATGAAAAAAATAGATATAAGCGATTTTAAAATTAATTCAAAAATAAGTTTAGCAAAACAACCAACATTATTAAACTTAGAAGAAGACGATATTGCCGTTAAAGCAGCATTAAAGAAAGTGCGTAAAAAATTGGGTAAGTTGCAAGATACCATATATGCTCATGGTAAATATTCTATACTCGTTTGTTTTCAGGGTATGGATACTTCTGGGAAAGATAGCTTAATACGTGAGGTTTTTAAGGATTTTAATGTTAGAGGAGTAGAGGTACATAGTTTTAAAGTGCCTACAGAGTTAGAGCTTAAACACGATTACTTATGGCGCCATTATTTAGCATTGCCATCTAGAGGTAAATTTGGAGTACATAATAGAACACATTATGAGAATGTATTAGTAACTCGTGTGCATCCAAATTATATTTTAGGTGAGCATTTGCCTAATATAAAATCTGTTGAAGATATAAATGATTCATTTTGGGACAAGCGCTTTGAAGAAATAAATAATTTCGAAAAACATTTGGCCGATAATGGAACTATTATTTACAAATTTTATATGAACCTTTCTAAAGCTGAACAAAAAAACAGACTATTACGTCGATTAGATTTAAAAGAAAAGAACTGGAAATTTTCGGTTGGTGATTTAAAAGAGCGAAAGTTATGGGATGATTATCAAGAATGTTATGAAGATGCTATAAATAGAACTTCAAAGCCGCATGCTCCATGGTATAATATTCCAGCTGATAATAAACCAGCAGCAAGATATGCTGTTGCTAAAATTTTATATAATACTTTAAAAGAGTATAAGGATATTGAAGAACCTGAATTAGATTCTAAAACGAAAGCAAATATCGATTTATATCGTGAAGAGCTTAACAATGAATAGTTTATTATAATGTCTTAATAGATGTATAAATAGGCTTTTATAAAAACAAATAAAAACAGACGGCATAGGTTGTTAAATCGATGCCGTCTTTTATGTATTTATATAGTATATTTAATGCATCAAAAAAAAATCAAATGAAATCTTATTTATTAATTCTAGCCCTTTTTATTAGCCTATTTTCTTTTTCGCAATCAGACGAAGAAGCAATAAAAACTATTTATAAACAATCTCTTACAAATGGAAAAGCCTATGAATGGCTAGATCACTTGTCTAATAAAATAGGAGGGCGCTTATCGGGATCTGAAAATGCAGAGAAAGCTGTTGCTTGGGGTAAAGCCGAATTAGACAAACTTGGATTAGATAAAGTATGGATACAACCCGTAATGGTTCCTAAATGGGTTAGAGGAGAAAAAGAACAAGCTTACTATGAAGTAAGTCGTATGACAAAAGACGTTAATATTTGTGCATTAGGAGGGTCGATAGCTACAAGAAAAGATGGAATAAAAGCGGGGATTGTAGAGGTTCATAATTTTGAAGAATTAGAAAAGTTAGGGAAATCTAAAATAAAAGGAAAAATAGTCTTTTATAACAGACCCATGCAAGCTGATTTAATTTCAACGTTTTCTGCTTATGGTGGTTGTGTTAATCAACGTTATGCGGGTGCTATGGAAGCGGCAAAATTTGGAGCAGTAGGAGTTATTGTTCGTTCAATGAATTTGCGTTTGGACGATTTTCCACATACAGGAGGCATGTCTTATGGCGATTTACCTATAAATGAACGTATTCCTTCAGCAGCAATTAGTACAAATGATGCCGAAGCGTTGTCTTCTGCATTAAAAGAAAATAAAGAATTGAAATTCTTTTTTAAGCAAAGTTGTGAGCAGATGGAAGATGTGCAATCGCATAATGTTATTGGCGAAATTACTGGTAGTGAATTTCCAAATGAATATATGGTCGTTGGTGGGCATTTAGATTCTTGGGATTTAGGTGATGGTTCTCATGACGATGGAGCAGGAGTCGTTCAATCTATGGATGTAGTGCGTTTAATAAAAGAAAGCGGTATAAGACCTAAGCGTAGTATAAGAGTTGTCTTATTTATGAATGAAGAAAATGGTTTAAGAGGAGGAAGAGAGTATGCTCGAGTAGCCGAAGAGAAAAATGAAAAACATGTATTTGCTTTAGAAAGTGATTCAGGAGGTTTTACACCAAGAGGGTTTTCTTTTGATTGTAGTGATGCAAACTTTAATCAAGTGTTAAGTTGGAAGCCATTATTTAAACCTTATTTAATTCATTATTTTGAAAAAGGAGGTAGTGGCGCAGATATTGGACCATTAAAAAAAGATAGTAATGTCTTAGCGGGATTAAGACCAGATTCACAACGTTATTTCGATTATCATCATGCAAGTAATGATACCTTCGATGCGGTGAATAAAAGAGAATTAGAACTAGGAGCAGCTACAATGACAAGCTTAGTGTTTTTGTTTGATAAGTATGGTACAAACCCACTTACGGGAAATAAGATGATTAAGAATTAAATGTTATTGTTGGTGAAAAACACCAACAATGGCAGTTAAGGAATAGATATACAGATGAAGCTAAACTTTAATATGAAAAAAAGATAACGCACATATCGTTTAGTGGTATGAGATTTATTTTAGTACTTATATTGTTTTTATCTTTTCGTAGCTGTAAAACTCACTATTTTAATCCAGTTCAAAACTTATTTAAAAAAGATTATAAAACTGAATCATTAATGGATCTAGTTTATAAAACTAGTAGAGCAAAGAGTAAGAAATTAGAATAAACTAAAAAAGCGAAAATAGTAGTAAGGCCTTTTCTAATTTGTTGAATGCCTTTGTTGGTGTTTTTCACTAACAAAGAATTGCGAAACAAAATTATTAATTGAATCCGCCTGATTTTTAAAGTAACCATGAAACTTAAACCTCTTAAACATAATGAGGATTGTCCGCAATTCTATACAGCAACAATAAAAGATTGGAAAATGCTTTTGAGGCCTGAAAAGTATAAGGTAATTATTATTGAATCACTTCAATATTTGGTTAAAGCTGAGAGAGTAATTATTTACGGCTATGTAATTATGGATAACCATATTCATATTATCTGGAAACCAACAAAGTTATATTCATTAAAACATACGCAATTGAGTTTTATGAAGTTTACAGCTCAAAGAATTAAACGGGATTTAGAAACTAACCATAAAGAGGTTTTAAAATACTTTTTAGTAGAAGCGAAAGATAGAACGTATCAATTTTGGAAACGAAACCCCTTATGTGTAGATTTATATTCTGATAAAATCATTGAACAAAAATTGAAATACATTCATGAGAATCCAGTTAAAGCTAACATGAGTATAACTGAAGGTGGGTATAAATTTTCATCTGCTTCATTTTACTTAGAAAAAGAAGATTGTTTTGATTTTGTAAGCGACTATAGAAGAGAAGAAATCAATTGTTGGTGAAAAACACCAACAATTGCAGTTAATGGCTGAATAGCTATTCAAAATTATAAACAAAAA